>JABDHD010000144.1 GCA_013285685.1 Bacteroidota bacterium
AAGAAGGTGACAAATATGAAGAACCGGTTTTTTAAACTCATACTGGCTTTGCTTTGTTTAACCTGTTTCAGTATAAAAACAAACGCACAAGCAATACAAGCCGAAGCAAAACTGCAGCAATACACTATCCGGATAGGCGACCAGACCAAACTATTCCTTTCGGTGCGGCAACCTGTCAAAGCGCATGTAAATTTTCCGAAACTTACAGACACCGTTGTCGGTAAAGTTCAGGTGGTAAGCATCAACAAGCCGGATACCGCTTATGATCAAACTGATAAAAGCGCCATCACGGTAACGCAAAGCTATACCATTACTTCCTTTGACGCGGGAACCTATACCATACCGGCCTTTTCAATAGGCTCCGAAAACGGCCTTGTAAAAACAAACGAACTAACCCTGCAGGTAGAAACGGTTAAAGTGGATACCACAAAATCCATTTATGACATAAAACAGCCACTGGCGGTTTCGTACACATGGCTGGATTGGCTGCACGACAACTGGTATTGGATAGCGGGAGGGCTGGTATTGATTGGCATCTTAGTCGGAGCGATCATCTATTTCCGCAAACGACCGAAGCCCGTTCCCTTGGTAAAAATTGTTGAGCCACTTGTGCCGCCGCACATTGTTGCAATAAATAAGCTGAAGGAGCTGCGCGATAAAAAATTATGGCAGCAGGAACAGGTTAAACAATATTATATCGAGCTGAGTGATATTGTTCGCGAATACCTTGAAAAAAGGTATATCATTAAAACGCACGAAAAAACTACGGACGAGATATTGGCCGGCCTGAGACATATGGATATTGCCGATACCAGCCGCAACAACCTGAAGCAGTTGCTGGTATTGTCGGATTTGGTAAAATTTGCAAAAGAAAAACCGCTGCCTGCAGAAAATGAGGAAAGCCTGGATAGTGCGATTGATTTTGTGAGCAGCACCCGCCAGGTTGATAAACCGGTAAATACGGAAGGGGGGACGCAGCATGTTTAAAGACATCGAGTTTGCCTATCCGGAATTTTTCTGGCTGTTCATTATTATCCCGCTGATGGTTGGCTGGTATATCTGGCGCGAGCAGAAGCTGCAGGGGAGTTTAAGCGTATCGGCGGCAAAAGCGTTTTCGCTGCCGGTTAAAAGTATATTGCCGGGCCTTCGCCATTCGGGCATTGTATTGCGTTCGCTGGCGGTTGCGGCTTTAATCCTTGCATTGGCAAGGCCACAGTCGTCATTAAGCTGGCAGGATTCAACAACTGAGGGCATCGATATCATGATTGCATCAGACATTTCAGGCAGTATGCTGGCCGAAGATTTCCAGCCGAACCGCCTGGAAGCCGGCAAAAACATTGCGATCGATTTTATCAAAAGCCGGCCGAACGACCGCATCGGCCTGGTGATTTTCAGCGGCGAAAGCTTTACACAATGCCCGCTCACAATTGATCATGATGTGCTGATCAACCTGTATAAGGATGTTCACTATGGTATGATAGCCGATATGACGGCGATAGGTGATGGCCTGGCTACAGCGGTAAATCGGCTGAAGGATAGCGAGGCAAAAAGCAAGGTAATCATTTTGCTGACCGATGGCTCGAATAATACCGGGGCGATAGCGCCGCTAACTGCCGCGCAAATCGCCAAAACGTTTGGTATCAGGGTGTACACGGTGGGTATCGGTACGCACGGTTATGCGCCCATTCCGGTACAAACCGCATTTGGCGTACAATACCAAAAGATGCCGGTTGATATCGACGAAGGTACTTTGACAAAAATTGCCGGTATCACCGGCGGTAAATACTTCAGGGCTACCGATAACCACGCGCTGCAAAATATTTACAGCCAGATTGACAAGCTGGAGAAAGCGAAGATACAGGTGACACAATACCACAAAAAAACGGAGCTGTTTTTGCCTTTTGCGCTGGCTGCATTGCTGTTTTTAACCTTGGAGTTTATTTCGAAAAACACATGGCTGAGGGGGGCTTTAACTTAAAGGCATGATACGTTTTGCAAATAGTGAATATTTATGGGGGCTGCTCATCATCCCGCTTTTTGTACTGCTGTTTTTAGTGGTTGATCGTTGGAAAAAGCGTGCTTTCGCTGCTTTTGGGGATAAAAAAGTTGTAGCAGCAATGATCCCCGAGGTTTCCTTTTCGAGGCCATGGATCAAGTTTATACTTTTTATGGCGGCTTATGCCTTTTTGATTATTGGCGCTGCCGATCCGCAGATCGGCTCGAGAATGGAAGAAGAAAAGAAAAAAGGCGCTGACCTGATGATACTGCTGGATGTATCAAACAGCATGCTCTCGCAGGATATGGCCCCTAACCGGCTGGAAAGTGCCAAACAGGCTATCGCCCAGCTCATCGATAACCTGCATAGCGACCGCATTGGCATCATCGTTTTTGCCGGCGAGGCGTATGTGCAACTGCCGATGACTACTGATTATTCCGCGGCTAAGCTATTTTTAAATACCATAAGTACGGACATGGTCCCCACGCAGGGCACCGCCATAGGCGCCGCAATTGATATGGGCATGAATTCGTTCGATTTTAAGGACGGTACCGGGAAAGCGATGATCATCATCACCGATGGCGAAAACCACGAGGATGATGCGGTGGTGGCAGCAAAAGAGGCTGCGAGCAAGGATGTAATGGTAAATGTGATCGGGATGGGATCAGCAAATGGTTCGCCAATACCCATTTATCAAAATGGGAAACAGGTTGGGTTTCATACGGACAGCGCCGGCCATACCGTTATCAGCAAACTGGACGAGGGCATGTGCAAGGAAATCACAGCAGCAGGCCAGGGCGCTTATGTACGGGCCACAAACGCTAACGTGGGGCTTAATATTATTATGGACCAGATTGGCAAGGTGCAGCGCAAAACTTATGACAGCAAGAGTTTTAAAGATTTTGAGGACCGCTTTCAGTTCCTGCTGGTCAACGCACTGGTACTGTTGATTATTGAATTTTTTATATCGAACCGGAAAAGTTTAAAACTTGCCGGCTTGAAGCTTTTTGAGGTGAAAAAGATATGAGGCAGTTAACCATCGTTATCGTATTTTTATTTGCAGCTACCGGTGTTTTCGCGCAGCAAAAAAAATATATCCATAAAGGGAACGAACTTTATAAAGAACAGAAATTTAAGGATGCTGAGGACGACTACCGTAAAGCGGTGGACAATAAGGCTCCGGACACGGTCGGCAGCTTTAACCTGGGTGATGCGCTGTATAAGCAAAAGAAATTTGCAGATGCCGGCGATCAGTTTAATAAGCTGGCCTCTTCAACAAAAAACAAAGCTTTAACTGCGGCAGCCTACCATAACATGGGTAACTCCCTGCTGGAAAATAAAAAACTGGAAGAGAGCATCGAAGCATACAAAAAAGCGCTGTTGAATAATCCTAAAGACGATGAAACCCGGTATAACCTGGCCTATGCGCAGGAGAAATTGAAAAAGCAGCAACAGCAGAATAAGCAAAATCAAAACAATAAAAACCAGCAAGACCAAAAGAACAAAGACAACAAGAACCAAAACGATAAAAATAAGGACAATAAAGATCAGAATAAACAAAACCAGGATAAGCAAAACCAGGATAAGAAGGATCAGCAACAACAGCCGAACCAGATATCAAAAGAAGACGCCCAGCACATGCTGGATGCTTTGAACAACCAGGAGAAACAAACCCAGGATAAACTGAAGAATAAGAAATTCCAGGGGACGAAGAAGAATATTACGAAGGATTGGTAGAGCAGAGCGAGACTTAGTTTTTAAAACTTCGTAAGTCTTCCTCCCGTCAACCCAATCAACTTAAAAAATGAAGATCAAATACCTCATATTAACTCTCTTTTTGATCGTTGGCGGAAAAGCATTCAGCCAGCAACCGAAGTTTACTGCCTCAGTAAATAAGAGTACTGTAGGCACGGGGGAAGTATTTGAAGTCACTTTTTCGGTGAACGGAAACGGCGGCAATTTTACGCCACCGGATTTTCGGGGCTTCCGGGTAGTCGGCGGGCCGAACGAGTCGCAAAGCATGGAGATCATCAACGGCAGCGCATCTGCCAGCATTTCCATCGGCTATGACCTGATGGCTGTAAGGGAGGGTGACTTTACCATCGGTGCAGCGACGATTGACGTCAACGGGCATAACTTAACCACCAGCCCTATAAAAATCACAGTCGTTAAAGGTAAGCCCATGCCGCAAAATGGGCAGGCCCAATCCCAAAGCAGCGCTCCTGACAACGGGATTCAACAGGCAAGCCCTTCAGATCTGTCTAAATTGCTTTTTATAAAGGCTATTGTTGATAAAACCAACGTTTACCTGGGACAGCAGATAACTGTAACCTACCGGATTTATAACAGGGTCACCATAGAACAAAACCTGGGTGAGACCGTTCCGGAGCTAAATGGTTTTTGGAGCGAGGACATTAAACCGCAGGGAGGGCAGGTGCCTATGCACATTGAAGTGTACAAAGGTGTGCGATACGAGGTGGCTGACCTAAAAAAAACTATACTTTTTCCTGAGCGGTCCGGCGACCTAATAGTAGATCCCCTGGGGATGACTTTGATGGTTAGTGTACCCATACAATCCTCGGACCCATTAGCGCAATTTTTCCAGGACACAAGGCAGGAAAAATACGAGGCGAAGAGCTCGCCGGTGGCCATTCATGTAAAACCGCTGCCGGACGCGGGAAAACCCGCCAGTTTCACGGGAGCCGTTGGCAGCTTTAATATCGAGAGCTCGGTTGATAAGGCAGAGCTAAAGACTAACGACGCTTTAAATTATAAGGTAAAAGTTACCGGTTCGGGTAACATTAAATTATTAAAAACGCTCAGCACCAATTTCCCGGCTGATTTCGAAAAGTACGACCCTAAAACAACCGATACCGTAACCGAAAATGAAAACGGCGTATCGGGCAGCAGGTTTTATAATTATCTGCTGATACCGCGGCACCAGGGAGATTACGCGATCGACCCGCTTCAATTCTCATACTTCAATCCGGCAACCAATCGCTATGTTACTTTATCGACAAAAGGATTTCACATAAAGGTTGACAAAGGTGCTAATGAAAGCAATGTGACCGCTTTTTCGGATGCCGAAAAGCAGGATATTAAAATGCTGAGCAAGGACATCCGGTACATTAAGACGGAAGATAATAGCGTGGCAAAAAACGGCGACACGTTTTTTGGCTCGATAGGCTACTGGCTGCTGCTGTTGGTTGGTCCGGTGCTGTGTTATGGGGCATATGTTTATCGTAATAAACTGATTGAACAAAACAGCGACCTGGTAAAAGTCAAAAGCCGCAAAGCGGGTAAAATTGCCGCCAAACACCTGGCAAGTGCGCAAATACAGTTGACCGCCGGTAACGCTGCGGCATTTTACGAAGATGTGTTCACCAGCTTATATGGCTACCTGAGTGATAAGCTGAATATTCAGTATGCCGACCTGAATAAAGAACGCATTGAATCCGCCCTGAAGGATAAAAAAGTAAGCGATCAATTGAGAGATCGGCTGCTCGAGACGCTTGATTTGTGCGAAATGGCGCGATACGCACCGGTAACGCATATCTCTAAGCAAGAAGTTTTTGAAAAAGCAAAAGGCATTATTAACGATATTGAAAATGAAATTTGATATGCTGAAGCGTTGGTTTTATTTAATGATAATATTGGTGTTACCGCTGTTGTCGTTTGGCGGTGATGGAACAAATGCACTGTTTTCAAAAGGGAATGCACTTTATGCCAAAGGGCAATATAAAGAAGCCCTCGCAAGCTATCAGCAGTTAATTGACCAGGGTTATCAATCAGCCGCCGTTTATTTTAACATGGGCAATGCGAGCTATAAAAACGATGACATTGCCTCTGCGGTGCTGTATTACGAAAAGGCGCATAAACTTGCCCCCGGCGACGATGATATCAATTATAATCTCAAATACGTCAACTTAAAAACCACCGACAAAATTGAGGAAGTACCCGAATTCTTTGTAACCCGTTGGTGGCATGGTTTTATCCTGAGTTTTTCAACGCAGGCCTTAGCCATTTGGAGTATAATTTTTGTTTTGCTGGGATCGGCTATATTGGCACTGTATTTTTTTGCAGGATCTGTATCTGCCAAAAGAGCCTCGTTTTACGGGTATATCCTGTTTTTCTTTATGGGGGCGCTCACAATATTTGTCGCTGACCGGCAACTCAGCTATTTTCAAGATCATCGCGAAGCGGTCGTTTTCAGCGCCTCGGTAAATGTAAAAAGCGGCCCGGTTGAGCAGTCGAACACTTTGTTTGTTATCCACGACGGTACCAAGGTAAATGTGCTGGATAATAGCAATGGCTGGACAAAAATAAGCCTGGCCAATGGGAATGAAGGGTGGATAAAACAGGGGGATGTGAAGGAGATATAACCTACTTCAGCATCTCAAAATACAACCCATTGCTAACCTGCTTTTGCCCGATGATGGTGACAGAAGCCGGTTTAAGTCCATCCGCCTGTACAGTTAGCAAAATATCACCAGGCATTCGGCTGGCTTGTATTACGGCAAATACATGGCCGTTAAAGGCCTTGCGATTGTTGAGTTTGAAGGAACTATCGTCTCTGGAGTTGCCATTATCAACGCCAAGGATAATTCCTGTTCCTGCGATGGTAAAACTAACCTGGTTATCCGCATCCGGAACTACATTACCGGCATCATCTACGATGTCGGCATGAACCAATGCAACGTCACCGGTATTGACCGCAGAAGTATCAACGCTCAGCCGTAATGCAGCTGGTTTGCCGGTAGTTTTAATTTCCTGCACTATCTCCTTGCCGTTTTTCCGGCCAACTGCCTTGATTGTGCCGGGTTCATAGGCAACATCCCAGCTTAAATGCAGGTCGGCGGTGGTGACAGGCACATAAGGCCGGGCATATTTGTTCCAGGCGCCGGAGTGGCCCTGGTGCGGGAATTCCTGCATTTTGGCGCCATATGATTTTCCGTTAACAAAAAGCTCCACGGTATCACAATTGGTGTAGGCTACTACCGGGATGATCTGCCCCTGGCGGCTGGGCCAGTTCCAATGCGGGAAAATGTGTAGCACGGGCTTATCCGTCCATTGGCTTTGATAAAAGTAATAACCATCTTTTGGCAGGTTAATGGTACTGATCTGCCCTGAGGACGATGATTTGCCGGGCCAGAAGGACTCACCGAGATAATCGATGCCAGTCCACATAAAATCGCCGATCACATAATCGTGCACCTCAACAAATTCCCAAAGCTGTTCGGCGTCTATCATTCCCGAGGCATAATTGGCTTTTACTTTGGCTTTATCTGTGCCTAAAGAATAGAACGGCACATTCCTTACCGGCCCGCTTTCTGTGCCGATCATTTTCCAGCTGGGGTGATCCTGGTGATCGAGTGAATAATAAAGCTCCCGGCGTTCATGCCAGCGGTTAGCATAGTTATAACCGACGATATCTTCAGCCTCCATAAAAGCCAGCTTGGTTGAGCCGTTATCGGCGGCAATATCATCATTTGCCGTAGTAACCGGCCGGGTAGGATCTTCCTGGTGATAAACGGCCAGTATGCTCTTCAGCAGGTCGACGCCTTTATCTTTGGTTTGATCGGGTATTTCGTTGCCGGCGCTCCATAATACTATTGAAGGGTGATTCCGGTCGCGATGCACCTGGTCGGTAACATCGCGCTGCCACCATGCGTCAAAGTAAAGGTGGTAATCATTCGCTACTTTTTTAGTCTCCCAGGCGTCAAATGCTTCGTCCATCACCAGGAAGCCCATTTTGTCGCACAGGTCCAAAAACTCCGGGGCAACAGGGTTGTGGGAGGTGCGTATAGCATTGCAGCCCATTTCTTTCAGCAGCTTTAGTCTTGTCTCCCATATCTTGAGCGGGACGGCCGCGCCAACCAGGCCGCCATCATGGTGAATGCAAACACCGTTCATTTTTAGGTGTTTGCCATTCAATAAAAAGCCTCTGGTATTGCTGTATTCCAGTGTCCGGATGCCGAAAGAGCTGCTAAACTCATCCACTATTTTTTTGCCTGATACAATAGTGGAATGTACTGTATACAAATGCGGCGCGTCAACCGACCACAACAAAGGTGCACTTACGGTTACCGACTGCTGCAATTCATGAGAGGCACCGGCCTTTATCGACAAAGGCAATTCGTTTTTCGCAACTTCTTTGCCGGTTTCGTCAGTGATGGAAGAGAGTAAGGTTGCGTTTGATATATCCTCACCATTATTTTCAATTTTGGTTTTGATATTGACAGTGGCAGAGGCCGAATCGACTTTTGGCGTGGTGATATAAGTGCCCCAATGGGCAATATGCAGCGGGTTGGTAATATCCAGCCAAACATGGCGGTAAATCCCCGAGCCGGAATACCAACGTGAATTAGGCTGCTCCGAATTATCCACCCGTACCGCTATGATGTTTTTGCCGTTAAC
>JABDHD010000145.1:0-8097 GCA_013285685.1 Bacteroidota bacterium
GCATCTCACAACTTGTATTATACCAATTATGCGGGTAATACACTTTACGAGATTAACCCGACCGGAGGTTTTTTTATTAACAGTGTACTTCCTGCGGGGCTCAGCATAAGTCCGGCTACCGGAACAATTAGCGGAACGGCTACCATTGCAACGCCCGCCACCAACTTTACCATTACCGCGTACAACGCCGGTGGCCCCACTTCAACCACGCTGAATATTAAAACAGAGATGGCATTGCCTTCCATCAGCTATACCAGCCCGCAATCCTATCCGGTTGGCGTGGCGATTACCCCGTTAAGCCCGACAAGTTCAGGCGTCGCCACGCAGGCCTATAACGCCACCGGGCAGGTTATCGGGTCGGGCTTCAATCAACCTGGGGGCGTGGCGGTAGATGCAGCCGGCAATGTCTACATCGGCGATTACTTTAACAATAAGGTAAAAGAGATTCCTGCGGGAAGCAATACGCCGGTCGTTATAGGTTCGGGTTATTCATTTATCACGCCGAACGGCTTAACGGTTGACGGCGCAGGTAATGTATATGTAGCGGCCCGCGGGAACGGAACGGTTGTAAAAATACCCGCAGGAGGAGGTACGCCGACTGTGCTCGCTTCGGGGCTTAATGAGCCTGACGATGTGGCGCTCGACGCTGCTGGCAATATGTATGTAATTTGCCAGGGCAACAGTGAATTAATAAAATTTCCCGCAGGTGGGGGTAGCCAGGTTATATTAGGTTCGGGATTCAGCCAGCCCAGCGGCGTTGCAGTGGATATTGCCGGGAATATTTATGTGGCCGATGGCGGGAATAGTGCAATTAAGGAAATTCCTGCGGGCGGCGGTAGTATTTTAACGCTGGGTTCAGGATTTTCAAGCCCATATGGCGTGAGTGTGGATGCGAGCGGGAATATTTTGGTGGCGGACAGGGGAAATAACGCGGTTAAAATAATTACTCCCGGCAGCAACATACCGACTACCATTGCTTCAGGCTTCAGCCAGCCCACTGGTGTAGCGGAAGATGCAGCCGGCAATATTTATGAAGCTGACTATGGCGACAGCAAAGTTGAAAAAATAATTCCCATCGGCGGTTATTACATAAACGCCCCGCTTCCGGTTGGGTTAAGTTTTAATAACTTCAGTGGCGTCATCAGCGGCACGCCTTCGGCAGCCAGCGCTGCCGCCAATTATACCGTAACCGCCTATAATAGCAGCGGTGGTACACCGGCTACCATAAATATCACGGTAAACCCCAAACCATCGGTGGCTACCCTTTCTGCATTAAAGCCAAGCGCCGGTACGGTTTCGCCGGCTTTTGCAACAGGCGCCACCAGCTATACGGCCAGCGTAGCTAATACCGTAGCATCCATTACGATAACCCCTACGGCAACCGACCCATTGGCCACCATTACCGTTAACGGAACAGCGGTGGCTACCGGAACCGCCTCCGGGGCGATAGCTTTAAGTGTGGGCGCCAACCCGATTAATGTAGTTGTCACTGCGCAGGACGGTGTGACTACCGATACTTACACGGTAACGATAACCCGTGCCCTTTCCAACAACGCCAACCTGTCCACCCTGGGGCAAAGCGCCAGCGGGTTAACGCCTTCTTTTTCACCCGCAACCACCAGCTATACCATAAATGTGGGCAATGCTGTCGCGACGATGACATTAAAGCCGGTGAGCAGCAGTGCCAGTTCAACAATAAAGGTAAACGGAACGACGGTAACATCGGGGACAATGACTGCACCCATCGCGCTGGCCGAAGGTGTGCAGACAGTTATCACTACGGTAGTAACGGCACAAAACGGCGCCACTACCAAAACCTACACCTTAACAGTAACCCGTGCGCCGTCAACTAATGCCAACCTGTCCAAACTGGGGCCAAGCGTCAGCGGGTTAACCCCATCTTTTTCAGGCGGCACCACCAGCTACACCTTAAGTGTAAGCAATGCCACCGCATCGATGACGCTGACCCCCGTCAGCAGCGATGCCAATGCAACCATAAAAGTAAACGGCACGGCGGTAACATCTGGCACGGTCACCGCTCCGATTGCGCTGACTGAAGGCGGTCAGACGGTAATCAATACGGTAGTAACCGCTCAAAACGGTACCACCACCAAAACCTATACGGTAACAATAACCCGGGCGCCCTCAACCAATGCTAACCTGTCCAAACTGGGGCCGAGTATCGGCGGGTTAACGCCTGCCTTTAGCGCCGCCACCACCAGCTATACCATAAGTACGGGTAATGCAACCGCATCGATGAAATTAACACCCGTCAGCAGCGATGCCAATGCCACTATAAAGGTGAACGGCACAACGGTAATATCAGGAACGACGACCGCACCAATTGCACTGGCGGTTGGATCAAACACCATCACCACGGCAGTAACGGCACAGGATGGCGCCACCACGAAAACCTATACCCTGACGGTAACACGGGCAGCAGGCGGCGCCGATAGCTATGTCCCGATAGCTATCGGGAAGGGGATCAGCGTAACCATCCCGATAGCTATCGGGACGACCGAAACGCCGCAATTGGCGGATGATGGCATACAAGTACACCAGGGGGTATCACCCAACGGAGATGGTATAAACGATTTTTTACAGATCGACAACATCAGCCGATACCCGGATAATAGGCTATCCATCATGAACCGTAGCGGGCAATTGATCTATGAAACCCAGGGGTATGATAACAGCTCAAAAGTATTCGACGGGCATTCAAACAAAAACGGGCAGATGCAATTACCGGGCACTTATTTTTATCTGTTGGATTATACCGTGAGCGGCATCCTCAAGCATAAAACCGGGTTTATTGTGCTGAAGTATTGATGGGTAGGGATTGTGTGGCGTCAAAATTACTTCGGAAATCTTCAAATAAATCACAAAATTTAAAATCCGCATCAGCGATGCGGTTATCTGAAAACTCACCGGCAGCTTTTGGGATAGCGGAAGCCCCGTTTCATTTAAGTAGGACCCATTATATTCAGTTGCTTAAAGTTAAAAACGAAGATGAAGGCAATTTCTACGAGATCGAAGCTTCGGAAAATAATTGGTCAGTTTCTGGTAAAGTAAATTCTATTACGGCCCTGTTTCCCTCCTTACGAAGGATAATGCCTATTGTCTGATTTTCAGCACTTGTTTTTATTTTCCTGTCGTAGTCTACAATACTAAAATACCATTTCTCTTCCTCATCACTCCGTAAGGTGCGAACTTGTTTGCTCTCAAATAATTTTATAGCTGTTTCCTTTTTCATTTTCAATTCAGCTTTTGACTACCCAGCCCACCCCTCTCTATCCAAACTTCTGAAATATATCGCCTCCGCCAACTGCTCCAATTGTATGTCTTTACTGTCGTTAGTTCCAACTATGGTTCATAACTATTTACAAAGTCGATAAAGTGGTTGTAACGCTTGCCAATACCATCGTAAATTTATCCATGGAATTGTTATAAAGCACCAAATCTGCTCCCATCCACTCTAATAATTGAAGAATGTTGTTGTAATGCTGCTGCAGAGCGACTATGTTGAAAATTACCGGTTCATTGTGATAAATACGATTGCGTAACGTCCTGCGTATATCATTTAAGGGGGCAGATATATTTCTGCGCTGCCGTAAAGCCCGCGGCATATTTGGAAATATAAAGCGAAGGTTGGCCCAAAGTTCTCTTTCGTAGCGATCATTAAAAAGGCTTGTCCAAAAACCGAACATCAAACTGGCTATCACTTTGTAAGGTGTTATAGGTTTTCCATCGTCGTGCAAATGACGGATTGCTCCGTTAATTTCCATCCATGCATGCCGCATTACAGGGTGTAAATACCACTCTGCATACCAATCAGGTCTACGATATTTACGGGTGAGTTCGGCATTTATTTTATTTCTTAAAGCAACCTCTAAAATAGAAAGCGGAGTGTACAATGCCTCACTAATGACTATGTTAGCTTCATATAGATAAATGGCTTTAGGGTCATTTCCAGGATATTGAATAAAATATCTATTTAATCTGTCTGCTGAAAAATAAGTTTCTAATTGACTCCTATTCATAAATTTATTACATTTGCGTTGTGCTGTCCCGGTACTTCCTCTCCCAGATAAGATGCTGGTGACGAAGCCGGGTTTCTTATTTTCAGCCCATGCCGCCACAGGTTCTAATAACGGACAATCGTACAGCGAGACCGTAACCTACCCCGCCCACCCCTCTCTATCCAAACTCCTGAAGTGTATGGCCTCGGCCAAATGCTCTAATTGTATGTCTTCGCTGCCAGCCAAATCGGCAATCGTGCGGGATACTTTTAAAATGCGGTCATAAGCGCGGGCGGATAAGCCAAGCTTTTCCATTGCCTTGCCCAAAAGGGTTTGGCCGGCGGCGCTTATTTTGCAGATGTCGCGCACCATTTGGGGGCTCATCTGGGCATTGGCATGCAGGTCGGGTTTGTTGCCGAAGCGCGTTGCCTGTATTTCGCGGGCTTTGATCACCCGCTCGCGGATGAACTCGCTTTTTTCAGCCAGGCGGTCGCTGGCCAATTCGTTAAAGTTTACGGGGGTTACTTCGACATGCAGATCGATACGATCAAGCAACGGGCCTGATATTTTGCTCAGGTATTTTTGTACGGCCCCGGGCGGGCAGATGCACTCTTTTTCGGGGTGATTAAAATAGCCGCAGGGGCAGGGGTTCATACTCGCCACCAGCATAAACGAGCTGGGATAATCTACTGAAAATTTTGCGCGCGATATAGTCACCCGCCGTTCTTCCAGCGGTTGGCGCATTACTTCGAGGGCGCTGCGCTTAAATTCAGGCAGTTCATCCAAAAATAATACGCCGTTATGTGCCAGTGATATTTCGCCGGGCTGCGGATTGCTGCCGCCGCCAACCAGCGCCACATCGCTGATGGTATGGTGCGGTGAGCGGAATGGCCGCACAGTTACCAATGCATCTGCGGCAGCTAATTTACCCGCTACGGAATGAATCTTGGTGGTTTCTAAAGATTCGTACAAACTCAATGGCGGCAATATCGATGGCAGCCTTCGCGCCAGCATGGTTTTGCCTGCTCCCGGCGGACCGATCAGAATCACGTTGTGCCCGCCCGCAGCCGCTATTTCCAATGACCGTTTGATGTTTTCCTGGCCACGTACTTCGCTAAAGTCGCTGTCGTAACTGGTAAGGCTTTTATAAAATTCTTCGCGGGTATTTACTACTTCGGCGGTTAACTGCGCCTTGCCGTTAAAAAAATCAGCCACTTCCCTGATGTTTTCTACGCCGTAAACCTCCAGTTCGTTTACAATCGCCGCTTCCCGGGCGTTTTGCTTCGGAAGTATGAAACCTTTAAAACCTTCCTTGCGGGCTTGTATGGCGATGGGCAGTGCACCTTTTATAGGCTGCAGGCTGCCGTCCAGCGACAGTTCGCCCATAATCAGGTATTTCTCCAGGTTTTCGTTGTCCACCTGTCCTGAACTGGCCAGTATACCTATGGCGATGGGAAGATCGTATGCGGAACCCTCCTTGCGGATGTCGGCCGGCGCCATATTCACAATGATCTTTTGCCTGGGCATCCGGAAGGCGTTGGTATTCAGGGCCGCCTCTATCCGTTGCATCGACTCGCGCACAGCGTTGTCAGGCAAGCCCACGATCAAATAAAAGGGCTTGCTTCCGCCGCTTATATTCACTTCCATGGTGATCGTTATCGCCTCGATCCCATAAACTGCACTTCCAAAAGTTTTAACTAACACGCCGATAAAGTTTAATCCTGATAGCTATCGGGACGTAAGATATAGAATTTATTTGAGCGGAAAAAACCGCTTGCTTTTCAATTGCCAGGCTTTACTTTTTTTCGAATTGATGCAGCGAGAGTTCTTTTCCGTCAAAAACCGCGTAGGAATTGCTGAATAGCCATTCGCCCAGGTTAATATACCGGGTTTTGTCATTGATCGGAATATCATGCGGCTGATGACGATGGCCGAAAAGGAGATAATCGTAAAATTTGGTCTTGAGCAGTTCCCGGCTGTAAATAACCAGCCACTCCTGCTGCCCGGGTTTGTGGCCCTCATTTTTTTCGTTGGCCAGGCGACTATGCCTCGACCAATAATTCGCAATACCTACACCCAAATTGGGGTGTAAACGCGCAAAAAGCCATTGGCAAAGCCCGCTCCGGAATATTTTTTTTAGTATTTTATAAAAGGTATCTCCCGGGCCTAAGCCATCACCATGGTGCAGGTAAAATTTTTTTCCGCTGCGCTCAATCTCCAGTTCGTTGCTGATAATGGTTGCCCCAAGTTCCTTTTCAAAATAATCAAACATCCACATATCGTGGTTGCCCTTAAAAAAGTAAAGTTTAACGCCGGCGTCACTCAATTCAGCTAATTTTCCCAGGAAACGGATAAACCCCCTCGGCACAACAGTCCGGTATTCGAACCAGAAATCAAAAACGTCGCCCATTAAAAACACCTCGGCAGCATCGTGCTTTATGCTGTCGAGCCAGCGCACCAGGCGGGCTTCACGTTCGCGGTATTTGGCATAAGTGCCGGTGCCTAAATGAAAATCGGAGGCAAAGTATAATTTATTGCGGATGGCCATGTTCGGCTGTAAAAATAAGTAAAATATGCTGATGACCGGTTATCTGTTTGGGGGACTGGACAAAGCCTTTTTCCGTGTTTTGCACCAAACAAGATTCGCTCCAAAGATGTCTCGTTTTTACAATTTGTCGTTCCTGAACAGGGCTATCTTTGATAAAAAATAAAAAACATGGAAACATTGAATATTCCGGAAGGGTACCAGCGCATAATGCCGTACCTGATCATTAAAAACGCTCCGGCCTTTTTTGAATTCACACAAAAGGCGTTTGGCGCAACCGAAAGGTATAAAGCCATGCGCGACGAAACCCTGATTATGCATGCCGAGATCAGCATCGGCGGCAGCGTTGTGATGTTTGCTGACGCGACCGGGCAATTCGCCGAGCGAACTGCCGGTATGTTTATGTATGTAGATAACTGCGATGTGGTTTATCAAAAAGCAATTGAAAATGGCGCCACCACCGTTATGGAGCCTGCTGACCAAAGCTATGGCCGCAGCGCCGGCATACGCGATCCGTTTGGGAATACCTGGTGGCTGACATCTTTATAATTTCGAATTTACGATTTCGATTTTTTTCTGCCATATTTCGCCAACATTTTAAATCCGAAATCGAAAATCCGAAATCCGAAATCCCAAATGATTTGACACCCGCTTAACACTATTCCGATAAATTGCTGTTAAACTTGCAGCAGTGAAACTATCATAGGCATACAGGCAATTCCAAACCTCCCTATGGTAGTTTCATTACTACAACACAGCAAGACCTAATACATGAAAATCGGGATAGTTTGTTACCCAACCTTCGGCGGAAGCGGGGTTATAGCCACTGAGCTGGGCAAAGCCCTTGCCGACAATGGCCACCAGGTTCATTTTGTAACCTATAACCAGCCCGCCCGGCTCGACCTCTTTTCGGAGAACCTGTTTTACCACGAGGTTTCGGTTTCCAATTATCCGCTATTTGACTTTCCGCCTTACGAACTGGCATTGGCCAGCCGTCTTGTGGATGTGGTGCGTTTTGAAAAGCTGGACATTTTGCATGTGCATTACGCCATTCCGCACGCCTCGGCGGCCTTTATGGCCAAACAGATATTGCTCACTTATGGCATTTATATCCCGGTGGTAACTACTTTGCACGGTACCGATATTACCCTTGTTGGCCGCGATCGCACATTTAAGCCGGTGGTGACTTTTTCTATCAATAAGTCCGATGGCGTAACGGCTGTTTCACATCATTTAAGGAGCGACACCTACGAATACTTCGAAATAGAGCAGGATATTAAAGTGATCCCCAACTTTATCGACCTGAAGCGCTTTAACCTGAAGGCTAAGGACCATTTCAAAAAAGCGATTGCACCGGCGGGCGAAAAAATAATCGTGCACACTTCAAACTTCCGCAAGGTAAAGCGCACGGAAGATGTGATCAGGATATTCGCGAAACTGGTTGAAAAAATACCCGCAAAGCTGCTGATGGTAGGTGATGGCGGCGACCGGTCAAAATGCGAACAACTGAGCCGCGATTTGCATGTGAACGAT
>JABDHD010000145.1:8107-8394 GCA_013285685.1 Bacteroidota bacterium
GTTCAGGAACGACAAATTGTAAAAACGAGACATCTTTGGAGCGAATCTTGTTTGGTGCGATTGAAGAAATACTCTCCGTTTCCGACTTGTTTTTAATGCCATCTGAATCGGAAAGCTTTGGTTTGGCGGCTCTTGAGGCAATGGCCTGCAAAGTGCCGGTGATTACCTCGAACGCGGGCGGTCTGCCCGAGTTAAATGTTGAAGGCGTAACAGGTTTCCTAAGAGACGTGGGCGACATCGATGGCATGGCCGAAAAAGCCATCTATATTTTGGAGGATGAAGAACGC
>JABDHD010000146.1:0-999 GCA_013285685.1 Bacteroidota bacterium
ACCGAACACATGTTTGTGGACAATGCCGCCATGCAGCTGGTTAAAAACCCAAGAAAGTTTGACGTGGTTGTAACTGCCAATCTTTTCGGTGATATTTTAACGGATGAGGCATCACAGATCGCCGGCTCCATGGGTATGCTGGCATCGGCGTCCATCGGCGATGGCACCGGCTTTTTTGAGCCCATCCATGGTTCGGCGCATGATATTGCCGGGCAGGATAAGGCCAACCCGCTGGCTTCGATATTATCTGTCGCATTGATGCTGGAAATCAGCTTTGGCCTGAAAGAAGAAGCAAAAAGGGTAACCGACGCTGTGGCTAAAACCCTGAAAGCAGGCTACCGTACGGGCGATATTGCCGATAGCAAAACGGATAAAAGCAAAATATTAGGCACAACCGCCATGGGGCAAAAGGTGGTGGAGCTCTTGTAGTCCATGGTCGATGGTCCATAGACCATGGCAGAAAAAATAAACGAAATCTCCGTTAGATCGGTGAAATCAAAATAAAAAATCGGTGAAATCGGTGATATGAAGTGGAACGCGGAATTATATGACTCAAAACACGACTTCGTATTTCAATACGGGGAAAGTGTGGCCATACAATTCGGCAATCTTTTCCAGCACCGCCTTACCCCAGGTAGTTACTTCGGCGCCGATGCCGTCGCCAGGTATTACTAATATTTTCTTAGTCATTGGTCATTAGTCATTGGTCATTAGGCGAATTTGCGTCACGCTAAAAACCTGTTTTATTCAATTTATCTGCACATCCGCATATTCGCACATCTGCACATCCGCATAATGTTCAACGGTTGGGAAAGGATTATAAAAATGATGTAATAATCTTTTCCATTCCTGGTATTCGTCCGATTTTCTGAACCCTTCAGTATGATCGGTCAATTTTTCCCATTCAACCAGCAGGATGAATTGATTGGTGTTTTCAATACATCTTTTCAATTGATGAGACATATAACCCGCCATTTTGGATATGATCCCCTGCGCATT
>JABDHD010000146.1:1016-7773 GCA_013285685.1 Bacteroidota bacterium
GATCAGAATTTACAGAATTTTAGAATTTTCAGAATAACTGGCATCTGAGTTCTAATTCATTTTTATATTATATTTTGGATTAAATATTAACTTATACTGCAAGCTTTGGCTTCCGAAGTTGATTAGCAGACCTATCGGGTAATCATATGCAACAGTGTAATTTTTCGCTTGTGCTAAATGAACGTCCTCCAAATTAATAATCGCTTTTAGTTCTACTGTTAATTTATTTTCAACTATAAAATCAGCCCGCCTAGTCCCGACATCAATCCCATCGTAAAAAACGGTATGCTCTTGTTCCCTTACAAAACTTATCCCCGCTTTTGCGAGTTCGATGGCTAAACACCTTTGGTAAATTACTTCTTGAAAACCATTACCAAGCGTGTTGTGTACTTTCATCGCACATCCAATTATTTTATAAGTTAACTCGTCTTTTTCCATGTCTGAATCAGAATTTTCAGAATGTCCATATATCGTGATATTCGATTAATTCCGCTTCCATTTTGTTAATTCTCTAATTCTGGAAATTCTGATTCAGACAACCTAAGCCTCCACCACCTGGTTTTCCGGCCTTAAGCTGCGTACAGTTTTTCCGGCTTGCCACATTTCGCTGTCGCGAAGTTCTTTTAGTTCGATATCCAGTTTTTCGCGGTAGTCCGGTTTGCTGTTTGAATCGATCGATTTTTGCGATTCAACACCTGTGGCCACACTGTTGTACAATTCTTCAAACACCGGCTTGGTAGCGTCGCGGAAGCGTTTCCACCAATCCAAAGCGCCGCGTTGTGCAGTAGTTGAGCAATTGGCATACATCCAGTCCATGCCGTTTTCGGCAACCAGCGGCATCAATGATTGAGTTAGCTCTTCTACGGTTTCGTTAAATGCTTCAGATGGCGAGTGGCCGTTTTTACGCAGTACTTCATATTGAGCTGCAAATACGCCCTGGATACAGCCCATCAGCGTGCCGCGCTCGCCGGTTAAGTCGCTGAAAACTTCTTTCCTAAAATCAGTTTCAAACAAATAACCGCTGCCAACTGCAATACCAAGGGCTATAACCCTGTCTTTAGCTTTGCCTGTAGCATCCTGAAAAATGGCATAACTTGAATTTAAGCCGCGACCCTGTAAAAACATCCGGCGCAATGAGGTGCCTGAGCCTTTTGGCGCTACCAGGAACACATCCACATCGGCAGGAGGAATAATGCCGGTTTGCTCTTTAAAAGTGATGCCGAAGCCGTGTGAAAAATACAGGGCCTTGCCGGGGGTTAAATGTTTTTTAACAGTTGGCCATAAGGCGATCTGTGCGGCATCGCTTAATAAATAGCAGATCACGGTTCCTTTTTCAAGGGCCTCTTCAATCTCGAAAAGGGTTTCTCCCGGCACAAAGCCGTCGTTTACAGCTTTATCCCAGGTTTTGGTGCCTTTGCGCTGGCCAACAATAACGTTAATGCCGTTGTCTTTTTGATTGAGCGCCTGGCCTGGTCCCTGAACGCCGTAGCCTATAACAGCTACCACTTCGTTCTTTAATACTTCCTGTGCCTTTGCTAAAGGGAACTCTTCGCGGGTTACTACGTTTTCTTCAGTGCCGCCGAAATTTAATTTTGCCATTGTTTTTATTTTTTGGGATTACACCGATTTAAAATTGATTTCACCGATGGTTAGTTTTATATGTTTAATTTTTGGAGCCAGACTTACGAAGTTTTAAAAACTTCGTAAGTCTTCCTTCTTTACTTTTACCTACCTCTTTGTTATAATTACTATTCCACTCGCCCAGCCCATTTTAGTAAGGATAATATCCTCGCGACTATCCAGGTCGGCTATTAATTGCGTTGCTTTTTCGGAGTGGCCTGTTGGCCAGTTTTGCTGCGGCAGCATATCGTCGATGATATAAATGCCGCCTTTTTCAACCATATCCAGCACTTCATCCAGCAGCAAATACTTTCCCGGCCAGGTATCAGCAAAAATAAAGCTGAATTTTTTGCCCTTATTTTGCTTTATCCATTCACCCCCGTCGGTACAGATCAGCCTTAATCTTTTGTCAACGCCAAGATTCTCCTTCGCAATATTTAAAAACGTTTCATCATTGTCAATGGATATTAATGTCGACTTTGAATCCATTCCGTCCAATATCCAGGTGGTCGACAGTCCGGTACCCGTACCCAATTCCAAAAACTTGCCGCCAGGCTTTGTCGCCGCCAGCGTTTTCAACAACGAACAAGTCAGCACCTCCGATGGCATCGAAAAGCCGTTGGCCTCGGTTGCTTCCTTTATAGCGTTGTAAGCTAATGGATATCGTTGTTTTATTTCTTCTAGCATATTTTGGGGGATTTCACCGATTTTAGAAGGTGATTTCACCGATTTGTTTTATTCTTCGTCCTATAGCGAGGGATTTGCCCCCGTTATAGGTGTTACATGGTAAACACCTTGTCTCCATCATTTAAAAACTCATTTTCAATTACGTCTTCACCGGGTTCCAATCTTTCAAACTCACGCAATTTTGCATTGAAGCCTTCGCTGTCTTTTATAATGGCGACCCTGGCGCTGCGTACAAACTCGATCAGGCCGTAAGGCTGTAAAATGCTAATCAAATTGTCGGTTTCCTCGCGGTGACCGGTGGTTTCAAACACGGTATAATCCTTGCGGATCACCACTGCGCGGGCGCCGTTCTCGCGAAGCAAACGTTCAACACTCACTTTTTCGGCGATCACATCTGTCGACACTTTATATAAGGCCATTTCCTGCCAGATCACATCCTCGTTGGTATGATAGTATACTTTCAGCACTTCTACCTGTTTTTCTATCTGGCGGCAAAGCTTGCGCACCACATCCTCGGTTTCGGTGATTACAATATTGAAGCGATGAATACGATCCACTTCTGACGGTGATGTATTCAAGCTATCGAAATTGATCTTGCGGCGCGTAAATATGATCGCGATCCGGTTCAGCAAACCGATCTGGTTCTCGGTGTAAACCGTGATGTTAAATTCCTCTTTTATATCCTGGTTGCTCATTTTTAACAAATTAAGTTCCTCCGCCATTTGGCGGAGGCTAGGGGTTGGGTTTTACTTCAACCTGATCTCCGCCACGCTGCATCCCTGCGGCACCATCGGGAACACATTATTTTCCTTGGTTACCGATACCTCCAGCAGGAACGAACCCTTGGTATCCATCATTTCCTTTAAAACGGCTGGCAGTTCCGCACGGTCAGCTATTAATTTGCCGGGAATGCCGTAGGCCGAGGCTAACTTCACAAAATCCGGGCTGTCAATATCGACAAAAGAATAACGGCGCCGGTTAAACAATTCCTGCCACTGACGAACCATGCCCAGGAAATGGTTGTTCAGGATGATGATCTTTACATCTATACCGGTTTGCATAATGGTGCCCAACTCCTGCAAGGTCATCTGGAAACCACCATCGCCGATGATGGCGATCACATCCCTGTCCTTTGCACCGAATTTAGCGCCGATCGCTGCCGGCAAGGCAAAACCCATGGTACCCAAACCGCCGCTGGTGATGTTGCTTCGGGTTTTATTGAGTTGGGCATAACGACAAGCCACCATCTGGTGCTGCCCCACGTCGGTTACGATAACCGCATCGCCGTGGGTTAGTTCGTTCAGTTCCCTAATTACTTCGCCCATGGTAAGCTCGGGCGTAGTTGGGTTCAACTCCGTGTGAATAACCGTGTCAACCTCCTGCTGCATGTAGTCATGAAACTTATTCAGCCATTCAGTATGCGTTTTTTGCTCCACTAGTTCCGTAAGCATGGGCAATGTTTCTTTGCAGTCGCCCCAAACGGGTACAGTGGTTTTTACATTTTTGTCGATCTCGGCCGGGTCGATATCCAGATGAACAACTTTAGCCTGTTTGGCGTATTTATCCAGGCGGCCAGTTACGCGGTCGTCAAAGCGCATACCGATAGCGATCAGCACATCGCATTCGTTGGTCAGCACATTAGGGCCGTAATTGCCGTGCATGCCCAGCATACCCACGCTTAGGGGGTGATCTGTGGGGATAGCGCCAGCGCCTAATATAGTCCAGGCTGATGGAATGCCGCTTTTTTCGATAAAGGTTTTAAACTCCTGCTCGGCCCCGCCTAATATCACACCCTGCCCCCAAATTACAAACGGCTTTTTCGCCTGGTTGATCAGTTCGGCGGCCTGTTGCACGTATTTGGCACGAACGATTGGCTTGGGCCGGTAGCTGCGGATATGGTTGCACGGCGTATAGCCTTTATAGTTAAACTTTTGTACCTGAGCGTTTTTGGTTATATCCACCAAAACGGGACCAGGCCTGCCGCTGCGGGCAATGTAAAATGCCTTGGCTATTACTTCAGGTATTTCATTCGCGTCGGTTACCTGGTAGTTCCATTTGGTAACGGGGGTGGTGATGTTGATCACATCCGTTTCCTGGAATGCATCGGTACCCAATAAATGAGCAAATACCTGGCCGGTGATGCAAACCAGCGGCGTGCTGTCGATCTGTGCATCAGCCAAACCGGTTACCAAATTAGTAGCGCCGGGGCCGCTGGTAGCGAATACCACGCCCACTTTGCCCGAGGTACGAGCATACCCCTGGCCGGCATGTATACCGCCCTGCTCATGGCGGACCAATATGTGGTTCAGTTTATCTCCGTAGTCAAATAAGGCATCGTAGATGGGCATGATGGCGCCACCGGGATACCCGAAAATGGTATCCACTCCTTCGATCACCAATGCTTCAAGTAAAGCTTCAGAACCCGTAAGCTCTTTTGCTTCAACAGGTTCCTTGGCAATTTCAGCGATATCTTTTGTGCTGGTCGTCTCTTGTACAGCTTCCATTTTTTTATGATTACACCGATGATTTTATGTCCCGATAGTTATCGGGATCACCGATTTGTCTGTCCTTCAATCTTTTAATTTTCTCATTCGCACATCCGCATATTTGCACATTCGCACATCCGCCACAGTCCCCCCTTTAGGGGGCTAGGGGGTTAGCCTACATATCCGTCACACACCCCTCAGCCGCCGTGCTTACCTGCTTGGCGTATTTATATAACAAACCGCTCTTTGCTTTCAGCGCCGGTTGTACCCATTGGGCGCGGCGTGCGGCAATTTCTTCATCACTTACCTTCAGCGTCATGGTGCGGCTTATTGCATCGATCTCGATCAGGTCATTATCCTTCACCAATGCAAGCGTCCCGCCGTCATACGCTTCGGGAGTGATGTGACCGACGACGAAACCGTGCGTTCCGCCCGAAAACCTGCCATCCGTAATTAACGCAACGGAAGCGCCCAGACCTGCGCCGAAAATGGCGCCGGTAGGTTTCAGCATTTCGGGCATGCCCGGCGCGCCTTTGGGGCCGATATTGCGGATCACCACCACATCGCCTGCTTTAACGCGACCGCTTTGTATGCCGTCTATCAACGCAAACTCACCGTCGAACACCCGTGCAGGACCTTCAAACCTTGTACCTTCCTTGCCGGTGATCTTGGCGACACTACCGCCCTCGGCCAAATTGCCGTATAATATTTGTAAGTGACCGGTCGCTTTTATAGGGGTTTCAGCCGGAAAAATGACCTTTTGCTCATCAAAATCCAGGTCTGGGATACTTTCCATATTTTCGGCCAGGGTTTTACCGGTTACGGTTAAACAATCACCATGAAGCCAGCCTTTTTTCAGCATGTATTTCATTACCCGCGGGACACCGCCAACTTTATGCAGGTCTTCCATCATGTATTTACCGCTGGGTTTCATATCCACCAAAACTGGTGTGCGGTTGCTGATCTCCTGGAAATCATCCTGTGTCAGCGGTACGCCAATGCTTTTTGCTATCGCGATGAGGTGCAATACCGCATTGGTCGATCCCCCCCAAAACCATTACCACTGAGATAGCATTTTCAAATGCCTCGCGGGTCATGATGTCGGATGGTTTGATATCCTTCTCTAATAATATTTTTATGGCTTTGCCTGCTGCCAGGCACTCGGCTTTCTTTTCTTCGCTGGTTGCCGGGTTGGATGACGAAAAAGGTAAACTCATCCCCAGCGCTTCGATAGCTGAAGCCATGGTATTGGCTGTATAGATACCGCCACAGGCGCCGGCGCCAGGGCAGGCGTTTTTTACCACGCCCATAAAATCTTCGGGTGTAATATTGCCTGCTATCTTTTGCCCCAAAGCCTCAAACGCCGAAACGATGTTTAAATCCTCTCCTTTATAATGGCCGGCTTTGATGGTGCCCCCGTAAATCATGATCGAAGGTCGGTTAAGCCTCCCCATAGCCATTACCGAACCGGGCATATTTTTATCACAGCCTGGCAAAGCCACCAGCGCATCGTAATACTGTGCACCGCAAACTGCTTCAATAGAATCAGCGATCACGTCGCGGCTTACCAGCGAGTAACGCATGCCGTCGGTGCCCATGCTCATCCCGTCGCTAACGCCGATGGTATGGAAGATAAGGCCCACCAGGTTTTCTTCCCAAATACCTTGTTTTACCAGTTTGGCCAGGTCGTTCAGGTGCATGTTGCAGGTATTGCCGTCATAACCCATACTGGCTACGCCTACCTGTGCCTTTTTCAGGTCCTCGTCGGTTAAGCCGATGCCGTAAAGCATGGCCTGCGCAGCTGGCTGGGTAGGGTCCTGCGTTAACGTTTTGCTGTAACGGTTCAATTCTGTTGCTGCCAGGGTATCGGTGGTAGTGCTCATATTTTATAGCTTATTGCCCTTGTGTTTAGTAAAAACCTACCGGCAATAAATTATTTACTTAGTTTATAATATCGTGATGAA
>JABDHD010000146.1:7783-8209 GCA_013285685.1 Bacteroidota bacterium
GTAGAGATAGGTTAAAGGAATAGCAAGCGGTAAAAGAAAAAATTTAAATTAGAATTATATTCGCTTAATTTCAGATAAACAGAACAAATGGGTTGTTTTGGATATTATTTCAGAATAAAAAGTTTGAACAAATAGACCAAAGTTTAAAACGGTATTCGGTATGTATTTTATGCATGCATAGCAATAGGGCCGATTTTCGCCGGAAAATGGGCGGGGAGGCGAAAAAATTGAATGGTTTATCGTCTTAGCGAGGTCGCAACACATGGCGCGCCGGGCGCCATGTTGAGGCACTGAGCCTGTCCTGAGTTCAGCTAAAGAAACATACGGGCAAGGGCCTTTACAGGCACCCTTCGAGTGCCGGGGTGACACCCCGCGCGCTCAATGTCGTTAAGTTAAGAGATTTAATATCGAACACCGAATTTTGAA
>JABDHD010000147.1 GCA_013285685.1 Bacteroidota bacterium
GATCAGCGATGCCGTAATGTACAAGGCGGCTTTTGAAAAACAACTGGATGTGATCAGCGGCTACTCCACCGACGGCCGGCTAAAGGCTTACGACCTGGTGGTGTTGATGGACGACAAAAATATATTTCCGCCATACTATGCCGCACCCATCGTGCAGGAAAATTCACTAAAAAAATTTGCAGGACTGGAAAAAATACTAAATTTGTTAGCCGGAAAAATAAATGACAGCACCATGACTGCCTTAAATTATAAGACTGATTACCTTCACCAAAGCCCGGAAAAGGTAGCGAAAGACTTCCTGGTAGCGCAAAATTTATGGCGGCCGGCGCAAACAGGAGGGGAAGGCGTAGTGCGTATCGGATCGAAAATATTTGGTGAACAATACATCCTGGCAAATATTTACAGTATGCTGATAAAAGGTTACAGCCATTATGATGCGGCGACAAAAACCGGGCTGGGCGGCACCAAAATTTGTTTTGACGCCCTGACCAACGACCAGATAGATTTTTACCCGGAATACACCGGCACCGGCTTGCTGGCTATTTTGCAGTCGCCGGCTAAAGTGGTTGATTCGCTTATGGTAAGCCCGCAGGCCACGTACAATTATGTGCAGGATGCCTTTGAAAAAAATATAATATCAAATGGTTAAAACCAATCGGGTTCAATAATGCGTATGCTTTGATGATGAGGCGCGGGCAGGCTGAAAAACTAAAAATTAAAACAATTTCGAACCTTAAACGGTATTTGGAAAGCAGGTAATTCCATGGATACAGCAGAACAAATCATGGCCACAGACATAGCTATGCGCTATATGGAGGTGCGCAAACGTACGGAGCACATCTGCAGCCCGCTGCAAACCGAAGATTATGTGGTGCAGCCCGTGGCGGATGTAAGCCCGCCCAAATGGCATATCGGGCATACCACCTGGTTTTTTGAGACCTTTATCCTGAAACCGTATTTTATGGGTTACCAGGAGTATAACCCGGAATTCAACTACGTATTTAACAGCTATTACGAAACCGTTGGCACCCGGGTGATCCGCACCGACCGCGGCAACCTCAGCAGGCCTACCGTAATTGATATTTACCGCTACCGCGAATACGTGGACGAAGCCATGTTAAAGTTTTTGTGCGGCGAAATTCCCGAGGACATAAAGGAGCTGGTCATCCTCGGGCTTAACCACGAAGAACAGCACCAGGAACTTTTGTACACGGATATTAAATATATTTTGGGGCATAACCCCTTGTTTCCGGCGTACTCCAAAGATTACGTTTCGCCAAAGGTTAAGCATATCGATGCCGGCTTTATAAAAATGGGTGAAGGCATCTATGAAATCGGCTTTAAAGGCGAAGGCTTTTGCTTTGACAATGAGCTTAACCGGCACAAGGTTTATTTAAATGCTTATGAGATCAGTCCCAACCTGGTTACCAACGAAGAGTACCTGCAGTTTATGAACGCCGGGGGCTACCACGATTTCCGTCACTGGCATGCCGAAGGCTGGGACTGGGTTAACAAAAACAAAGTTGCGGCGCCGATGTACTGGCATGTCGTCGATGAGGAATGGTACCAGTACTCCTATCATGGCCTTGGCCCGCTTAACCCGCACGACCCGGTTTGCCATGTCAGCTATTTCGAGGCTTATGCTTATGCGGCCTGGAAAGGGCTCAGGCTGCCTACCGAATTTGAGTGGGAAGCGGCCGCCGGCAAATTTAGCTGGGGCAAAAGCTGGGAATGGACTGAGAGCAGCTATCTGCCTTACCCCGGTTTCGCCAAAGCGCCGGGCGCAATAGGCGAGTATAACGGCAAGTTTATGGTGAACCAAAAAGTGCTGCGCGGGGCGTCGGAAGTTACGCCGCCGGGGCACAGCCGCATCACCTACCGTAATTTTTTTCAAACCAATTTACGCTGGCAATTTACCGGTATAAGGCTTGCTAAATAAAAACCTGACACCATATGAAAAACATAGAAACCATGCAGGCGGTCCCCATCGGGATGGGGATGAGCCTACCGGCCAAATCAAAATACGGCCAGTTTTATGCTGATGTGATAACGGGCCTCAGCGCGACACCCAAACATTTAAATTCCAAATATTTTTATGACGCCGTGGGCGACAAGATATTCCAGGAGCTGATGGCCTGTGAGGAATATTACCCCACCAATTGCGAGCTGGAGATATTTTCGGAGAAGACGGCTGAAATTTGCAATGCGATCATCGGCAGCGGCGACGCCTTCGACCTGATCGAACTCGGCGCCGGCGATGCCACAAAATCATCCTACCTGCTTAGTTACCTGATGGAGAAACAGGCCGATTTTACCTATTTGCCCATCGATATTTCGGAAAACGTAATTTCGTACCTCAACATTACGCTGCCCGTTACGCTGCCCGGGCTGCAGCTAAACGGCCTCAATGGCGAGTATTTCCAGATGCTCGAAAAAGCGGCGGCATTATCAAATAAGCGTAAAGTGGTGCTGTTTTTAGGGTCAAACATTGGCAACATGCAGTCAGCCGAGGCGGAGGGTTTTTGCCGTGAATTGCGTAACCATTTGTCCGACGGCGATATGCTGCTGATCGGTTTCGACCTGAAAAAGAACCCCGCAACCGTGCTGGCCGCCTACAACGACAAGGAAGGTATAACCCGCCGGTTCAATCTCAATTTACTGGAACGCATTAACCGGGAGCTGGGCGGCAATTTCGACACCGGCAAGTTTGTGCATTATCCAACTTACGATCCCGAAACCGGCGCCTGTAAAAGCTACCTGGTTAGCACCGAAGAGCAGGACGTTAAAATAGGCAGCGAAACCATCCGCTTCGCCAGAGACGAATGCATTTTTATGGAGATCTCGCAAAAATTTACCGTAGCGCAAACAGATAAAATAGCCAAAACTGCTTCATTCAAACCCGTTTATCATTTTTTCGACGGGAAGAAGTGGTTTGTTGATGCCATTTGGGTGGCGGTGTAAGGTTTAATATATTGGCTTATTAATAACCTGGCGTAATCCAGGCTGACAGAAGCGGGGCGACCTATCGCGTAAAAGTGTTTTTAAACGCCCCTTCAAATTCTTCGTACCGCATAACAGCAACCTGTGGAAACTGATTTGTCTTTATTTGATGTAAGTGGCGGTCGTTACTTACAATGTAATCACATTGGCCAGCAATATAGCAGTCAACAAACTTGTTATCATCCTTGTCATTGGTGACCAGCTGCCATAAAAAGGTCGGATTCTTTAATATAACATTCGGGAGTAACAAAAGGAAATCCAATGAAGCTTCGGTATGGTCGACACCGTAACGGAGGGTAATTTGTTCCTGGTATTCCGTTAAAATTTCGTTGGAAACAACCAGTTCAAATTTACTAAGTATAAGCGATTGGTATATCCAATGGTATTTATACTTCGGCGCCAGGGAAACCAGGAAGATATTGGTATCCAAAATCAGGCGAAGTTTATTCATTTAACCAACGAGAGAGGTCTTCTTCGGTAATATTGTTTTCGGTTATGGCCTGCTGAATATTCTTTTGCAATTTTCCCGAAAAGTATTTGGCTAATAAACTTTTAATAGCCACCAAATCCTCTTCCTTAGGCTGAAACGAATAGATATTTAGCAACTCCAATTGTAAAGCGCTTAATTTTTGAGTTTGCATAACGCTATAGCTTTTAACAAAAATACATAATTATTAGCTAAAAAGCACAAAACCCCGGGCTAGCCTCTTTTTCAGGCGCGCGTGTCGGTGCGCTTTTGGCCCGCGCCGACCTCGCGCCTGGATTTGGGGAAGTAGTGCGTGATTTAGATAATCCTTTAAAAAAGTAGGGAACCATGAATTATTTAGTGAACGACTATTTCGTTTTTTCCGATCTTGAAAGCAATAACCCAATCGTTAAAATGGCTGCATGAATGGCCGAACGCCGCCAAAATCGGATGGTTGCAAAGCGTATATTTCACATTCGGCCTTCCCAGCTTTTTTATTGCTGATTTGAATTTCAATGCAAATCGATTGCCGCTTCCTTTAGTGTTTTTTGAGTCCACAAAGTCGGCTATACTATCGATTACGTGTAAAGCCCGGGGAGTAATTTTTACAGTCAAATTATTTGCCGCTCGAGTATTTTGAAAATGCGACCTCGATATCAATAGGCTCTCCGCCATCATCTTTTGAAAGATAATCGATCAATTCTTCATCGGTAGTCTTTCTTCCGATGCCGGTTACCATGGCTTTGGTATTTAGTTCTTCAAATTCCCCGGCAGTTACTGATAGTCCCAGTTCTTTTGCCAATTCCATAATCAAATTGGTTTTTTTACCTGAATCTGATTTGATGATCAGTGTTGTCATACCCGAAGTTAGCAATTATAATGCAAATATTTAATGGGCCGGCTTAATTTTGAAGAACTACCCACAAAAATGCGTCGAAAATATCCAGCCGCTACTCATCTGATATTAACAGCGGGCGACACCGCTCTTTTTCCGCCTCTGGGGAGACAACCGGCGAGGACCGATACCTACCTGAATTCCCGGTTTATTCCACCTTCGCGCACGTCGTAAACAATATCTTTCTATTGATATTTAAATAAAAATTAATTATCTTGCGTAAATGAAAATAGTAAAAGTTGCGGTTTTTTTAGTCCTGGCCTTCACGCTTTTTTCGGCATGCAAAAAAAGTCCTGCAAATACCAAAACCGACACCATTACTGCTGAGTATTATTTAAAAGGAACGTTAAACGGAAAGGCCGTAACGTGGCAGGCAGCAATAGACGGCAGCCCGGGCTACGTTACCGGATCATCCGGGGCACTTTCACTTGATCAGGGAGTTACTACAGGCGAACTTACGGCGCTATTATCAGCTACTACAGGATATCAGCCTCAACTTGGCGTTGGATTCAGGACTTTTAACGTTAACTATAACCAGGATATACCTGCCTATTTTAATAGTTTTGTAAATACCGGCGCCTGGGCGTATGCCGTAAATGACAACCATACCGCCGGTGTAAAGGCAATTGCGATATATTATACGGATGCACAAGGCAAAACGTATACCAGCGTAGGTGCGCAAACAGGCGGCAGCGCTAATGTTGTAGCAGTAACGCCCGAGGCTGCACGCGTGGGCAGCAATGAAAGCCTGAAAATAAAACTAACTTTTTCCTGTACTTTATACCCTACCGATGGAACAGGCGCTACCCTGGCCCTGACAAATGCCGAAGCTACCGTGTTGCTGGAAGACCTGCTGCATTAACTGAATTACAAAGTCAGCAATTATTAAATATTCTCCGTATTTGCAGTTGTTGTCATGTGCAAACCGCGTCCCCTTCGATGCCTGCTAATTTGGGGACCTTGAGGCAGTACGGGGGACTAAGTCTCCGGGCATGGTCGTCCAAAGTCGCCTTCGGACAGCGTTTCGTGCGAACTATGCACGGCTGTGCGTCCTATTTGCAAACTGTGGACAACGAGGTCGGCTGTCTTTATTTCAATAGATTAAAGCGCAGCTTTTCATTTTCTATTTCGTCAATAAGTTCTTGTTCAGTGGGGAGGTAAGGCATGTATTTAGTTGCGAACAATTGCGGGGTATCATTCATTATAGAATATTTCACTACCGTTTCATTTTTTTCGGTGCACAAAATTATACCGATGGTTGGCAAGTCGCCCGAGGGCTTCTTCAAATCATCAAACATTCTTCTGTACATATCCATTTGGCCAATATCCTGGTGTGTGAGTTTGCCTATCTTCAGGTCAAAAAGCACGAAGCATTTCAAAAGGTAATTGTAAAAAACCAGGTCGACGTAAAAATGTTCAGTTTCAGTTCCTATTCGGTATTGCCTGCCGACAAACGAAAACCCTTTGCCCAGTTCCATCAAAAATTTTTGCAGATTTTCAATAAGCGTGGCTTCAATGGTTTGTTCCGAAAAATGGGCTGGCTGGGGTATGTTGAGGAACTCAAAAATGTACGGGTCCTTTATAAATTGATGAATGTTAGCCGATCCACTTTGCGGTGCTTCGTGTGCCACAGGCATAACGCCCCTGGATGGGAGTAAACGTTGATAATATAAGGTGCTGATATTTCTTTCCAGCACCCCCACGCTCCATTGCTGTTCGGCAGCCTCCTTTAAATAATAATGCCGCGCTTTTGCATCGTCAACGCGCATTATTAACCTGTTGTGGCTCCATGTCAATTTGCTACACAGTGTGTAGCAAATCTCCGGATCAGGAAAAACGAGATAAAATTGTCTGAAATTTCGCAGGTTAGCATACGAAAAACCCCTGCCAAATTCCGCCGTCAACCCTTTCGACAATTCCTTCAGTACCTCTTCACCGTAATTTGCCCTTTCCTTTCCATGCTGCTCTTCCAAAACTATTCTTTTCCCAATTTCCCAATACGCTTCCACCATTACCGAATTGATTGCCTGGTATGCTTTTGTTCGCGCTGTTTCAAGTATTGTTTTTATTTCGTGCAGGTAAAGCATCATTATTCCCTTTTTATAAAAGTACCAATAATCCTGCGATATCGAAATTTAAGCAGTAAAGCGGGTTCATAAACCCAATTTCTCTTGCTCCTCTTCGATGATCTTTTTTAATTCCGTTTCACTTGGCAGGTTAACCATATACTTCGATACAAATAATTTGTGCGGCAAGTTGGCGGTAGCATATTTAACCAGGCTCTCGTTTTTTGTTGCACAAAGGATAATACCGATCGGCGGGTTATCGCCCTCGCTGGCTTCGTTTTCTTTATAATAATTTAAATAAACATTCATCTGGCCCGAATCCGCATGGGTAAACTCACCCAGTTTTAAATCGATCAGTACATGACACTTTAATACGCGGTGGTAAAAAACCAGGTCGATGCGGTAATGGGTATTATCAAAAGTTATGCGTTTTTGGCGGCTTTCAAAGCAAAAGCCCCGGCCCATTTCTAATAAAAATGTTTGCAGATGACCGATAATTGCCTCCTCCAAATCCGACTCCGAATACGCCGCTTCTTCCTTTAAACCCAAAAACTCCAATACATACGGGTTGCGGAATACGTCTTCGGGCAGTAGCCTGTCCTGCTTAATATGTTTATCTAAAACAGCCTGCTTATCGGTACTTAGCCCGGTACGTTCAAAAAGCATACTGTTCATTGCCCTTTGCAATTCCCGTACCGGCCATGCATTTTTTATCGCCTCCACTTCGTAAAAGCTGCGTTTTAGCGCGGTATCAGCTTTTAAAAGTTCGATGATGTGGGTGAAACTAAGCAGTGGAAGATTTTGCAGTCAGTGACTGCGAAATTTGATTTGCGCTTGTATTTTTAGGGCCGATGAATTTTGCAGTCAGTGACTGCAAAATTGTAATTGCCTCAAAATCTGTTAAATATGATTCAACAGTCATTGACTGTTGAATTTGAGGATACGCCAAATAAAAGGATCGGCACAGTTGTAATGATCGCTGAGAGAATCCCCTTAGTTTCTTCGTTTTCAACTGAGCAGATAATCTATCTATCAATTTTTCGCCATACTCCGCCCTGTCCGCCCCATTTAGTTCGTATTCTACAATATACAAACCTATCAGCCAGTTCCTCAAGGTTAGGGCAACATTAACCTGCCTTTGGGCCTGGTTTTTAAAAAACCGGTCTGTTTCCGAAATAACCGAAATTAAATTTTCAATGGTTGCAGGTTGTTTCATCAGTACATGGTTTTAAAACTTAAGGTCTTCGTGATTATCGCGCGGAGGCACTGCAAAATAATAAGGATATAGCGGATAGTGAAATTTATTTAGCGGCGGGAGACATAGGCTGCAAGCATAGGCGTCCGAATTGGAAACTCGGGCAACGGGCTACCTGTCAGCGGCGCACGAGTGCACAACCGCACAAGTCTGGGCTGCACACTCGCGCATACGTTGGGGCAGCGTTCCGTATAAACTACGCACAGCGGAGAAAAATATCAGTTTCCGAGCCTTTTACGCTTAAGATATTCAATGTCTTCCAAATCTTTTGGGCGTGCATTTGTCATTTTGTCGCTTATCAGGTCCTCATAATTAATAAAAGGGATATCGAAATTATCCAGGCTCACCAACTGACGCCTTTTATAAGAAGCCGGAAATGACAATTTAACTTTTAGTTCCGGGAGGAAATCGAGCGTAAACC
>JABDHD010000148.1:0-5965 GCA_013285685.1 Bacteroidota bacterium
GATCCGCCGTAAAGACGGTTCGTACATCCGTTTTGACGACAATGCAGCTGTTTTATTAAATAACCAGGATGAGCCCAGAGGCACACGTATATTCGGCCCTGTTGCAAGGGAGTTACGTGAGAAACAATTTATGAAAATTGTATCCTTAGCACCGGAGGTATTGTAACATGGAAAATAAAAAGAATATAAAACCTGCCAAACTGAAGATCAAAAAGGGTGATCTGGTAAAGGTTATAGCCGGTGATTCAAAAGGCGCCCAGGGCAAAGTACTTGAGGTGATCATTGAAAAAAGCCGTGTAATTGTTGAAGGCGCAAACCTGGTATCAAAACATACCAAGCCAAACGCAGCAAAACCTAACGGTGGCATTGTAAAGCAGGAAGCTGCTATACATATTTCAAACCTGATGCTGGTTGATCCAAAATCAGGCAAGCCGACACGTGTTGGCCGCAGATTGAATGACGCCGGTAAATTAGTAAGGGTGGCAAAAATTTCAGGGGAGGAAATTAAGTAATGGAATACGTACCAAGATTAAAAACCAAATACAGGAGCGAGATCCGCACCGCGCTGAAAGATAAATTTCAGTATAAAAGCGTAATGCAGGTTCCCAAACTGGAAAAGATAGCTATCAACCAGGGTGTTGGCGGCGCTACTACTGACAAGAAGCTAATTGAGGCCACCATTGGTGAGCTTTCAACCATCACCGGTCAGCAGGCAGTATCTTCAAAGTCGAAGAAAGATATCTCGAACTTCAAGCTGCGTAAAAATATGCCTATCGGCGTACGTGTTACGCTTCGCGACAATACCATGTACGAATTCCTGGATCGTTTGATCGCTATTGCTTTACCGCGTATCCGCGATTTCAAAGGCATCAACGATAAAGGTTTCGACGGCCGCGGTAACTATACTTTAGGTATATCCGAGCAGATCATTTTCCCTGAGATCAATATCGACAAGATCAACAAGATACAGGGTATGGATATTACCTTTGTAACCTCGGCAACAAATGATGTTGAAGCCCTGGAGTTGCTGAAGCAATTTGGATTACCATTTAAAAATCAAAATACAGTTACAAATGGCTAAAGAAGGTGTAAAAGCACGCGAATTGAAACGTGCTAAATTAGTAGCTAAATACGCTGAAAAAAGAGCGGCCCTTAAAGAAGCCGGCGACTACGCAGCATTGGACAAACTGCCAAAAGCAGCAAGCCCGGTAAAACTGCACAATCGTTGCAAGCTTACAGGCCGTCCCCGCGGGTATATGCGCCAGTTCGGCATCTCACGTGTAACATTCCGTGATATGGCATTAGCTGGTAAGATCCCGGGTGTGAAGAAAGCGTCCTGGTAAACCAGCAGAGACTAGTTATCAGAGATTAGAGATTAGTTTTTTTTCTCTTCCTAGTCTCTAATCACTGGCCTCCAATCACTGAATACTAACCGATAGCAGGTCCACGGAAACCACTATCATAAAACAATAAAATGAATACAGATCCAATCGCAGATTATCTTACACGAGTAAGGAATGCTATTAAAGCCAACCATAGGGTTGTTGAAATTCCTGCATCAAATCTGAAGAAGGAAATCACTAAGGTGCTTTTCGACAAAGGTTACATTGCCAATTTTAAGTTTGAAGACAATGGTCCCCAGGGTACTATCAAAGTAGCGCTGAAATACCATCCGATAACTAAAATCTCTGCTATACGCAGCATTTCGCGCATCAGTAAACCAGGTTTGAGGAAATACGCAGGCATGGACAATATGCCGCGTGTATTAAATGGTTTAGGTATCGCCATCCTGTCGACTTCTAAAGGTATTATGACCGATAAAGAAGCCCGTCAGCAAAATGTAGGTGGCGAAGTTTTATGCTACGTTTATTAACAGGAGGAAATTAAACAATGTCAAGAGTAGGAAAAGCACCGATTGCACTGCCACAAGGCGTCATAATTACGGTATCAGCTGATAATGTTGTTACCGTAAAAGGCCCCAAAGGCGAGTTGCATCAGGCTGTTGACAGTGATATCACTGTTGAACAGGAAGAAGGTAACCTCGTGGTTAAACGTCCTTCTGAACAAAAACGCCACAAGGCGCTGCATGGTTTGTACCGTGCGCTTATCAATAACATGGTTGTCGGCGTAACCACCGGTTACAAAGTTGAGCAGGAATTGGTAGGTGTAGGTTATCGTGCAACCAACACAGGCAATACTTTAGACTTAGTGCTGGGATATTCGCACCACTATGTATTTGAGTTGCCAAAAGAAATTAAAGTGTCAACCACTGCTGAGAAGGGTAAAAACCCAACCATCATTCTGGAATCGATAGATAAACAACTGATCGGCCAGGTAGCAGCGAAAATTCGCTCGTTACGTGCCCCTGAGCCTTACAAAGGTAAAGGTATTAAGTTTGTTGGCGAGGTATTGAGAAGAAAAGCAGGTAAATCAGCATCTAAAAAGTAATCGTCATGGGAGCTAAGTTATCAAGAAGAGACAGAATTAAGAAGGGCATCAGGAAACGTGTTTCCGGTTCTTCAGCGCGTCCGCGTTTGTCAGTGTACAGAAGCAACAAAGGTATTTATGCCCAGATCATTGACGATGTGAACGGAAAAACGCTGGTATCGGCATCATCTTTATCAAAAGATTTCAATGCTGAAAAAGGCACCAAGATCGATCAGTCAGCTGCCGTTGGCAAGCTGGTTGCCGAGAAAGCGGTTGCCGCCGGTATTAAAGATGTGGTTTTCGACAGGAATGGGTACCTGTACCATGGCCGTGTTAAATCACTGGCTGAGGGTGCACGTGAGGGCGGTTTAAATTTCTAATTAGTGAATTATGAATTAGTGGATTAGTGAATGCCTTAGCAGATCAAAAACAAATCGCTAATTCACTAAATCACTAACTCACTAAATAAATAAGAAGATGTCAACAATCAATATAAAGAGAGTAAAAACCAGCGAGATCGAATTAAAAGACCGCCTGGTGAGCATACAGCGCGTTGCCAAAGTAACCAAGGGCGGCCGTACTTTCAGTTTCTCTGCCATCGTGGTAGTAGGCGACGAAAACGGCGTGGTTGGTTATGGCCTGGGTAAAGCTAAGGAAGTTACCGAAGCGATTGCCAAAGGCATCGATGATGCAAAAAAGAACCTGGTAAAGGTGCCTATCATCAACGGTACCGTGCCACACGAGCAGATCGGTAAGTTTAGCGGCGGTTTTGTGTTTATCAAACCGGCAGCAAACGGTACAGGCGTTATAGCAGGCGGTGCGATGCGTGCCGTATTGGAATCAGCCGGTGTGCACAACGTATTGGCAAAGTCAAAAGGTTCGTCAAACCCGCACAACGTGGTTAAAGCAACCGTATCGGCATTATCGCAATTGCGCGATGCTTATACTGTAGCCCAGCAGCGCGGCGTTAGTTTAGGTAAAGTATTTAACGGTTAATCAGTCATGTCAAAGATCAAAATAACACAGATTAAGAGCGTGATCGACAGGAGTGAGCGCCAAAAGAAAACGATCGAAGCCCTGGGCTTAAGAAAGATCAACCATAGTGTAGAAGTTGAGGCTACTGCAGCTATTATTGGTATGGTTAAGAAAGTTAATCACCTGGTAGCGGTAGAAAATATTTAATATCATGAATTTAAGTAATCTTAAACCTGCAGAAGGTTCTACAAAAAATAGGAAAAGAATTGGCCGTGGTACAGGCTCGGGCCGTGGCGGTACATCAACCCGTGGCCACAAAGGTGCTGGATCACGTTCGGGCAATACCTCAAAGGTGGGTTTTGAAGGCGGACAAATGCCATTACAGCGCCGTGTACCAAAGGTTGGATTTAAAAACCCCAACCGTGTAGAGTACGTTGGCGTTAACCTGGATGTTCTTCAAAAGCTATCCGAACAACATTCAGTTGCATCGATTGATTTTGATACTTTGAAAGAGCACGGTTTGGTTTCTCGTAACGACCTGGTTAAGATCCTTGGCCGTGGCGAATTGAAAGCCAAAGTTGAAGTTAAGGCGCACGCATTTTCTGCTACGGCTCAAAAAGCTATCGAAGCAGCCGGTGGTACTATTGTAAAGCTATAATTTTAGATGAAGAAGTTTTTCACCACATTATCCAATATCTGGAAGATCGATGATCTGAGAGTGCGTATTACCAACACACTCTTATTCCTTTTGATATACCGCGTAGGTTCATTCGTAGTATTGCCGGGCGTTGATCCGAATTCCATTTCGAAAGGTGGCAGCGAAGGGATCACTGGTTTGCTGAATATGTTTGCCGGCGGCTCATTTGCACGGGCATCCATTTTTGCTTTAGGGGTAATGCCCTACATTTCAGCCTCCATCGTGGTGCAATTATTGGGTATAGCGGTGCCCTATTTCGCCAAACTTCAAAAGGAAGGTGAAAGCGGCCGCAACAAACTTAACCAGTGGACCCGTTATTTGACGATTGGAATTACTGCTTTGCAGGCAATTGGCTATTTGAAGTCACAGATTAATGTGGATCAAATGGAGATCGCAAATCCCTTCTTCACCATATTAAATATATTTGTTCTGACAGCCGGCACCATGTTTGTAATGTGGCTGGGTGAAAAGATCACCGATAAAGGCATTGGCAATGGCATTTCCCTTATCATCATGGTGGGTATTATATCTGCTTTGCCAGGGGCGTTTGCAAGTGAATTTGTTATTCGCAATGCCGGAAAAGGTGGACTGGTAACATTTGTAGTTGAAATTGTGGCCCTGATAGTGGTAGTAATGTTTACAGTATTGATCGTACAGGGTACCCGTAAGATCGCCGTTCAATATGCAAAACGTATCGTAGGCAATAAACAATACGGCGGCGTTAGGCAATATATTCCGCTAAAGGTGAACGCAGCGGGCGTTATGCCGATAATATTTGCACAAGCCTTAATGTTTATTCCGGCAACATTAACTCAGTTTTGGCCTAAGTCGGCGTCGAATCCTATTATGATGCAGCTTGGTAATTCCCAGGCTTGGGGGCATAATTTATTGTTTGCTATCCTGATCATTGTATTTACATTCTTCTATACGGCAATTACCATTAACCCCAACCAGATGGCTGAGGATATGAAGAAGAACGGCGGATTTATTCCAGGGATAAAACCAGGACGATCAACAGCCGAATTTATTGATGGCGTTATTTCAAAAATCACACTGCCCGGTTCTATATTCCTGGCTATCATTGCTATTTTCCCCGCGATTGCATCTTTGATAGGGGTTAACAGTGGGTTTGCAAGATTTTTTGGCGGCACGTCGCTCATCATCCTCGTAGGTGTTGTTTTGGATACGCTTCAACAAATTGAAAGCCATTTGTTAATGCGTCATTACGACGGCTTGATGAAAACCGGCAGGATCAAAGGGCGCACATCCATTGCTGCGGGGGGTGCGGGTCAACCGACTATCTGATAAACTAACATGTCAAAGATCAGCTATAAGTCTGTCGAAGAGATAGAACTCATACGTGAAAGTTCTTTACTTGTTTCCAAAACACTTGGAGAAATAGCCAAAGTTATAGGCCCGGGTGTAAAAACCATTGACTTAAATAGACTTGCAGAAACCTTCATTCGTGACAACGGTGGGGTTCCCGCATTTTTAAATTATCACGGGTTTCCTTTTTCGCTTTGCATTTCCATGAACGACCAGGTTGTTCACGGGTTCCCCGGCAAAAGGGAACTGGTTGAAGGGGACCTTGTATCCGTTGATTGCGGCGTTGTGTTAAATAAATATATCGGCGATTCGGCCTATACGTTTGCTATAGGCGAAATGAGCGACACGGTTAGACGATTAATGCGGGTAACTATGGAATGCCTCGACCTTGGGGTTGCGAAAGCAGTTTCGGGGAATAGGGTTGGCGACATTGGGCACGCGGTACAGGAGCATGCCGAAAGGCACGGCTTTGGTGTGGTGAAGGAATTGGTTGGCCACGGCGTTGGCTTGCAGCTGCACGAAAAACCCGAGGTACCAAAC
>JABDHD010000148.1:5975-8093 GCA_013285685.1 Bacteroidota bacterium
TGGAAAACGTGGGTCGGGCATAAAGCTGGAAGAGGGAATGGTGATTGCGATAGAACCCATGATCAATGCCGGAAAATCGCGCGTAAAGTTTTGGGACGATGGCTGGACGGTGTCAACAGCTGACGGGAGGCCATCATGCCACTACGAGCATACTGTGGCCATAAGAAAGGGAAAACCGGACATTCTATCCACTTTTTTGTACGTCGACGAAGTTTTAAAAGAAAAAGTTAATAATTAAGATTTTTTTATTAATTTTGCATCCCGCTTTGAGAGGCGGATAATAAAGTAATAATCAGTAAAATATGGCCAAACAAGCCTCAATTGAACAAGACGGAACGATTAAAGAAGCATTATCTAACGCGATGTTTAGGGTGGAATTGGAGAATGGACACGAAATTATTGCACATATATCGGGTAAAATGCGGATGCACTACATCAAAATTCTTCCTGGCGACAGGGTGAAGCTGGAAATGAGTCCGTACGATTTAAGTAAAGGCAGAATAACCTACAGATATAAATAACAAAGCGATGAAAGTTAGAGCATCCATAAAAAAACGCAGTGTTGATTGCAAGATCATCCGCCGCAAAGGGAAACTTTACGTAATTAACAAGAAGAACCCCAAGTACAAACAACGCCAGGGATAATTAATGAAATTGTAATAATCCGTACAACGGTGGCCCGCCGTTCGGTTATTATTTAAAGATACAAACAAAAAATATGGCAAGGATTTCAGGTATTGATTTACCAAAGAATAAAAGAGGCGAGATAGGCCTCACCTACATTTATGGCATCGGCCGTTCAACGGCTCAACGCATTTTAACTGAAGCCGGTATTGATTTTGATACCAAAGTTCAGGACTGGACTGACGAGCAGCTCACGGCTATCCGTACAATCATTAATGACCAGGTTAAGGTTGAAGGTTCCCTGCGTTCGGAAGTTCAGCTTAACATCAAGCGTTTGATGGATATAGGTTGCTACCGCGGCACACGTCACCGTAAAGGTTTGCCACTGCGCGGGCAGCGTACCAAAAACAACTCTCGTACCCGTAAGGGCAAACGTAAGACAGTTGCTAACAAGAAAAAGGCTACTAAATAGTGATTAGTGAACAGAGACTGGAGATTAGTTGATGTTCACAAATCATAAAAGAAAATAAGTCGATTAGCGATTTATAGTTCGCTAGGAATATAGAATTACGAAAACAGTTAATGGGTCCGAATTATTCACTAATTCACTAATTCACTAACTCACTAATTTAAAAAAAATGGCTAAGACCAAAAAAGTTACCAAAAAGCGCGTTGTAGTTGTAGAGTCCGTTGGCGAAGCACATATCAACGCCACCTTTAACAACATCATCATTACCCTTACCAACAAATCGGGCCAGGCTATTTCCTGGTCATCAGCAGGTAAAATGGGTTTCAAAGGATCAAAAAAGAACACCCCTTATGCAGCTTCACAATCGGCTGCTGATTGCGGTAAAGTTGCTTATGATTTAGGTTTACGCAAAGTAGAAGTATTTGTTAAAGGCCCTGGTGCCGGTCGCGAATCAGCTATCCGTACGCTGCAAACCGCAGGTATCGAGGTAACTACCATTAAGGACATTACACCGCTGCCGCACAATGGCTGCCGTCCTTCAAAACGCAGAAGAGTTTAATTAATCAATTTTTTAAAGCTAAGAGTCGTCAGCTGCGGGCTGATTGATACTTTAAAAACCAAACAATGGCTAGATATACAGGACCAAAATCAAAAATTGCGCGCCGTTTCCGCGAGCCCATCTTCGGCCCGGACAAAGCGTTAGAAAGAAAAAACTACCCGCCGGGAATGCACGGCGTATCCAAAAGAAGGGGTAAACAGTCGGAGTACTCAACCCAGTTGATGGAAAAACAAAAAGTGAAATACACTTATGGTGTATTGGAACGCCAGTTCGAAAATTTATTTCACCGTGCTTCTGCAAAAGAAGGTATCACCGGCGAAAATCTACTGAAGTTTTTAGAAGCACGTTTGGACAATGCGGTTTACCGTTTCGGTATCGCTCCTACACGTTCAGGCGCCCGCCAGCTTGTTGGCCACAAACATATTACTGTTAACGGCGAGGTGGTAAATATTCCGTCATATACACT
>JABDHD010000149.1 GCA_013285685.1 Bacteroidota bacterium
GCGGCTAAACTATCGGTCTGGCGGCGATTCTATAAACAGGGCAAACCGCGATTCGCTTAATAAATTAAAGTCGAAGATATTTGGAGCCGATATATTCAGGAACAGCAATCTCAGTTTCGCGCCCGACTTAAAACTGGCTACTCCAAAAAACTACATCGTGGGCCCTGACGATCAGCTCAATATCAGCGTTTATGGCAATTCGCTGGCTAACTGGAAGCTGGAAGTATCGCCGGAAGGGAATATTAATATACCCGGGGTTGGTTTGCTGAATGTGGGCGGAAAAACCATTGAGCACGCTACCGCCGACATAAAAAACCGGCTTTTGGCCAGTCACTACGCAATCGGTAGTGGAACAAGTTTGCAGGTTAACCTCGGCAATATCCGGAGCATAAAGGTGATCATGATCGGTCAGCTGGTAAGGCCTGGCACGTATACTTTGCCATCCCTTGCAACCGCATTTAATGCATTGTATGCGGCCGGCGGCCCAAATGATAATGGCAGCTTCCGTAAAATTGAGATCATCCGGAACAGCAGGATCATCCGGACGCTTGACATTTATGATTTTTTGACCCGGGGCGACCAGCAAGGCAACATTGTACTCGAAGACCAGGACATTATCCGGGTGCCGGCCTACCTTATGCATGTGGAAATGAAAGGCCAGGTAAAAACCCCGGCCATATTTGAGCCAGTACCAGGGGAGACGCTGGATGACCTGATTAAATTTGCCGGCGGCTTTACGGATAGCGCCTATACGGCCCTGGTAAAGGTTTCGCAAATAAGCGACCAGCAGCGCCGGATCACGGACGTGAACGAGGCCGACTTTAAAAACTATATTCCGTTGCGCGGCGATGTATACACCGTTGATGCGGTGCTGAACCGTTATGAAAACAGGATCACTATCAATGGAGCGGTCTTCCGGCCGGGCGAATACGAGTTGCAGAAGGGATTTACGCTAACCCAATTAATAACAAAAGCCGATGGGTTGAAAGAGGATGCATTTATGGGACTGGGCACGATTACACGCCTTAAGCCGGATAATACCACCGAGACGATAGGATTTAACCTGGGCGACGTGATGAATAAATCGGCGGGCGACATTTCTTTGCAGCGGGAGGATATTATTAATATACCATCCATATTCGACCTGCGGGACAGGTACACTGTTACCATAAACGGCGCGGTAAGGCGGCCCGGAACGTTTGCCTACGCCGACAGTTTGAGCGTTGAGGGCCTCATTATCAAGGCTGGCGGTTTTGAGCCGGGCGCCAGTCCGAGGCGTATCGAGGTTGCAAGGCGCATCAACAACAGTGATCCAAAAAAACGAACCAGCGCGGTTGCGCAAGTGTTCTCGATAGATGTCGATTCATTGCTTAGAGGCGGAGTGCGCGTTGCATTGATGCCTTACGACATCGTTTCGGTTTACGCGCTGCCAGGCTATGAAACCCAGCGAACTGTTAAGGTGGAGGGCGAGGTTTTGTACCCCGGGTACTATACCATCCAAAAAAAGGATGAAAAGATATCGGATATAATTTCGCGCGCGGGGGGGCTGACGGCTTATGCAGATGCCGACGGAGGTACACTAAGGCGCGAAAATATTGCCATACTTGGCGTTGATAAGAACACTACTGATACAACTGAAATAGCCGGGGAAAGGATGGCGCGGATTAAAAGGATAAAAGCGGGGTACAGGGATTCGACGACCGACGAGGATATTCAGCAAAGGAACAATTATGTGGGGATCAATCTCACAGGGATACTTCAGAAGCCCGGCACAGGCATCGACTTGATTGTCGACGATGGCGACGTCATTAGGGTCCCGAAGCAGGAACAGGTTGTGCGTGTTAACGGCGAAGTACTTTACCCGAGCGCAATTGTTTACAATAAAAGCGAATCCTTTAAAGACTATGTGCTGAATGCGGGCGGGTTTTCGCCGGAAGCGTTGCGTCGCGGCGCATATGTTGTTTACCCCAATGGGACCGTACAAGGCACCCGGAAGGTGCTTTTTTTTAACAGCCACCCGGAGGTTAAGCCCGGCAGCGAAATATATGTGCCTAAAAGGCCGCAAAGAAAAGGACTATCGCCGACAGAGGTTGTTGGAGTTACTTCGGGCCTGGCGGCTATTGCCGCTATTATTCTGGGAATTATAAGTCTGCACAAATAATCACCCGCTATTTTAATATCGATAAAATGCTTACAAACGATCAACTATGAGCGGCGGCGGAGAAATAACAATAAGCGAATTATTCGGAAAGATAGGCGCCGGGGTCAAATACATTTGCTCCAGGTGGAAATTGGTGCTGGCCTTCTCGCTCTTCAGTGCGCTTTTGGGACTGGCGTATTCCGTATTCAGAAAGACACATTATTCGGCTATCAGTACTTTTGTGCTGGAGGAGAACTCAAAAATGGGTGCGTTGAGCCAGTATGCCGGGCTGGCTTCGCTGGCTGGGATAGATTTGAATACCGGCGGTGGCGGCCTGTTTCAGGGCGAAAATATACTTGAACTTTACAAATCAAGAGGCATGATAGAAAAGGCGCTGCTGAGCGACACGGATTTTGACGGACGGAATCAGCAGTTGATCGAACGTTACATTGATTTTAATAAGCTGAGAGCTAAATGGCGTTCAAGGGATGATATCCAAAACATCAGTTTTACAGGCAACCCGGACAAGTTTAGCCGCACGCAGGATAGTATCATCACCGATATAGTAAAGCAGTTTAATAAAAAAATGCTGTCGGTAAACAAGCTGGATAAAAAGCTGGATATCATTGTAGTGGCGTTTACCAGCACCGACGAACAATTTGCTCAGGCCTTTACCAATAAGCTGGTTGGTACGGTAAATAACTTTTATGTGCAAACCAAAACCAAAAAGAGCGCCCAAAATGTGCAGGTACTGCAGCGCCAGGCCGACAGTGTAAGGGCGGTATTAAATTCATCTATAGGAGGGGTTGCCTCAGCCATCGAAGCAACTCCCAATGCAAACCCACAGTTGCTGAGTTTAAGGGTTGGAAGCCAGCGAAAACAGGTGGACGTGCAGGCCAGCGGCGCAGTTTATGGTGAAATAATAAAAAATCTGGAGATTGCGAAGATATCGTTACGGCAGGATATCCCCCTTATACAAAGTATTGATAAACCAGTACTCCCCCTGGAAAACGACAGAGTAGGCAAACTCAAAGGCTTGATTTTTGGATTGCTGATCGGTCTGTTTATAATTAGCTGCTTCCTGGTGATAAAACAGGCGATCAATGTGTAATAGCCCGAATGAAAATGGACAATAACAAAAGGTTAATTAAAAACATTTTGTCGCTGGGGGTTGTCCAGGTAGCCAATTATGTGCTGCCACTGGTTTCTATTCCTATCATCGTCAGGATAATCGGCCCGCAAAACTTTGGGATCATAAATTATTACAACTCCTTTACCGCCTATTTTATATTGCTGATAAACTATGGATTTGATTATTCAGGCACCCGGTTTATCGCAGCGGACCAGGACAATGTATTGAGACGAAACCAGCAATTCACCAAAATTTTAATGGCAAAAGGCCTGTTGTTTATGGTCTCGATAGTAGTCTTTACAACATCCATCCTTTTTATTTCCAAATCCAATGGAGAAACCATGGTGGCCGTTTATACTTTTTTGATCGTCATCGCCTGGGTGCTGTCGCCAAACTGGTTTTACCAGGGGATGCAGGAGTTAACACCCGTGGCCATATTTAACCTGGTAAGCAAAACGCTTTTTACGGTTTTGATTCTTTTGATGATCAGGAAACGGGACGACTATATGTTGCAGCCCCTGATACTGAGCCTGACTCAAATTGGCATCGCGCTAGCTTCATTTCTTTATGCGATCAAAAAATTTGGCATTGTTCTTAAAAGAACCAGCATGGGGGCTGTGCTAAAATTGTTGTGGGAGGACAGGATGCTTTTTTTTTCGATGCTTTCGACCAATTTGTATACCGACACCAATATCGTGGTGCTTGGCTTGTTTGAAACAAGGGAACATGTTGGCTACTTTACGGCTGCATGGAAATTGATCTTTGTTTTCCTGGTACTGATCTCATTTCCCATCTCACAGGCCCTGTTTCCCTATATCGCAAACTCATTTGCGAAAAACATAAACGACGGATTAGAAAAAATAAGGAGGATACTGCCGCTGATCATCTATTTTTCGTTGATATGCTCGGCGGTGCTGTACCTGTCTTCGCAGATGCTCGTTACCGGGTTTTACGGGCACAGTTTTCAACCTGCAGTAAAAATATTCAGAATTTTAACCATCGTGCCGGTACTGTCATTTATCAATACCATACTCGGCTTGCAAACCATGGTGAATTTAAAGATGGACCGGCCCTATTTTGTGATCATATTTTCGGGCGGCATTTTCAGCATCATTTTCAATGTTGTAATGCTGCATTTTTATGGGTACACCGGCAGCGCCTGGTCATGGATATTTGCCGAGACCATTATTGCCGCCACTTTATGGTATTATCTTAAAAGCCGGAATTATAACCCGGTAAAACCTGCCGGATTTAACCCCCGGATGGTTTTGCAGGAAGTTAAGCTGATCGTTACGAATTTGAAAAAAAAGGTATCCTGATCGCTGCGGGTGATTAGGCGATTTTTGTCGGGCCGTGTTTTTCCTTCGCAGGCAAACATAAAAGGTTGGAGCCCGAGATGCACAATGGTACAAATAGGATTGTTTTTATGAATGAAACCGGCGTTGTTAATGATGCAGTTTGAAAAAGATTTAGTTGGGGCGGTTACGGTTTGGTATAATCCCATCCCGGCTTTTATGGAAAATATCCGCTCCTATTCAGCTTATGTGGGGTGCCTTATCATTGTCGACAATAGCTCGGCAAACAACAAAGAGCTGTTTGACCAAATTGAAAGCACCAACAAAATCTACATCTGGAACGCAGAAAATATGGGGATTGGAAAAGCATTTAACCAGGGCTTGTTAACACTAATTGAAAAAGGATACAAATACACGTTCACCTTTGACCAGGACAGTTCATTCGAAAAAACGGAGATTGAAAATATGCTGAAAGCGGCCGAAAACCTGGATTGGGGCGACGTTGGCATTTTGTCGCCCATCCATTTACAGCAAAAAAGCATTCCAGTATACAACCCGGGCGAATTTACACCGGTTACCTGCGTAATGGCATCTGGCAACCTGTTAAACTTAGCCATCGCCCAAAAAGCCGGGTTTTTTAACGAACAACTATTTATCGATCATGTCGACAATGAGTATTGCCTGAGGCTGCACAAGCGGGGGTATAAAGTTTTAATGGCCAACGCTTTTTTAACACATCAATTGGGGAGCTATAAAAATATTTACTTTTTTGGTAAAAGCATCGGCGGATTTATCTCTCATTCGCCGCAGCGCTTGTATTACTTTGTCAGGAATTCGCTGTATATATTAAACAACTATTTTTTTCTCGACATCAAGTATTCATTAACAGAAGTAGCCTCTCTGTTCAAAAGGTTTGCCAAGCTCTTTTTTGAAGACGACACCAAAAAACGCCTCAAATTATATTTCAGGGGAATACGTGACAGCAAAAAATTAGATTAAGAAGGGATGAAACGGGTATTCTATACTTTTTTACAAAAATGTAAGCGTGAGCCGCCCTTTGCAGCAGCCTGCCTCACTATTTTTATTTTTACCTGCCCCGTTTTAGTAAGCATTATTACCACGGGTGCAATATTGCTGCCTTCCGGCTACACCTCAGAGACAGTTGTTCCGCCTGTATATGGGTTTGCCGCAATGGCGATCAATTTAATTTTGCTTTTTATATTGGGGACAGCGCCAATATTCAATGCCCGTTTTCAAAGCATAGTTACGCCCGACTTTTTCAGGAAGGTGCTGATATACATCTACATCGGTCTGACATTTTACAGCTTGTATGTTATAAATGCAAAGCTCGATTTTATCAATTCGTTGATAGCAGACCCGATAGTAACTATGCTAAAGGTGGGCGGCGACCTGGGCGAAGATAATCTATTGCACTATTTTTATTATGGCATGAGCGGGTGCATTGCCTTTGCGTTAGTAAAAAACGATGACGGCATTTTTTTAAGGGTTGCCAGCTATGTGTGTATGGTGGCCATTGTATTGTTTTATTTTTTTATTGGCCGCCGCGAGGTTTGCGTAATGGCATTATGCATCCTGTTTTTGCTCAGGGCAAAAAGGATTAGCCGTACGGCTGTATTAATCACCGGCGCGTTTATTGTCGGGGTAATTGTATTTGTATTAAGTCTGCGCGCCGGGGACAACAATGGCTCGATGTTCGCCACAAATTCCGAAGAATTATCGCCTGTTGCCTATAGTTCCTATGTAATTCAAAAAACAAGTCCCGACGTAGCCGGATCATTTACCAATGCTACTTTTTTAAGGGCCTACTTAAATCCGCTTGGCATTTCAGTCGAGTTTTTTAAAGGTAATTCAGGGTACAGCGACCCTGCAACACCTGTGTTAAGTATTGCCGGCATTACTTATATGTATGGTTTTATCGTTCCGTTTTTAACTGTTTTAATTTTTGGATCGTTTTTCAGGACGGTTTGCAACGAGTTTCAGAAAAAGAAAACGCCCATAATAAAACTTCTTTTGATTTACGCTGTCTTTAGGGCGTTCAACTTGTTTCGCAACGGCGAATTCGCGGTAGTGGAGATGGACACGATAAAATTTTTTGTGCTGTTACTGCCGGCTCTTTATTTAAAATTTGATAACCAGCTTGCAGAAAACAAGGTTGAGCACATACAGGAAGCGCTGATCAGCTAAGAAAAACCCGCGCTTAAGGTTAAATATACGTCTATATGAATGAAAATGTACTGGCCTGTATAACAGCATATTATCCGGGACCTGAATTTGAAAACATCTGCCGTATCATTTCACAACAAACCGGGCTTTTATTAATTGTAGATAATTCGGTTGAAGGAAACCTTAGCAGCCAGGGGATAAATTTCAGCCCTAATACCCTGGTTGTGTGTAATAAAAACGAAGACGCTATTTCGGGTGCGTTGAATACTGCCTTAAAATATGCAAGGGGACATGATTTTGAATACCTGCACCTATTTGACCAGGATACCGTTCCGCCTGCGGATATTACCGGCAATTTGATCCCTGCCTTTCAAACGGACCCAAAAGCGGTGATTGTTTCGCCCCGGTTTTTAAATTCAAGCACCAATTTCCCCGGCAGGGTGTTATTGAATATAAATAAGTGGAAGGTCAAAAACTTTTGGCCGGGTGCCGATATTGGCATAGTCAACGCGCTTTTTACCATAAGCAGCGCAGCGCTCATCCATATAAAACGGGTGCCCCGGGATATGTTTTATGACAGAAGACTGTTTATAGACAACTGCGACGTTGATTTTTGCCTTTCCTTAAGAAATGAAGGGTTTGAAATATTGGTGGACACATCCGTTTGTGTGATCCATGGAATAGGCTCGCGGAAGAAAGGCGGCGGGAGATGGTCGGCCACCAATTATTCGCCGCTCCGGAAACAGTTAAGTGCAAAAAACAGGATGATGATCTGGAGGAGGTATCGGAAAAATTTCCCCGGTTATATATTAAATGACTTTTTTTGTGTTCCTGCTTGACTCAGGAAGAACAACAATATTGGAAGCAAACAGGTTTAAAAAGCTTATTGCTTTATGTAAAGGCCTTTGGCAGGGTTTACTGGAAAAACAAATACATAAACGTATTGGTTAGGATTAAGGATTAATAAAATACGCACTACTTTAAAAGAGCATACATGAATAAAACCATTGAAAAATTCGCTAAGGTCATTTTTAAAATCCCATTATTTATTGAGGCAAGGTTTGACA
>JABDHD010000150.1 GCA_013285685.1 Bacteroidota bacterium
AAACATCATCGAATATAACCCCATCGCCTTCGCCAGCTATTTAAATGCCGGCGAAGATAAAATTGAAGCTTTTGCCGATTACCTGCGCAAACAAGGCGTCACCACTAACATACGCCGTAGCCGCGGTAAAGATATCGATGCCGCCTGCGGACAGCTGGCTATTAAGGACGAAGCACAGGCTTAAGGGTGATGTGCAGATGTGTGGATGCACGAATCTGCGGATATACGAATGTGCCTTTTACCACATGTCAGAAATGACATCGTTTTTCTCGCCATTCTTCCCTTCAAAGTTTCGCAAATTTTATTAGCAGGAATGAAACATCCCGCTCTTTGTCATTCCCCATGAGAAAATGTCGCTTTTTTTGGAATTTAATTTAAAGTTATATATTTGAACTACCGATAAATAAACTATTGATGAGGAAGAAAAAAGTATTGGTGATCGAAAACAACCGCGATATCAGGGATATCGTTTCCTTTATACTGGAAGAAGCTGGTTTCAAATGCCTGGGGATGCCCGAACCGGAAAAAATTGAACAGGTGAGAAGTTTTGATCCGGATATTATCCTGATCGATGAATTTATCAATAACCGGCCGGGCCACCGCTTATGCCACCGGATAAAGCAGGACGAAACGCTACGGAACCTGCCTGTCATCATCCTTTCAACCGCAAACAATATTGAACTTATTGCCGAAGAATGTAAGGCAAACGATTTTGTGCGCAAACCGTTTGATATGGATGAGTTGATCACAAAAGTGATCAGGGTAATTGATAACCAGCAGCTCACCTCGTTGTACTAAACAACCAGAACAAAAAGCTGGAAAATAAAAAGTCATGCCGTCCGCAAGCCGGCTGATTTTGATCCTGGTGTGCCTGTTTTTTTCAAGCGGCACTTTTATCGGGATGATTCAGCCTGTTTAGCGGTGTTACCTTCCAAATCAGCCTCCGGCCCGGCGCTGTTCCTCCTCCGAACCCGATTTACTTTGCGTTTTGGCTACTTTACCGCTGCCAAACCTGTAGTTAAAAGTTAAAATTACTGCCCTTGAATAAAAATAAGAATAACCATGTTGATTGAGGTTGAGGTAATGATCGGTGGCGCCCCGGCTCTCGGTGTTCAGCACATTGTTTGCATTGATGGTAATGGAGCCCTGATCATTGAATAGCTTTTGTTTTAGCGCAAAGCTGAGAATAGAATATGCGCCAAATACAGAACCAACGAACTGGCGTTTGGATTCATATTCAAAATCAGCCTCCGCAGATAATTTATCGCTGCAGCGGAAACTGTTATTCGTAACAAAATCAATAGTGGCAAAGCCGGGATCATCCAGGCTGAAACCGTCTGCACTGCCGTTGAACAGGTTTTGATAAAAAGTAGCGGTTGTATTGGTTGTAAACCATTTTGCCAGCTCTTTATTATAACTGATATTCACGTTCCATGAGTGCGCACCCTGTATGTTAGTAGGCATACGTGTAATGGTTGTTTTATTCGAATCGAGGTAATACAGCGTGCGCAGGTAGTTGCGGTCAATATCATAAGCTGCGGTGATAAAAAATGTATTCTGCCAGGACCAGGTGATTTCCGAATGCCAGTTCAGATCGGGTTTCAAATTGGGATTTCCCTCGAAATAAATTGTTGGCGAAAGCGGCCGCCTGAACGGTACCAGTTCGTGATAATCGGGCCGGTCAACCCGCCGCCCGAACTGGAAATTCAGCGTATTTTGATCATTAAGCTTATAATTAAGAAAAACCGTTGGAAACAATTCGAAATAATTTTGATCCACTGAGGCATTCGTAAAAAGCTGCTGCCCTTTCATAACTGATTGCTCGGCGCGCAAACCCGCCTGCACCGTCAATTTCTGGTATTGCCTGTTAAAATTGACATACGCAGCGTTGATATTTTCGCTGTTGATATTATAATCGCTTAGGGCCGAATCGATCACATTTTGTCCGCCCAGTTGGTTGTAATAGGTACTGTTATTAAAGGTTTTCACATAGCTGGATTTAAGTCCGGTTTCCAGTTTGCCGTTGCCGGCTAACGGCTGAACATAATCAGCCCTTGCGCCAAAAATGTGCAATGTCCGCTGTTCGTCAATAAATACATTGTCCTGGCTCAAAAAATTCCCTGATGGATCATAGTTAAGGGTAGTATTATATTGCCCCGGCCTGTAGCGGTAGTCGGAATAATCAACATCTGCCGACCAGGCCCTGCCGGCTGTATCCAGTTTGTGCGACAATTGAACGCCTGCGGTATAATTAAGCGGCTTGTCGGCGTTTAATGCCGAAAAATTTTCGCTGCCGGTTTTATTCCGGTTGCTGTCGGCGATCGTCATCACGGAGGTTAAGTTATTATTATATCCCCGGTCAGAAACACTACCTATTAATGTCAATGTTGTTTTTTTTGAAAGATAAAGATCAAGCCCTGCCGAGGAATTGTAGGCTTTATTGAGCGTTGTGCTGCTATTGGTTGATACTTGTTCTGAAGACAAAGCATTGCCATTCATGATGTCGCTGGTAACGTCGTTCAGAAAGAATCCTTTGCTGTAGCTGTAGCTGTTATTCAGATACAGGTTGTACTTATCGGTTTTGTAATTGAGTACCAGGCTGCTGTTATAACGGCTGAAATACCCTTGTCCAAAACTTTCGGTAAGGCTTCCGTTCAGCCCGCTTTTGCTGTTCTTTTTCCTGATGATATTGATAATGCCGCCTGTCCCTTCGGCATCATATTTTGCCGATGGGTTGGTCATGATCTCGATCTTTTGGATATCCGATGACGGCGTATTGGTCAGCAGGTTTGCCAGGTCATCAGCAGATAAAAAGGTGGTTTTACCATCCATGGTAACATTAACCCCGGATTTGCCATTAAGCGTTATCGTTCCGTCAGGGGCTACCTGCACGCCAGGCAATTTCTTCAATAATTCAAGCGCATTAGTGCCGGTATTGGCAATATTCTGATCTACATTAACAACCGTTTTGTCAATCTGCTTTTCGATAAATGGCGCCTGCGCCGTTACCGATACCTCGCGGAGCGTGGTGGACGAAGGACTTAACGCCAGCACGCCCGCGTCCGCAAGGCTGTCTGTTGGCGTAATCGCCAGGCCTGATTTTATTAGGGTTTTATAGCCAACCAGATCAGTCTCAACAACATAACTACCCTGGGGCAGGTCGTTAAAGATAAAATTCCCCGAAGGGTCGGTAGATGTCGTTTTGTAGAACGTGGTATCAGGAAGCTTTTTTAACCGGATAAGGACCGACGGCAAGGGCGTTTTTTTTTCGTCGGTTACTTTGCCTTTAATAGTGCCCTGTGCAAAGGCGCGACCGATGAAAGCACCATAAATGATTGAAAATAGTAGTAATAGCCGGACAACGGGTTTCATTGCGTATAAATTTTGACCAATGATAGCCCTAAAAGAAATCCGGAATTCAGCCATTAGGCAGACGGGAAGTGGCTGCCCCTGTACAGGCAAATCCGGCATACAAACCCCGCCGGGATGCTGACTGGCCGTATTCAGGGGGCGGTTTTGCCTTTTGGTCTACAATCTGCCCGTTCAATGGCCAAAATGGCTATACTTGTTTTATGAATTTATTTGACTGGCTCTTATCAGTTCACAAAAAGCAGCGCTGGCTAAGCCATATCGCCTATTGGGTTATCGTATTACTGGTGGATGTCGGCTCAAGCAAATACGCTGATGGCCAGAAAAGAACTTACGGTTTTGAATTTGTCACCGATTTTTTATACGAGATAACGTATATCATTTCCGCTTACTGCCTGGCCTATTTCATCATCCCGCGATTTTTTTACCGCAAAAAATACGTTTTATCGATCATCGCTTTTATCGTTTTAAGCTATTTTGCAAGTGTGCTTGGCCGCATCATTTCCGTAAAAATTAATGAACCGATCGAGGGCAGACTGCCTAAAGCCTTTGAAACCTATCCAGAAATACTGACAGACTTATCCAAGCTGTTGTATGTCTATTTTTTCCAGATTATGGCTGCCGCCTTTATTTTTGTCTTCTTCAAAATGTTTAAGGATCAGGCCGAAATACAAAAACGGGCGCTTACGCTGGAAAAAGAAAAAGCCGAAACAGAGTTAAAACTTTTAAAAACCCAGCTCAACCCGCATTTTTTATTTAATACGCTTAATAACATTTATTCACTTTCGTTTACTTCATCGCCTGCCACATCCGAGTCGATAGCCCGGCTGGCCGACATTCTCGACCATATGTTATACCGCTGCAATGCGCAGCATGTACCGCTGAGCGCCGAGATCGCTTTAATAAAAAACTATATCGAGTTGGAAAAACTAAGGTACGACCAGCGCCTGCGTATAAAGTTTGACACCTGTATCAACCACGAAATCGTTATTGCGCCATTAATTTTGCTGTCGCTGGTCGAAAATGCTTTTAAGCATGGCGCCAGCGATGACACGGGCACCCCGGTGATTGTTATTGACCTGCGGCTAAATGAGGGGGACTTCATTTTCAATATAACCAATACGGTTGCAGCACAAAAAAATGGCCCGCTACACGCATCGGGCGAGCGGATAGGCCTAAACAACCTGCGCCGGCAATTGGGCCTGGTTTACGGGCAGGATTATAGCCTTGAAGCAAGCCGACAGGGCGACTATTTTAAAGTGTGCTTAACCATTGCGCTTAAAAAGGATGTAACAGTATATGAAAAGAGCAAGGTGCTTATTGGTTGATGATGAGCCCCTGGCCATCTCGCTGCTTCAAAAACATGTTAAGCAACTTGATTTTTTGGAGGTGGCCGACACTTGCCCCAATGCACTGAAAGCGCTGGAAATTTTAAAAAAAACAGAGATCGACCTGATGTTCCTGGATATCAGGATGCCGGCGATAAGCGGCATCGATTTCCTGAAAATGCTGCGCAATCCGCCAAAAGTGATCATCACCACAGCTTACCGCGAATATGCGCTGGATGGCTACGACCTGGATATTGTTGACTACCTGCTGAAACCTATCACATTTGACCGGTTCTTTAAAGCGATTGAGCGTTACCTCCGCACCAGCGATCTTTCCGCGCCCCTTAGTTCACCGGCCACCAGCGTGGAATCATCCAGCATATCTGTCAAATCCGGCTATAAAAACATCAGGATAAACACCGACGATATTTTATATATCGAAAGCCTGAAAGATTATGTGAAGATCGTAACTACGGGCGATACCGTCGCGGCCAAATACCGGATAAGCGATATGGAAAACGAGCTTTCGGCCAAAGGATTTTTACGCATACACCGGTCGTTCATCGTCAACCTGAAACAGATATCGGCCTATACGGCAAGCGACGTTGAAATAGGAAAAACAGAGTTGCCGATTGGAGAAAGCTATAAGGAACAGGTGATGCGGGTGTTGAAGAAAAGATAACAACCGTTAAGGGCTTAGGCACACGCGTGCAAGCATTCAGGGGAAATCGCGGTCAAAAATTAATTGCAGCTACCCTCTTTTCGCCGCAGGTGAAGAGAGGGTGGTCGAGCGCAGCGATGACCGGGTGAGTCGACCCGGCGGACATTACCGCCAACGCAATAGCGCCAATGTCCGCCGGTCGACTCGTCCCGAGTGCTCCGCCTAAAGGCGGATGCTCGACGCTCTTCCGCAAGCGGGAAAGAGGGTAAAGCACTTATTGTAATTTAGAAACCATAGTGATCTTAAAGGCGATTTCGTCACGCACACTCGCCAGCGCTGAATAAAAGCAAAATTTGTTAGTATATTTGGCATAGCTGATGACTATTACAATTTACCCCCGACAGCCTGGCAATATGAAGTTTTGTTTACTCGCAGCAGCATGCATGATGCCGATTTTAAATTCGTGTAAAAAGCCTGATAACAACCCTGTTAAATCCAATAACAATACGATTACAGCAACCGTTGACGGGCAAAATTTAACTTTCAATACGGGTGCGGGCGCGCGGATAGTTACAAATGAGACTGGTATATATCCTGACCTGCTTGAGATTACCGGGGCCACTGATGCGAGCGGCAATAATGCCATCATTGTAATCGACGTTACTTCTATAAATTCAATTACAACCGGCACTTTTCCTTCTGCAGACACCAACCCCGAACCGGCAACAACTTCCGGTATTATTTACAATCAAAACGTTGCCGGCTCGCAACTCGGGCAGCAGTATATCACCAATAACAACCTCACAAATTCCACCAGTGTAACGGTTACATCGCTCAGCAGCACCAATGTACAAGGTACTTTTAACGGCGCCCTGGTATATTTCATTAGTGGCGGCGGCCCCGGTAAAACCATAACTAACGGCAAATTTAATCTGGCTATAAACTAACAATAACTGGGTTGGGCCTTGCATTCAGCGCAGGGTCCGCGTTGTGAGACCCTGGGGGGACAGAAAATGAAAAGTTAACAAAAAGCAAGCTATGATAAGGGAAATTAAGGTTCGGCCACAAGAGCCAGAATTAGACTATAAAGGAAGACTCAGTCACGCCATTCGTTTTCTTGAGAATAATGACCAGGTAAAAATAACTGTAATGTTTAAAGGCAGAGAAATTGCCCACCCGGAAATAGGTGAAAAGCGATTGTTTAAATTTGTAAAAGATTTGGAAGATTACGGGAAGGCCGAACTGCCTCCAACCAGGGAACCCAGGCAGATGTTCCTGGTATTTACGCCAAACACCGCCGGGTAAGCGTTCTGGCCTATTCACAAACCCAGTGTTTTTACTTTAACCTATTTTGCCTATATTTAAACGCCTTAAGACACATGAAAAGATTTTTGATTTTTACAGGCCTGGTGCTATTGATTGCCTGTAAAAAGGATAAAATTGATACCGGGAAAACCCAGCCGGCTGATACCGGGATACCACAACTGCTTACGCAGCCCATTACCAATTTAACGCACTATTCCGTAACGTTTCACGGAAGTATTACCGATACCGGTTTCTCGAAGATCACCGAAGCAGGGTTTGTTGTGGATACTTTGCCTGAGCCCACTATTACCCGTAACCTTAACAAATTTATAAGGGTACAGGGCCCCAACCACAGCCTTAGCGCCATTATTATTGACGTGCCGGCCGGTAAAAATTATTATATCAAAGCCTATGCCATTAATGCACAGGGAATTGGGTATGGCAACCAGGTGAGTTTTATGGCCGAATTTGAAAATGCGTATACGGGAAATGTTACATTACAAACCCAGCAGGACGTAATAAATTTTGGCAATTCGAAATACACGCGTATAAAAGGGGCGCTGTATATATCGGGGAGTGTAACGGACCTGACGCCCCTATTAGGCCTGGCCATTATTGACTATGAATTAAATGTAACCAATACAACGGCCTTAAAAAACCTGAAAGGCCTGGATAGCCTGCAGGCTACCAATAGCGCGGGGTTTTACCACGGCATGCTGTTTGAAAACAATAGCGCATTAACCAGTTTTGCCGGCCTGAACAACCTGATCGGCAGCTACGGCGACTTCGACATCATTAACAATACGGCGCTTACCAGCTTAAGCGGGCTTGATAAAGTATCGTTTTCGGATTTCGGCGAATTCAGGATACAGGGCTGCAACCTGCTGACTAACCTTAACGGCCTGGAAAACCTGGCTTTTTTAGACGGCAGCATTTATTTAATGGACAATACGGGGCTAACTAACATTGGCGCGCTGGGTAATTTGAGCACG
>JABDHD010000151.1:0-4342 GCA_013285685.1 Bacteroidota bacterium
TAAATGACCTTCGGGGTCAGAGAAATATCTTGTTAAAAAAATTCAATGCTGACTCTCAGCCAATCAGGGACGTCGACGCCCAAGTGCTTCTTACTAAAAATAATATTCTTAATGGCATCAACACTTCGCAGAATTTAGTTGAAAACCAAATAAAATACCTGGACGAACAGCTTTTGCCTGTAAACAAGCAAATTGAGCAATTACCGGCTACAGAACGAGATTTTATTAGTTTAAAACGTGATTTTGATATTGACGACAAAGTGTATTCGTACTTATCCGAAAAGAAGTTGGACGCCCAGATAAATAGCGCAGGGGTACTGCCCGGCGCAACCATAATTGATACGGCGCAGCCAAATTTTGGCGCGATAGCGCCCGATGTAAATGGTGTTCATCGTTCCGCCTGGATATTTGGATTGGTGATCGGTCTTGGCGCGATCATTCTTATCAGAGTGCTTAACCCGTATATTTACGACAAGGAAACGATTGAAAGCCTTACGACCGTGCCCATAATAGGCGTTATCAGAAAGTACCCTGAAGAAATCGATGAATACAGTTCTCAAATACTTGCTATCGCCCGCCCAAAATCAATTTTCGCTGAATCAGTCCGCTCTGTAAGAACAAATCTGAGTTTTCTCGCAGCCGAAAAAACAAGCAAGATCATTTGTGTCACCTCCGAAGTGGCAGGCGAGGGAAAGTCATTTGTTGCGGTAAACCTGTCCAGTACGCTGTCATTAATTGATAAAAAAGTAATTTTGATAGCCGCTGACCTTCGACGTTCGCAAATGCACAAGACTTTCAATGTTCCCAACGATATAGGGTTGAGTAATTACCTGGCCAATCAATGTTCCGCAGATGACATTATCATGCACTCAGCCCACGGGGTGCTCGATTTCATTATTTCGGGCCCGGTTCCGCCCAACCCATCGGAACTTTTGCACAGTGACCGAATGGTGCAGCTGGTGGCGTTGCTGAAGGAAAAATACGAAATAATTATGATCGACACCGCGCCAATCGGTTTGGTACCACACGCTATTCCGGTAATAAGAATGAGCGATATCAATCTTTTTGTGATCCGGTCAGGCAAATCAAAATTCTATGCGGCAACTGTTCCCCAGCGGATAGCCCATGAGTATCATCTTGATAATACCGTAATCGTACTAAATGCTTACAAAGAAGACCTGTTGCATTCCAGGTATTATACAACCAAATTTACCGGTGAAAATTATGGTTCGAGATATTATTATTATTCTGACTACAGCGGGTATGAAGGTTCAGGTTATTATGTAGATGAAAAAACGAAAAAATGGTGGGACATAAGAACTTGGTTTAACCGGTGACAGAATACACAAATTATGGTGTTAAAATCAGGCCCCGATTCAGCTAAATGGTTCCCGGTGTGTACACATCCACGGGCTGAAAAAAAAGCCAGCGAGGCATTGAACAAAAAAGGGGTTGAAGTTTATTTGCCATTGCAACGCCGGCTAAAGCAATGGAGCGACCGGAAAAAGTGGGTAAATGAGCCATTTATAAAGTCGTACATATTTGTGCGGATCAGGGAACACGAACAAACAGAGGTATTGATGACGAAAGGGGTAGCGCGCTTTATATACTTCTCGGGTAAAATTGCTTCAATGCCGGACAGGCAGATCGATGAGCTTAAATTACTTATAGCCAGCCCTTATGAATTGGAGGTTACCGAGACGAACCTGCAACCCGGGGAAAGTATTATTATCAAAGCCGGCCCGCTAAAAGGGCTTAAGGGCGAGATAATATCCTATCGGTCCCAAAAGCAGCTTGCCTTACGATTGGAAAATTTAGGTTATTCCATTATTGTACACATGGCCGCTTCATTGATCGGCAGGTTTTAGCCGCTTAATTTAACGAGCGTGAATTGATCAGATTCTACTCCCCTTTAAAAAATCCTTATGAAAAAAACACTTGCCTGTTTGCTGGCCTTATTGCTTTTCGGCATAGCCGAAGGCCAATCGCTTAAAGATGGATACGTCTCGCCAACCGATACCGCAGTGCTGCACAAGATCGCGCAATGGCAGGACCTTAAATTCGGGTTGTTTATGCATTGGGGGCCCTATAGCGAATGGGGCGTAGTGGAAAGCTGGAGCCTTTGCCCCGAAGATGAAGGTTGGACGCAGCGCAAAGGCCCTTATGCCGCCGACTATTTCGGCTATAAAAAGGCATATGAAAACTTGCAGTATACGTTTAACCCCACCCATTTCAACCCGGAAAAATGGGTAGCTGCCGCGAAAGATGCGGGCATGAAATACGTGGTTTTTACCACCAAGCATCATGATGGTTTTTGCATGTTTGATACGAAGGAGACGGATTATAAGGTTACCAGCCCTAATACACCATTTTCGAAAAACCCAAGGGCAAACGTCGCGGATGAAATATTTAAAGCGTTTCGCAAGGAAAATTTTATGATCGGCGCGTACTTTTCCAAACCCGATTGGCACAGCCCGTATTACTGGTGGCCCTATTTCCCGCCGAAGGACCGCAATGTGAATTATGATCCAGCCAAACATCCCGACAGGTGGCAGCAGTTTAAAGATTATACCTATAACCAGATCGGCGAACTGATGAGCAATTATGGCCGTGTGGATATTTTATGGCTCGACGGCGGCTGGGTGCGGCCAAAAAATCGCGCAGACTCGGCCATGGCACAATCGATGGGCAGCAGATACAACCAGGATATTGATATGCCGAAGATTGCGGCGATGGCGCGAAGCAAACAACCGGGGTTGATTGTGGTGGACCGTAGTGTTACAGGCCCTAATGAAAACTATACAACGCCCGAGCAGGAAGTCCCCGCCGCGCCGCTAAGCCACCCCTGGGAAACCTGTATGACCATGGGCAATTCCTGGAGCTATATTCCCGGCGATCATTATAAACCATCTTTGCAGATCGTTCAGCTGCTGATCAAGATCGTATCGCGCGGCGGTAATTTTTTGATGAACATCGGCCCTGGTCCGGATGGCGACTGGGACCCGGAGGCCTACAAACGCCTGGCCGATATTGGCAAATGGATAAAGATCAATGGCGAAGGGATTTATTCATCGAGAGCGGTTGCACCCTATTCTGATGGTGATATTTTCTTTACCCAGTCAGCGGATGGTAAAGATGAATATGCATTTTTGTTGGCAAAGGATAATCAAGTTACATTGCCGGCCACTGTTACTATAAACACGGGGAATTCAAATAAGGTTAAAGCGGTGACGTTGCTGGGCGTAAAACAAAAGCTTAATTGGAAGCAGGAAGGTGGGAGCGTAACCATTACCGTCCCCGAAGCGCTGCAAAGCAATAATGGACTTTTTTATGCCGCGACATTTAAAATTATACACTAATTATTTATACACTAATTTTCACGAATAAGATTGAATTGACACGAATAATATCTAATTAAATTTGTGTTCATTCGGTTTTATTCGTGTCAATTCGTGTCAAATCAATTCGTGTTTGTATATATGGAAAATTTAAAAATCGCAACCGCCCAATTTGAGCACCGCAGCGGCGACAAGGAATACAACTTATCAGTCATCAGGGACCTGTCGGCAAAAGCCGCAGCAAAAGGCGCACAGGCCATTGCTTTTCATGAATGTTCGATAACCGGTTACACATTTGCCCGGCATTTGTCAAAACAACAAATGCTTGACGTGGCTGAATTTATCCCCGGCGGCCCTTCCATCCAAAAGCTTACCGATATTGCAAAAGAATCAGGCATCGTTGTACTGGCAGGGCTATTTGAAAAAGATGCTGATGACAATCTTTACAAACCCTATGTATGCGTGGGCCCGGATGGCCTTATCGCCAAATACCGCAAGCTGCATCCCTTTATCAATCCTCATCTTTCGCCCGGTAACGAATATGTTATTTTTGACCTGCACGGCTGGAAATGCAGCATCCTGATCTGTTACGATAACAACATCATCGAGAACGTACGGGCCGTAAAATTGCTGGGCGCGGACATCGTTTTTATGCCGCATGTTACCATGTGCACGCCATCAACCCGCCCCGGCGCCGGGTTTGTCGACCAGGGGCTTTGGGAAAACCGCCAGGCTGACCCCACTACCCTGCGCCAGGAATTTGACAGCCTGAAAGGCCGCGCCTGGCTGATGAAGTGGCTGCCCGCGAGGGCTTACGATAATGCTATCTATGCCGTATTCTCCAACCCCATCGGCATGGACGACGACCAGTTAAAGAACGGCTGCTCCATGATCATCGACCCCTTTGGCGATATCATTGCCGAGTGCAGGAGCTTTGATAATGAAATTGCCATCGCCACGCTCACTCCCGAAAAATTAATCGATGCCGGCGGTCACCGCTACAT
>JABDHD010000151.1:4352-6487 GCA_013285685.1 Bacteroidota bacterium
ATCCGCCAGGTAAGGGGCGAATTGCCGATGGAAGTTGCCGACCTTGAAGATGATGTGGCAGGCCGGAACTTTACGGTGATATTATTGCCGCGCCTCATGAGTCCGAACAAAAAGTAGTTTGGTTAAACACTAATTGATACGAATTAGAGCGAATTGCACGAATTAAAATCCGTGTTAATTCGCAAAAATTCGTGTAATTCGTGTCGTTAATGCGCTCGATCTGTGTAATCACTTAAAAATCGGTGCAATCCCAAGCAATGAAATTATCTCAACTTACCGCATACCTCGAAAGCCTGGCCCCGCTGGCTTACCAGGAAGATTATGATAACGCAGGCCTCATCGTGGGCCATCCCGACCAGGAAGTTTTCCAGGCGCTGATCTCGCTGGACTGCACCGAAGCGGTGGTGGATGAAGCTATTGAACACAATTGCCAGGTGATCATCTCGCACCACCCCATCGTTTTTCGCGGGCTGAAAAAATTTAACGGCAAAACTTATGTGGAGCGCGTGGTGGAAAAAGCCATCCGCAAAAACATCGCGCTGTATGCCATCCACACCAACCTGGATAATGTAATGACGGGTGTAAACGCCAAAATATGCGAAACGCTTGGCCTTAAAAACTGCCGGATACTGGCGCCGAAGTCCGGTTTATTGAAAAAAATAATTACTTACGCGCCTTTAAGTCATGCCGAAGCGGTGCGGAAAGCGCTATTTGAAGCCGGCGCAGGTAACATCGGTAACTACAGCGAGTGCAGCTTTAATGCCGAGGGCAGCGGCACTTTCAAAGGGAATGAGCACACGGACCCCTATGTGGGCGAACCCGGCAAACGCCACACCGAAAACGAAGTCCGCATTGAAACCATTTACCCGGCCGTGCTGGAAAACAAGCTGTTGGTAGCCCTGGTTTTGGCCCATCCCTACGAAGAAGTGGCTTATGACTTATATGAATTGACCAACCCCAACCAGCAGGTGGGCGCAGGAATGATCGGGGATTTGGAGATGAACATGCAGGAAGAGGAGTTTTTATATCATCTGAAACAAAAAATGCGGGCACATGTCATCCGGCATACTGCGTACACCGGCAGGCACGTTAAAAGAGTAGCGGTTTGCGGCGGTTCGGGTAGCTTTTTGCTAAAACAGGCCATTGCAGCCGGAGCGGACGTATTTGTGACGGCAGATTTTAAGTATCACGAGTTTTTTGACGCCGAAGGAAAGCTGGTTATTGCCGACATCGGCCACTTTGAAAGCGAGCATTTTACACAACAATTATTGTATGAAAATATTCGGAAAAAATTTAGTAACTTTGCCGTCCGTTTAACAGAAGTAAATACAAACCCCGTCAAATATTTTATTTAATGGAACAAACCGTAGAAGAAAAGCTAAAAGCCTTATACGAACTACAGACTATCCACACCAAAATTGACAGGATCCGCCAGGTAAGGGGCGAATTGCCGATGGAAGTTGCCGACCTTGAAGATGATGTGGCAGGCCTTGAAACCCGTATACAAAAAATTAAGAATGAGCTGGATGACCTGGAAGATGATATTGTTACCCGCAAAAACCTGATAAAGGATGCGCAGGCCAATATCAAAAAGTACGAAACCCAGCTGAATGAGGTTAAAAATAACCGCGAGTACGATGCGATTTCGAAAGAAATTGAGATACAGGGATTAGACATCCAGGTAAGCGAAAAAAAGATCCGCGAGTTTGGTTATGAAATAACTACCAAAACCCAGGTTTACGAAAAAGCCCTTGGTGAACTTGATGCCCGCAAAGCCGACCTTGACGCAAAAAGGGATGAGTTGGATACCATCAGCTCAGAAACTGAAAAAGAAGAAAGCGACCTTTCGGTACAAGCTGAAAAAGCCGGCAAAAATATTGAAGAAAGGTTATTGATAGCCTACAACCGTTTGCGCAAAAACGCGAAGAACGGCCTGGCTGTAGTAACCATCCAGCGTGACAGCTGCTCGGGCTGCTTTAACCAGATCCCGCCACAGCGCCAGTCGGACATCCGCCAGCGCAAAAAGATCATCGTTTGCGAACATTGCGGCCGCATCCTGATCGACGAGATGATGGCAATGGAAGCGGAAGCGGTTTAACGCCGACCCCCAAACCTCCGCCTTAAGGCGGAGGCTT
>JABDHD010000151.1:6497-7504 GCA_013285685.1 Bacteroidota bacterium
AAAAATATAAAGGCGTCTATCGGGCGCCTTTTTTGTTAGGTTGCGGACGGAAACTTACGAAGTTTTTAAAACTTCGTAAGTTTTACGGGTGTTGCGACAAAAATCCGAGTGTTATTTCGCCCCTTTCTTTTTATTGTATAAGTACACCATCTGTTCCAATTGCTCTCTGACAGAAGCGACTATTGTGTTTCGGTTGTGGGCGTAGTTTTTATTGATGTGTTTATCGCTGTCTAACAGTCTGTCCAAATCCGAAAGATCGATCTCTTTGTGTAGGAATATGTTTCCCAGGTAAAAATCTAACATGGCGGAGCATGTGTGATCAGTTACTTCCACAAATGATTGCATTTTATTCCCAACAAGTGCTCTAAATTCCCTTGGCAAGATTTTCTCAGTTTTCAATTTGTTATAGCGACTTAAAGCCGTGTAAAACGGGTTTTGATAAAATAGTTGCACCTGGTAAGATCTGCACTCATCAAATCGTTCCATGAATATTCTGCCGCGATTGCACCATACTAAATATTTAATATCATAAGCAATACAGGAATCTTTAAACATAGGTCTGAACATTCTACCGTCGCAATGGCTGTAGTAGCAGAGAATAGTATCGATTTTATCCTTTTTAAGCTCGCGGATTTTATCGTTTACTTTTTGATTGGTTACCGACAAGCTATCCAATTGCGCCGAGCATCTGAACGATAATAGCAAACAAGCAAGCAAAACAATAGAAGTGCAAAAGGTCTTCATCTAATCCCCCTTTTTGGAGTAGTTTTCATTATTCCGTAAATAGTCGCTTTTATTTCACGGATTTTTTCGACTGTTTGATCGTCCGTCTTTTCTACATTACTCGTGGGTGATTCCAAATAAACATCATCGATGCACAGTTTAACATGCCCGCTTGTGAGGTATAATTCGAATATGTCTTCCGGTATATCATCGCCCGATCGAAAGATAGTCACCTCACTTTTCCCCGAACCTGTATTTTCTTTGAAGGTATCGGCAGGGTTCAG
>JABDHD010000152.1:0-2557 GCA_013285685.1 Bacteroidota bacterium
GATCCCTGCCACGCTGGCCCGGCTCCATATAAAAGTTGCATTGGCAAGGTCGGCAGTGATATTGTAGTTGAGCGGCTGGCCGCTGCATATTGTCCCGGTTGATGCACTCGTAACATTTGGTTTTGGCGTTATGGTAACGTCAACCTGTGTTCGTGTACTTATACAGCCGCCAACGGTAGTTTGTACATAAAATGAAGCGTTGGCTGTTAGTACCGGCGTGGTGTAGCTGGCGGCGGTTGACAAAAGGTTACCGCCGCTTGGAGCGTCGTACCATTCATAAGTACCTGTTGACCCGCTGGCTGAAAGTATTGTGCTGCTTCCTATACATGCCTGGACCGCGGGGGCCACCGGTGCTGCCGGGATGGGGTTTACTGTTACGGTAACAGCGGCACGCGCGCTGGTCACGCCATTTATAGTGGTTTGTACGTAATAAGTGGTGGTGGACATAAGTACCGGAGTAATAAAATCCGGGCCGGTGTTGAGCAGGTTGCCGCCCGTTGGCGCATCGTACCACTGATATGATCCCCCGGGTGCCGTTGCAGACAACGTTACGCTGCTGCCTGAACAATTAGTCACACTCTGGGCGGTCGGCGGAGCTGGCTGGGTAGTAAATATAATGGTAACGGTAGCTGAAGCAGGCCCGCAGGGGCCGGGCGGGTCGGTCGACGTGAGTGTAAGCTTGGCATTTGTTTCGCCTGGTCCGGGTGTGTAAATAGCAGTAGGGCTGTTGACGTTTGAAAATGAACCTGTTCCGCCCGACCAGGTCCCGGTAGTCGTCCCTCCGCTAATGCTGCCCGCAAGTTGCACCGGTGTTCCAGTCGCAACGGTTTGATTGGGTCCTGCATTTACGTTAACCCCCTGGCCGATAGTAACCGATGCCGTTGATGATGCCGCTGCGCACGACCCGCTTGCGGAGATCGTATTGGTTATTGTATATATCCCGGGGGTGCTCTTGGTCAGGTCTATTTCGCCCGTACTGGTATTGACAAAAACCAAGCCCGCCGGCGAGGAAGAGAAGGCCCCCCCGGAGCTGGCAGCCGTAAAGGTCGGAAATGGATTTGCACCGCCCTGGCAAAAAGGGCTGCTGTAGGAAAAACTGGCGTTGGGCGTGGCCGTTATTAATATATCCTGGGTTTCGGGAACCGTACACGATCCTTTGCCGGAAAATGTTATGATATAGCGCCGCGGTATACTCGCGCCGATATTGATCTGGCCCGTAACATTACTTACGAAGACCAGCCCGGCGGGCTTGGCGCTGAAGGTTCCTCCTGCCGGGTTAAATATTGTTGGTGTCGGGTTAGGGCTGGAAACACAATAAGTGTTGCCCGGATACTCAAACTGCGATGTAGGGTTAACAGTAACGGTTACCGGTACCACGGCACTCATACATTGGCCGGAAATACTTTCGGCGTAGTAGGTGGTCGTCACCTTTAATACCGGGGTTTTAAACTTGTTGCCCGTGGCTAATAAATTACCCCCCGTTGCAGCATCCAACCAGTTTACTACGCCGGTGGCCCCGGCAGCCGTTAAAATTGCTGACATCCCGGGGCAAATAGTAACTCCGCTTACAGTTGGCGCCACAGGGGTTGGGTTAACGGTAACTTTTACCGGCGTGCGCGCACTGGCGCAGCCATTTTCGGTTGCTTCTGCATAATAGATTGTGGTAGTATTTAAAGTTGGGGTGACGTAAACCTGCGCCGACGACAGCAAGTTGCCGCCACTTGCTTTGTCATACCAGGCATAACCGCCGTTTGAGCCCGATGCGTTGAGCGCGGCAGTATTACCTGAACAGATAGTGACGCCCGCAGCTGCGGGTGCATTTATAGCTGGCAGTATGGTTACATTTACCGCTGCCCGCGCGCTGATGCAACCCGATTGAATATTCTGTACGTAGTAGGTTGTGGCAGCAGTCAGCGGTGGAGTTGTGAAACTTGACCCTGTTGCGAGAAGCTTGCCGCCTGTGGCCGCATTGTACCACTGGTAGATACCGCCGCCCTGCGAAGTTGCCGTTAAGGTGGCCGGCGCGTCAAAACAGGTGAAAACCCCTGCCGCCGTGGGTGCGGCGGCTTGCTGGCGTACGATGACGTTTATCGGCGAAAACGTGCTAAAGCAACCGCCGTTACCTGCCGTTAAATAATAGGTGGTTGAATTGGTTAGCACGGGGGTGGTAAACGAAGTGCCTGTAGCCAGCAATTTTCCGCCTGGCGCATCATACCATTGATAGATAGCTGCACCCCCGGCGCCAGCCTGCAGGGTTATACTGCTTTGATAGCAAGTGGTGTCGCTTTGCGACGCGGGAGGGCTCGGAAGCGGCGTTACTGTAACGTTAACAGGGACGCGGGCGCTCTCACATCCGTTCGTAGCATCGCTAACGTAGTAGGTATTGTTGGTCGTTAGCGGCGGGGTTGTATAGTCCGGGCTCGATATTAAAGGCGCCCCGCCGGATGGCGCGCTGTACCAATTGAAAATGGTGCCGCCCCCGGTGGCGTGCAGATTAGCCGTAGATCCTGAGCAAATGGTTACCGGCGCCGCGGTGGGGGCCTGCGGCTTAGCCGTT
>JABDHD010000152.1:2567-4734 GCA_013285685.1 Bacteroidota bacterium
ACCGTTGCCGGAGCGCGGGTACTCTCGCATCCATCGGCTGATAACGAAGATACGTAATAGGTGGTAGTGCTTGTGAGCGCGGGCGTGGTGTACATACTATTCTTGCTCAACACATTTCCGCCGCTTGGCGCATCATACCAAATATAACTGGTCCCTCCGGTGGCGATCAGCGTAGCAACATCGCCTGAACAAATTATAGCGCCGGTAACCGTCGGCCTGGCCACCAGGCTAACCCCTACCGCCGTTCTTGGACTGGTACACCCCCCTATCGTTGTCTGAACATAGTATAAAGTGCTCTGGGTAATTGGCGGCGTTACATAAGTGGCGCCCGTAGCTAAAAAATTACCCGCGCTGGGGGCGTCGTACCACTGGTAAGTGCCGCCGGGATCTGTTGCCGTAAGCGTTGCCGAGGCATTAGCACAAACGGTAACGCCGGGCGCTGTCGGTGCGTTGGGTGTAGTTTGTGAAGTAATAGTCACGCTTTTGGCACCCTGACATTTCCCGCTTTTGTCAGTCGCAGTAACCGTGTAGGTTCCCGCCTTATCTACCGTTATCGTCGTTGTCGTTTCGCCGGTACTCCACAGATAGGTATAGGGTGCTGTACCCCCCGACGCTGACGCGCTAAATGTAACGTCGTAACCAGAGCAAAGCGTGGGCGCCGACTGTGAGATGCTTACGCTAACGGCACAGTTTTGACCATAGGTAAATGCAGATATCACCAAAAGAAGCCTACCAGATGGTGCTTTACCAGGTTGGTTCCTTATATGGCTTTGTAAAAGCTGCAGGCGGCCGCCTTAACCATGTAAAAGCGCATGGCGCCCTGTACAATATGGCTGCGCGCGACCCGTTGCTGGCCCGCGCAATAGTTGATGCTGTGCATGATTTTGATTCCGGGTTGATATTATTTGCACTGGCTAATAGCGAAATGGTAATGGCCGCAAAAAAAACCGGGCTGGCTTATGCATCGGAAGTGTTTGCTGACCGGACTTACCAGGATGACGGCTCACTCACGCCGCGAACGCAGCCAAATGCGCTGATTGTTGATGAGCAACAGTCGCTAAACCAGGCCCTGATGATGGTGAACAAGCAGCAAGTAATATCTGCCAGCCAAAAAGTCATTTCGTTAAAGGCCGATACCCTTTGCCTGCACGGCGATGGTGCGCATGCGGTGGAGTTTGCCAAAACCATTCGTGAAAATTTGCTGAAAGAGGGAATATCGATCAAAGCACCTGTAAGATTGTAAATAGAATCAAGAACCAAGAGTCAAGAACCAGGAAAAAAAACGCTTTTCATCTTGAGTCTTGACTCTTGACTCCCTCGTCCCTCCCCATCAATGAATTTGCTGGCCTTTCTGCGCCTTCAATATTTCACGCAGCTTTGAAAAGGAGTTATAGGGGCCAATAGTAAGGGTGGCATTTACCAGCCATGAAGGTATGTTCCCGCCCGGATCTATACTAAAGGTATAATCGACTTTTAATTTGTTATCAGCCGCCTGGGTGACTTTCCATACCGCCAGCGAATAGGGTACCCTGATATAATTCGAATCTTTCGGCATGTAATCGGGGAGACTTTTTGCCTGGACATTGAGCACGTCCGGCGTCGGTGTAATATTCAATTCCACCACCAGGTCGCGGTCCCGTATTGGCCATGGCAAATGCGATTGGGTATAATAAATGATATTCTGCTGGGTTATCATTTTCAGGACAGTAGATTTTTTATTGGAGTAAACCCAGCTGTTGTAATCGCTAATATTTTCAAGGGTACTGATCAGTTGCGCTTTGGTAGCATCCAGTTCGCACAATACGCGGAGTTCCTTTATATTGCCTTTTGCGGCCTTGCGGGTAAAAACCTGTATCCCATCCTCATCCTTCTTTAACTCCCACTTTCCCTGGCCAAAGACATTTGAAAAACAAAAAAGGAGTATTACAATGACATAGTTACTTTTCATGAATAACCTATAGGGGGCTTAAATAAAGATTAACATTAAAAGTAGGCCCTTGTTTAATTAAGTATCACCGTAGTTAGTTATAAACTAAATTTTTGCAGAAAATGTATAATTATTCAAATCTTTTATTTTCTGCAATATAAAAAACCGGCAACATGTTTATGTTGCCGGTCGACTAAATTACAGTTTTATTTTCAATGTCATCAAATTGTCTTGAAAAAT
>JABDHD010000152.1:4744-7337 GCA_013285685.1 Bacteroidota bacterium
TTGTAAACATTTAATTCAGGAAGAGGACTTCGCAAATTGCAAAATTGCAGGCTATTCCGACTTTTCACCAAGGGAAAACCAGTTGCCCGAGTCGTCCTTAAACAGGGCTTCGAAGCCATAAAACTCTTTGGTTGGCGGCTTGGTGAATTCAACGCCTTTTGCTTTCAGTTCCTCGTAGGTCACCAGGAGGTTGTCGCACTCAAATACGCCAAAGCCGAAGGTGCCTTTACTGACAAGCGCCCGCATATGAGCGGCCGAATCTTCGGTAAACATCATTCCGGCATCGATAGCCATTAAGGCGATTTCCAATTCAGGCTGTGCGGGCGGGCAAACGGTTAGCCAGCGCATACCGGGACCCATCGGGGCATCGGTATTCACCTTAAAGCCGAGTTTATTAACGTAAAACTCATAAGCGCTGTCCTGGTCCAAAACAAAAACGCTAACGTGGTTCATTCTTGTGATCATCTTAAATTTTGTTTTATAGACCCAAAAATGAACAGATATTTCTCAGTGGACTTCTCGAAAATTGCGGTTTTGGTTAGTTCATGGTTTATAGTCCGAGGTGGGGATCCATCATTACTGTTTATTTAAACCCGCTCTGATCTTTTTAACTAAATCCACCGATACTTCAGTAATACCGGCGGCCTGTTCGTCAGATAAACCTAATTGAACGATAAGGTTTTTAATTATTTTTATTTGTTCTTCTTCACGGGCTTCTTTAAGAGCGTAGTCTAACACATTTTTATTGTCCCACTTATATTTCAAGCTGCTATCGTACATGACTTTTTCCTCCTTCGTCAAATTTGTATATTCCGCAATACTGAATAGTTTTTCAAATATAGGCTTCCGAAGATAAACCGGGATTTTTTCAAACCGGCTCATGTTTTTTAACACATAAAGCCATCTGTCTAAATCGGTTTCCAGTTCGGTTTCCGTTTTTACAAATCTACTTAACTCAATGTAAGTATAACCTAATTTATGATAAAATATTTCGCCTGTGTCCCTGTTACATAAACAAATATCATGCAGGTATGTATTTGCCGGGCTATTCTCCAATGTAAAATCTTCCAGCAAAGCAATTAAATACACTTCTGCAATATTGTATGCCCATGCGCTTCGGTTGCCTTTTGGGGCCTGGTCGCTAATGAGACGGGAAGTATAAAATAATGCCCTTTCTTTAAAATAACCTTGTCTGCCCCGTTGCACTTCAATTAAAAATTGTTCACCTTTATCACCAGTGCAGAGCAGATCAAATATTGCGGCGCCCTCGTCTTTTAAATCGCCTGGGTGTTCATTTTTGTTGTAAGTTAAATCAATAATATGCTTACGGCCCCTAAATACTTCATTTAAAAAGGCTATAAGCAAATCCTTATTTGGCTCACTGCCAAATATTTTTTTAAAAGCAAAATCAACCAAAGGGTCAATGTATTTCCCGGTAACTGGCGGTTTATTTTTAGGCATAGCCAAAGATAAAGGTTTGTTCCTTATTCACGGAAAGTGAAGATTGCCTATATTAGGATAAAACGTCAAGGATATATAAACGGACAGCTGTACTTGTTTTTTATTCGCTCACTCGTCCCTGGCTCCATCATAAAATATTGAACATCAATACTATTTCAGAATTGTTCGAATGCCTGTTGTAGCGCAACCTCACCGCTGCTGCCACTGCCTCTCACTACTCCCAACTTACCTTATGCCAGCCATTTTTTTCGGCAAAGCAATTGGGAATGAACTTGAGAGGCGTCGTTGCCATGGCTTTTCCCTTTTCCTGTTGCTGCAGCCTGTAGGCAGACGGAGTTTGACCCGCAATCCGTTTAAAAAGACCCGTAAATGAACTTGCGCTTTCAAAACCTACGGCGTAGCATACTTGGGTAGGCAGCATACCTTCAGTTAACAGTTGCATTGCTTTATCGATCCTGGTTTGCGACAGGTATTGATGAGGCGTTTTTTTGTAAACATCATTGAAGAGCCTTATAAAATGATACTTCGAAAAAAAAGCTTCTCCGGCGATGTTATTGAGGTCGATTTTTTCGGCGTAGTGTTCATCGATAAACAGTTTTGCATAAACTATCCTCCTGTACAGGTACACTTTCGGAAAGGATTCTATTGCTGTCATTACCACTATGCTACTCGAATTTCTTACCCTCAGTTATCCCTTTCCAATTGTCAGACCTAAATGGACCCACCGGGAAGCCCTCTGTATTAAACAGGTTAGCATCAAGGGGTGCGTCCGTCCACGCATAGCGCACGGCAACAGGCTGTGTAACCTGGGGGCACCAAACCTTAACCTTATTGCCATCGATAATCGATGCCTGGGCATAATAGAATTTGTGATCCGCCCCGGCGAGCTCAAAACCTTTGGGGTACCCATACTTATCTTTGGCGATTAGCCCGTGATCCGAATTGGTAAAGGTAATAGTGGCGTATCCATCCGAAAAATCGGCTGATTTAAATAATGGGCTTTCTGTAAAACCAGTTTGATGATAAACCATGCTTAAGGCTTTGTCGGCAAGCCTTAAGCCCACGTCGGCCTTGTCCCGGGGGTGTATATTTATCGGGTCGCCGATATCGGTGGTAACAGCCATGCCTGTAT
>JABDHD010000152.1:7347-7437 GCA_013285685.1 Bacteroidota bacterium
GTCCTGGGAACCTCCGAATGAAGATAGCTGCACAAAGAGGAAAGGGAAATCCCATTTCCAGCGGTTACGCCAATCTGTAATCACCAGCGG
>JABDHD010000153.1 GCA_013285685.1 Bacteroidota bacterium
TATGCAAATAACCAATACGCCTCCTGCCATGAACTATGAACTATGATCCAATATCACGTTATCAATCAACCTTGTCTTTCCCACTTTGGCCGCTACCAGCGCGACTATTTTTTTAGAATTTTCATCCGCCGGGTGTAGTGTATCACCGTCTACGATTTCAAAATAGTCAAGCTCAACATCTTTTTCAGCGTTTATCATCTGCTCAGCCTCATTTTGTAACTGCCCGGTCTTGTTCCGGTCAAAATGATCTTTAACCCAATTCAGCGTTTTTGACAGGATTAACGCGTGTTTGCGGTCATCGGCTGTTAAGTGGACATTCCTCGAGCTCATTGCCAGTCCGCTGGGCTCGCGCATAATCGGGCACATCACTAACTTAACCGGGATATGCAGTTGCTCAACCATATGGCTGATGATCATGAATTGCTGGTAATCCTTTTGGCCAAAAAAAGCGAAATCAGGCTTAACGATATCGAACAAAATATACACTACATGAGTTACGCCCTGGTAGTGCCCCGGCCGGAATTTACCCTCGAGTAAAAACTCCGGCTCGCCGATGTCTAAATGCCATTGTTCATTATCATCATAAATTTCATTTACGGGTGGATTGAACAAAATGTCACATCCTGCCTGCTCAAGCAAGGCCGTGTCGGCTTCAATGGTCCGGGGGTATTTTTCCAGGTCTTTGGGGTCGTTAAACTGGGTAGGATTGACGAAAATGCTGCAAACAATTTCATCATTTTTTTGCCTTGCCTGCTCAATTAATGAAAGATGGCCGGCATGAAGAGCGCCCAATGTGGGCACAAAACCGATGGTTTTACCGCTATTGCGACACTGCTGAAGATAATGCTGCAGGTCCTTTTTGGTTGTAAAAACTTTCAAATCACGTTTAAATTAAAGAATTCGGCAAAGGTGAGTAATTGATTAAGAAATACCAAAACTAACTTGTTTAATTGGTTGCCAGTTTATATAATAATGCTTATATTTGCAAACTCAATTTTTTAAGCTCTTTAAATTTAATTTAATACTGATATAGTGATGGGTAAATCTAAGCTTCTGTTTATAACTCACGAAATGTCTCCCTTTCTTGAACTCTCAAAAATTTCCGAAATCACCCGCCAATTGCCACAGGCAATGCAGGAAAAAGGTTACGAGATCCGTATCCTGATGCCGCGGTTTGGAAATATTAATGAGCGCAGGAACCGGTTACATGAAGTGATCCGTTTGTCGGGAATGAACATTATCATTAACGATAACGACAATCCCCTTATCATTAAAGTGGCTTCTATTCCTGCGGCCCGTATGCAGGTTTATTTTTTGGACAATGAAGAATATTTTCAGCGAAAACACGTGTTCACGGACAAAGAGGGGAAGTTTTACGCTGATAACGACGAACGCATGATTTTCTTTTGCAAGGGTGCGCTCGAAACCGTTAAGAAACTGGGCTGGGCGCCTGATGTTATCCATTGCCATGGCTGGATGAGCTCGCTGGTGCCCGCATACCTGAAAACAACGTACAAAGACGACCCGACTTTCAAAAACTCAAAGGTGGTGTATTCCATTTACGAAAATGATTTTGAAGGCGAAATGGATCCCGACCTTGCACAAAAAGCAGTGATGGGTGAAATGACGGAAAAGCATACCGAGGTTTACAAGCCCGGTTCAAATTCCTCGCTTTACGCAGGCGCTATCCAGTATAGCGACGGAATTATTTTAGCTGCTGAAAACATTGATGAAGATGTGTTAAATTATGTTAAAAACAGCAATAAATCCGTTTTAGATTTCGAATCAGCCGCTGATTTCGAAAATTATTACAATTTTTACGACGAAATTGTTAACGAGGAGTTGGCACACGTTGTATAAGCATTGAGAACATCTATGAAATTTTTCCGGTTAGACTTATTGACCCTGTTAATAAGTCTTTTTATTTTGAATAGCTGTAAGAACCAGGATTCAGTTGGGTTGGGTATAAATTCAACAAACCAGTTAAACAGCAACCTGACCGACACGTCTACTATCGTTATCAATACCGATACAATCGGTTCACTGGTAACAACGGGCATGGCCAAAAACCCGTTGGCTTATTTTATCGATCCTGTTTTCGGCACCACGGTATCTGACCTGGCTACCGATCTTAATTTACCTGGCCAGGCTGCGTTTACGCCGCCTACAGGTACAATCACTATCGATTCGGCAAGGCTGGTAATGGGTTATGTTGACGGTTTTTACGGTGATTCAATCACCTCGAGCTATACGGTTAACGTTTACCAGCTGGACGAGAAATTCGACGTCGACTCAGCCTATTATAATACCAAGCATTGGAAATATAACTCCACCAACCCCTTAGGATCGCTCACCTTCAATGCAAGGCCGCATGACTCTATCAAGGTATTTAAAATTATTAGCGGCGCACCCGATACGCTGATTAAAGTACCCCCTGAGATCAGGATACCGATCAGCAACAACTTTGTCAATGCCAACCTGTTTACGCTAAGCTCGAGCAACCTTAGCTCAAATTCTCAATTTCAAAATATTGTTAACGGATTGTATGTGACGATAAACAGGCCCAAGTCCACCGGTTCAGGCGGCATACTGATGTTTAGCAGTGCAGATACCCTTGCTGTTTATTATCACACCGTAAGCGGCACAACTATTGACACCGCGGAGATTGATCTGCCCCTGATACACATGGCGGCCTCCATTAATCACGCTTATCCACAGGCAATTCAAACTTTAGTAACGTCCACGCATAATAATGGCCCATCGCAGAATATTTTTTATCTGCAAGGGCTGGGCGGCCTAAGAGCGAAGATCAGCTTTCCTAATTTTCTTGCTAAACTGCGCAGCAGTTTGACCAATAGACCGAATAAGCCAGATAGTGATATCCTGATCAATCGCGCCGAATTAGTGATAACGCCCCAGCAAGGATCGTATATTCCATACCAGCCTTTGCCCAAGATAACGATGTACCAGCTCGATCTCGCGCATCAGCCGTCGCTTATCCAGGATGCAAGCGGTGACCTGCGATCAGGCGGCGTCAGTGTGTTCGGCGGATATTACAGCTCGACGACGAACGAATACCATTTCATTTTAACAGCATTCCTGCAAGATATGATTTTTGGTAAAAACACCAGCTATGGCACCTACATAGCACCGGTAGATACCACTAACAAAACAAGTGTCGACATTACGCCCACTGCACAGGTGGCTGCGCGGCTGGTCGCCGTCGGGACAAACGCGAGCTCACCTTACCGGATAAAGCTGAATGTGATCTATACCAAGATCGCGAAGCAATAAAGTCGATCCGAAAGTCAGTAAAGTCCGGAAGATGAAGACGGTGAATAACATTACGCCGTTTCATTTTTCGGACTTTCCGGCTTTACTGACTTCTCTTTAAACTTTCCTTCCCTTCAATTGTCTACCCTCATGACAGTAATATCTTATTACTTTTGTCCAACTAACATTAATATTTGAATTTATGTGCGGAATAGTAGGTTATATAGGTTTCAGGGACGCCTACCCGATAATAATAAAAGGGCTTCACCGCCTGGAGTACCGGGGATATGACAGCGCCGGTATCTCCTTGTTTGATAAAGGCTTGCGGGTTTATAAAAAAGCCGGCAAAGTAAGCGACCTTGAAAATTTTGTAAAGGGCGTTAAACTGGGCGGCACAATGGGTATGGGCCATACCCGCTGGGCCACACACGGCGCGCCGAGCGACCGCAACTCTCACCCGCATTCGTCCGGCAACCGAAAGCTTACCATCATCCATAACGGTATTATCGAAAACTACGGCCCTATCAAGGAAACCCTGGTGAGCAAAGGGCATGTTTTTAAAAGCGATACCGATACCGAGGTGCTGATACACTTGATTGAGGATATACAGAATGAGACCGGCTTCGATTTACGCGAGGCTGTGCGTGTTGCGCTAACCAAGGTTATAGGCGCCTACGCCATAGTAATTATGAGCGAGGACGAGCCTGACCTGCTGATCGCAGCCCGCAAAGGGAGCCCCATGGTGATCGGCGTAGGTAAGGGCGAGTATTTTATCGCTTCGGACGCCACGCCGATAGTAGAGTACACCAAAAATGTCATCTACCTTAACGATAACGAAGTAGCGTACATCACCCGGGAAGGCCTGCTGGTAAAAACCATCGACAACAAGGTGCATACCCCCTACATACAGGAATTGGACCTGAAGCTGGAAATGTTGGAAAAAGGCGGCTACGACCACTTTATGCTCAAAGAAATCTACGAGCAGCCGCGGTCAATCCGCGATTGCATGCGCGGTCGCATTTATCCGCAGCAGGGCAAAGTGCAATTGGGTGGCATAAAGGAATATACCGATAAGCTTAAAAATATCGACCGCATCATCATCGTGGCCTGCGGCACATCGTGGCACGCGGGGCTTGTTGGCGAATACCTGATAGAGGAGTATGCGCGCGTGCCGGTAGAGGTGGAGTACGCCTCTGAATTCCGCTACCGCAACCCGATCATTACCGAAAAGGACCTGGTAATTGCAATTTCCCAGTCGGGCGAAACGGCTGATACGATGGCGGCGATAGGGTTGGCCAAGGAAAAAGGGGCCACGATTTTTGGTATTTGCAACGTTGTGGGCGCATCGATACCGCGTACTACCGATGCGGGCGTTTATACCCATGCAGGCCCCGAGATCGGTGTGGCCTCAACCAAGGCGTTTACTGCCCAGGTTACGGTGCTAACGCTGATGGCCTTTTACATTGCCCAGCAGCGCGGCACTATTACCCAGGGCAAAATGGTGGCACTTTTAACGGAGTTGAACACCATCCCCGAATTGGTGGAACGGGCGTTAAAGGCGAACGAGCATATAAAGGAAATTGCCTGGGCATTTAAGGATAGCACCAACTGCCTGTTCCTGGGCCGTGGCAGCTCATTCCCGGTTGCGCTGGAGGGTGCTTTAAAGCTGAAGGAAATCTCCTATATACATGCCGAAGGTTATCCCGCTGCCGAAATGAAGCACGGCCCGATAGCTTTGATAGACGAAGATATGCCGGTTGTGTTTATCGCCACCAAAGATTCTTCGTACGAAAAGGTGATCAGTAACATACAGGAGGTAAAGGCCCGTAAAGGGCATGTTATCGCCATTGTGACTGAAGGAGATACCGAGGTAAAGGGCATGGCCGATTACGTGGTAGAGATTCCGCAAACCGACGAGGCCTTTGTGCCCTTGCTGGCAACAATACCGCTTCAACTGCTGGCTTATCATATCGCCGTTATGCGCGGCTGCAACGTCGATCAGCCCCGTAATTTGGCTAAATCGGTAACGGTAGAGTAGTTCTGAGTCTAAAGTCTAAAGTCAAAAGAAAAAGTGACTTTAGACTTTCGGCTAGAGACTTTGGACTTAAATAGCGAGGTGATATACCCTGCCTGCGGCGGAAGGATCGTCAGCTGGGGTACCAAGATACTTTTTAGACACTGAGCGGGGAGCAAAGCCCTTGTCAACCAGGATAAACTCCATTTGACCGTTCAAAGGTTTGCTTTGCGGATTAAGGAACCGAAAGGTTCCTGCGCCAGTCGTAAAGCCATCGCCATTGAGCTTAACGTCATCGAAATTCACCGTAGCTTTAAGAAAATTGATAAAAAAATTCTCATCACGGACGATTTTGCCAATCTGGTCGAAACTCACCGGTTGTCCGGGCTTAAAAGTGATCACATAAATATTGTGCATCAGGTCGGGCTTAACGTCGCTGACAAAAGGCAATGCCCTCAACTCCCTTTCAGTTGTTTTGGCACATAGCGCGCAATTTAAACCGGCCACCTGCAGCCGGGCCTGTGTAAACTGAGCGCGGGCCATGCCGGCCAGGCAAGTGAACAGCAGGGTTAAAATAAGGGAAGACCTGATTTTCATTTTGAAAAATGCTGGTTAATCGAAGGCAATTTAGTGTTTAACGAATTGGTTTCAAAGTAACGGGCAACGTTTTCCAGAGAGGACACCATATATATTTTGCTATAAATGTTTGGAAAATCGTATTTAAAAATCCATTTAAACCTGATTCTGATGGTTTGGCCGAATTGGCAGAGACGACATGCTCCGCTGATACCTAGCCAATGAGTAACCGTTTTAAACGTTTTTTGAATGCTGGAATTAAGGACGTATTTTTAAACCACGAGCAAATGCACAGTTTACAGCCTATCGGCGGTGCACAAATGGACAGCCGCACCAGGCACGCAACAAGCCCCTTTATTGGGGACTTCCAGTTGGTTATGCAGATACAACTCCTAAACAAGGAAATTTTAATCCTTAAATATGAACACTTTTATCAAATACCAAATTATAATAATCTGGGGGGGCATAGCAAGCATTGTTTTTTTACTGTGGTTAATAGGGTATGAAATAGCGATCAATTATAGTTTTAATGGCGTTGTCGAACATGTGAGTTATGATATACAACATACCCCCACTGTGAGCATTAAAGGCTTGAAATATAATTTGGATTACAGTCATTGGGGACATTACCAGGACTCAATCGAAGTGGGAGATAGCATGATAAAAAAAAGTGGTGAAACCTATATCAAATTAATCAAGCGTAACAAACGTTATCCTGTTAGCTTTCCGCAAAAATAATTGCCCGGATCGCTGTCCGAAGTTTTTAACTTCGGATGCCTACGCGGGTCTTTGACTACCGTAACGAAATGTAAAAAAAGACGATGCCTGGCCAAACGCCGGGCATTTTATTTGGTGGATAAAGCCAGGAGCTTTATGGTGCTTTGCGTGAGCGGGCGTCGCGCCTGCCTGTCGGCAGACAGGGATACAGGCCCGGGTGGCTAAGGCCTCGCGCAGTAAGAGCAGTGTACGCGACCCGGCCCTACTAGCCGGGGCACGCCCTTCTTCTTAATAAGTTACACAAATTGGATATTCTGAAAAGCTGGAGCGACTGATTATCAATAAATTGCATCGATTGTTTCAACAGCCAGCTTCCGAAACAATTGATTATTAGTTACTTACGTTGGATTGACCAATAATTAAAAATGAAAATTACTGATTGTCAGTGCGTTTCATAATGTTCCATGTGTTCCGCGTATAAAAATGGAACACCTGGAACGCATCATTGGATTCTATCTGTCTTGTCCTGAAATAGGTTTACGTGTGTAAGAAATTCCAAAAAAAAATTGATTGAATTGATAATCAGCATATTACGCGCATGTTACCAAAAAAGCCGATTTGATAGTCGTTGATTATCAGCAACTTACCCGAATGCGGTAATTTATTAAAAGGCAAAACATGTTGATTGTCAGCGTGTTTCACAATGTTCCATGTGTTCCGTGAGTAAAAATGGAACACCTGGAACGCTTCATTGGCTGTCCATTTTAAAAGCGATTGCCCCGGCTCATTTCTTCCTTCCCGGCAAATCGCTAAAAATCGAGTAGGAAGTAAGGGATTATTTCCCTTACTG
>JABDHD010000154.1:0-5765 GCA_013285685.1 Bacteroidota bacterium
CCTTTTCCGAAAATGCCGCCGGTGGCTATCGCAATTTTGGCATGGTCGCTTTGAAATGATTTATCGGGATTGGCAACCTCTGGGTGCATAAACGCATGTACCCTCGATTCGTAGGTTTTGTGGCGCGGGCCTAAAAATACCACACCCGCCAGCAAAAAAGCCCCTGCAACACAGGTGATGGTGATTTGCTTTATGCTGATACGGCCGATGATCAGCAATAAAATGCTTACGCCGAACAGCATAAGCGCGGTTGACAAGTTTGCCAGGGCTATAAGAATAAACACAACGCAAACCGCCCCCATGATGGGTATGAACGATTGCTTTACATTCTTGATATTTTCCTGTTTCAGCGATAGTGTGCGCGCCAGGTAAGTAATAAGGGCCAGCTTAGCTAAGTCGGATGTCTGGAAACTTAAGCCGGTGCCCGGAATTGCTATCCACCGGCTGGCGTCGTTCACATGGCTGCCGAAAACTAAGGTATAGACCAGCAAAGGCAGCGTTATGATCATCAGCAATTTAGAAATACCGCGGTAATAACGGTAATCCAGCTTATGCGAAATGTACATAAGCGCAATCCCCCCAACGATCATGGCAAAGTGCTTCATCAAAATTGACTCGGCCCCTACGCCTTTTTTATAGGCAAGCGTACCGATAGCGCTGTAAACCGCCAGCAGCGAGATCACCGAAAGCAAAATCACGATCAACCATATCCAGAGGTCACCTTTGGTATTATTTAATAGTCTATGCATTTTGGTTCATAGTTCATGGTTAATAGTTCATAGCCGGAGACATTGTCATCATCAAATTTTCAAATCTTCTCATCTTCAAATCATCAAATCTTCTCATCTGCACATCTGCATATCGACACATCGTTATAATTCCTTCACCGCTTGTTTGAACTGGTTGCCGCGGTCTTCGTAATTTTTAAATAAGTCGAAACTTGCGCAGGCCGGCGAAAGCAATACCGTGTCGCCTTTTTCGGCAAGGTGGTATGATACCTGGGCCGCTTCCTGGGCCGAATAGGTGTTCACAATTATGTCTACATCATTTTCAAAGGCATCATGGATACGCTTGTTATCCTTGCCAAGGCAAACAATTGCCTTTACCTTTTGCCTTACCAGGTCCTTCAGCATCGAGTAATCATTTCCTTTGTCCACGCCGCCAAGTATCAGGATCACATCGCTGGTCATGCTTTCCAAAGCGTACCAGGTAGAGTTGACGTTGGTAGCCTTTGAATCGTTGATAAAGCTGATGCCGGAGATTTTGCCGACAGACTCGAGCCTGTGCTCGATGTTTTTGAAATTGCTCATACTGTCCCTCATTACAGGGTTGCGCAGTTCAAGTACCTTAGCTACAATGCCCGATGCCATCGAGTTGTAAATGTTGTGCTTGCCTTGCAGGGCTAATTCTGAAATCGACATTTGAAAATGTTGTTGGTGAACGTTAATAATGATTTGGTCGTTGTTGAGATATGCGCCGGGGTCCTCTTTTTTTTGTATGGAAAAGGGCAATAGCTGCGCTTCCAATTTGCGTTCAGCCATTACCTTGATCGTTTCCGGATCGTCGGCGCAGTAAATGAAATAATCGTTTGCTGTTTGATTTTGAGTAATGCGGAACTTTGATGCTGCGTAGTTTTCGAATTTGTAATCGTACCGGTCCAAATGATCCGGGGTAATGTTTAGCAATACGGCGATATCGGTTTTAAACCGGTACATATCGTCCAGCATAAAGCTGCTCAGCTCCAGCACATAAGTATCGAATTGCTCCGTTGCCACCTGGTAAGCAAAGCTGTTCCCGATATTTCCGGCCAGGCCTACGTTTAACCCTGCATTTTTCAGGATATGGTAAGTTAAGCTTGTAGTGGTAGTTTTACCATTTGAGCCGGTTATACCCACAATTTTCGCGTCGGTGTAACGCCCGGCAAATTCGATCTCCGAGATAACAGGTATTTGCTTTTCCCTAAGTTTCTTTATTATCGGCGCCTTTTCGGGTATGCCCGGGCTTTTGATCACTTCAATAGCCGAAAGAATTATTTCTTCGGTATGCTTGTTTTCCTCAAAGCGGATATTCCAGTCACTCAGCTGTTTTTTGTATTTATCGGCAATCGTTCCAAAATCCGAAACAAAAACATCATAACCCTGCAGTTTGGCAAGGTATGCCGCTCCCACTCCGCTTTCGCCGGCGCCAAGAATTGCTATGTTTTTGTTTGATTTCACCGATTTTATTTTTTTGATTACACCGATTTATGTGACCGATTTCACCGATTCTTAGTTCGTCTTTATTTTTTTTCTTTCTAATCTCTGGTCTCTAATCTCCAGGCTCTATCTGAGCTTTAATGTTATTATCGTCACTATGGCCAGCAATATCCCAATGATCCAAAACCGCGTTACGATCTTTGCCTCATGAAAACCTTTCTTTTGGTAGTGATGATGCAGTGGCGCCATCAGGAAAACACGCCTTCCGGTACCCGTTCGTTGTTTTGTGTACTTGAACCACATTACCTGGATGATAACCGACAGGTTCTCGACAACGAAAACGCCGCAGAGCAATGGCAGGATCAGTTCTTTTCTGATCATTATCGCAAATACCGCAATGATCCCCCCGATAGCCAGGCTGCCGGTATCGCCCATAAAAACCTGGGCCGGATACGAGTTATACCATAAAAACCCCACACAGGCCCCAACAAATGCCCCTGCAAAAACCACCAGATCGCCTGAATTGGGTATGTACATGATGTTCAGGTAATCCGCAGCGATGCTATTACTCGACACATATGCCAATACCGCCAGCGTGACGCCGATGATGGCAGATGTACCCGTCGCCAATCCGTCTATCCCGTCAGTAATATTGGCCCCGTTGGAAATAAACGTGATGATGACGATCGTAAAGAACATAAATACGATCAGCGAATACTGGGTGGAATCCTTCCCTAAAAACTTGATCACCTTACCGTAGTCGAACTCGTTGTTCTTATAGAAAGGAATGGTTGTTTTGGTGGAGTGAACTTCCTGGGTATAAACCGGCCTGTTTCCGCGCATATGGAAGTTAACCGGCGCATCGATAGTTACCGGCAACTTAACCTCCTGCCTGATGATGATGTCAGGATTTGAATACATCGTAAGCCCGATAAACAAAGCCAAACCAACCTGCCCCACGATTTTAAACTTGCCGGCCAGCCCCTCTTTGTTCTTTTTGAAAACCTTGATATAGTCGTCCAAAAAACCTATTCCGCCCAGCCATAAGGTGGTCACCAACATCATGATAATATAGATATTATCTACTTTGGCAAATAGAAGTGTCGGGATAACTATGCCGAGTATGATGATTATACCACCCATTGTCGGCGTTCCCTGCTTTTGCATCTGGCCTTCCAGGCCGAGGTTGCGCACCGTCTCACCGACTTGTTTAAAGCGCAGATAGTCGATCAACCGCCGGCCGAAAACCGTCGTAACGATGAGCGACGTAATTACTGCCATTGCCATGCGGAATGTGATATATTGAAACACCCCCCCACCCGGTATGGTGTAGTTCTTATTTAGCCAATTGAACAGGTAGTAAAACATTTTTTTAGGATTTCACCGATTTTGGTTTGATTTCACCGATTTTGATTTCAGTGCCTTCTTTAAATTTATACTAGCTCTTTAAAAATTTCATTCAACTCTTCCTTGTCGTCAAAGTGATGTTTTACCCCTTTGACTTCCTGGTAATTCTCATGGCCTTTGCCGGCTACCAATACAATATCCCCGGGTTGGGCCAGCATAACCGCTGTTTTTATGGCCTCGCGACGGTCAACAATGCTCAAAACATGTCTTCGGAAGGCCGCATCTACGCCTTTCTCCATTTCTTTAATGATCTGTGCGGGGTCTTCCGACCGTGGGTTATCCGAGGTAAGGATCACTTTATCGCTCCATTCACATGCGGTGTGCGCCATTATGGGGCGCTTGGTTTTGTCGCGGTCGCCGCCGCAGCCGATAACGGTGATCACTTTCTCATTTCCTTTGCGGATGTTGTGAATAGTGGTCAAAATATTTTCCACTGCATCGGGCGAGTGTGCATAATCCACGATGCCGATAATTCTATTTGGCGACACGATATAATCGAACCGGCCCCGCGCGCCGGTCAATTTGCTCAGGCTAGTTAATATTTTAGTTTTATCCTGGTCCAGCAGCATGGCTGCAGCATAAACAGCCAATATGTTGTAGGCATTAAAAGTGCCCACCATTTTAAACCAAACTTCCTCGCCGTCAACCTGCAGCAACATCCCTTCGAACCGGTTCTCCATGATCCGGGCTTTGTAGTCGGCCATGCTTTTCAGCCCATAGGACTTTTTATGAGCTTTTGTATTTTGAAGCATAACGTTGCCGTTTTTGTCGTCACTGTTGGTCAGTGCAAAAGCATTAGCCGACAGACCATCAAAAAAGGCTTTTTTTGCTTTCAGGTAGCTATCAAAGGTTTTGTGATAATCCAGGTGATCGTGCGTCAGATTGGAGAATATCCCCCCTGCAAACGTTAAGCCTGCTATGCGATGCTGCGCAATTGCGTGCGAGCTTACTTCCATAAAGCAATAATCGCAGCCCTGCTCTATCATCAAATTCATAAACCGGTTCAGGTCAACAGGGTCGGGTGTGGTGTGTGTCGATGCATAAACCTGTCCGTTTACCTGGTTTTCCACGGTTGAAAGCAATCCGCACGTGTAACCCAGGTCGCTAAAAAGTTTGTAAAGCAGTGTAGCGATTGTTGTTTTTCCGTTGGTGCCGGTTACCCCAACCAGTTTTAATTTAGTTGAAGGATTATCGTAAAAGTTTGCCGCAACTATGCCTAAAGCGACACTTGAATCGGCTACCATCAAAAAATCCACCTCGCCCGTTACATGTGCCGGCAGCACTTCGCAAATCACAGCAACGGCGCCATCATTGATTGCCTGGTCGATAAAAGCATGACCATCTGAAACTGTTCCGTGGATGGCAACAAACAGCGAACCAGGCACCACTTTCCGCGAGTCAAAAACGACGTCGGTGATTTCCATATCCGCGCTGCCCTGCAGCCCGGTAAAGGCTAACCCATCTATTATATCACTGAGGTACTTCATTGCAATTCAATTAAGATTTTAGCTCCCTTTGGTTCAATGCTTCCCGCAGCAACCGACTGGTTCACCACGGCGCCGCTTCCGCGCACGGCCACTTTATAGCCGGCATTGCCCAGCAGGTACAATGCATCGCTTAATCCCATTCCTTTTACTGATGGTACAACACCGCTTTTATAGGTTGCGTTTTCAAAAGGCACACCGTCGCTGGTATCCGGCGATCCGCCTGCAGTATTATTTGATGCGTACTGCGGCTTGATTTCCAGTTTGCCGTACACCTGTTTCAATGCCTTTGGATTACCCAATTTAATTTGCGGCATCGTTGTATTACCCACATAGTGAAGCGGCGCTGCCTGGCTTACCTGCAAATCGCTTGCGTAAACCCGGTCGGCTATGGTTTTGAAAACAGGGCCGGCCACCAACGCTGCCAGGTAAACCCCGGCCGTGGGGTGATTGATCACCACGATCATCGAATATTTGGGGTGGTTTGCCGGAAAATATCCGCAAAAAGATGCCTGGTAGGTTTTGGTAACACCGTAACCCTTGTTCCCGTTCGCAATTTGCGCGGTACCGGTTTTGCCGGCTACCGGGAATAACGAACCCTTGAACAGCGTTTTGCCGTTACCTTCTTTTACCAAAACCTACCAGGCATCTTTTTGCGGATATTTTCCGGCAAACCACC
>JABDHD010000154.1:5775-7240 GCA_013285685.1 Bacteroidota bacterium
AATGTTGCGTCCGAGCATACTTTCTCGTTGATCGTCCGCGCCTGGAATTGCTCTACGGTATTCCCCAATCGCCTGATTTCTTTTACCAAAATCGGCGCGATCATTTTGCCATTATTGGGCACCGAATTGTAAAACGACAACATTTGCAGCGGCGTGATCTTCATTTCGTAGCCGTAGGCCATTTCGGGCAGTGTATAATTCGTGTTCCAGGTGCGGCTTTTGGGGTTTTTCACAACTGGCGTAGCCTCGCCGGAAATTTGCAGGCCGAGCCGTTCGTTTAAATGATAACTATACAACTTGTCGGTAAACTCCCATGGGTTATCGCTATAATGCTGGTAAACAAATTTTGCCGCTGCCACGTTTGACGATTGTTCAAACGCCTGCTTGGCAGTCATCATGTCATTGTGCTCAACATCGGTGATGGTGGGGCCTTTGGGGATTTTATATTTACCGCCCTCGCCGTCAACCATGGTATTCGTATCGATCTTGTGCTGATCATACAAAGTCATATAGGTCGCCAGCTTAAAAGTAGATCCCGGATCTCCAGCTTCGCTTATAGCATAATTGTATTTTTCCTGGTATTCGCCCTCGCCAGTTTTGGTAAAATTGGCAATCGCTTTTATCTCTCCTGTCGCTACCTCCATTAACACTACACATCCATGATCGGCCTTTGTTTGTATCAATTGATCTTTTAACGCCTTTTCGGCTACGTCCTGGAAATTGACGTCAATGGTCGAAATTATGTCCGCGCCATCTTTTGGGGCAATGTCTTCCTGGCCGTTATTCACGGGTATCCAAACGTTGCCGGGCATTCGCTGCACCAGCCGTTTGCCGTTTTCCCCGTCGATATAGCTGGCGTAGGCGCCTTCCAAACCAACGGCATTCCGCACATTCTCATTTTTATAACCAATCGTACGTGCCGCAAGGCTTTCATAAGGCAAAACGCGCTTGTTTTGCGCTATCGCGATCAAGCCGCCCCTGAGCTTGCCCATATTGAAAATGGGGAATTTGCGAATTTCAGCGAGCTCCTCATAGGATACCTTCCGCCTGATCAATTGATAACGTGAGCTGTCATTACGCGCTTCACGCAGCATCCTGGCATATTCACGCGTGGTTCTGTCGTGGAAAAACTGTGATAATTTCAGCGCCAGCGAGTCAACTTTCTCTTCAAACACCTTTTCGTCGGCAATACCGCCAGCCAGCAGGTCCATGTGCAGTTCATATTCAGGCACCGAGGTCGCCAGCAGGCTGCCGTCAGCCGCATAAATATTCCCCCTGGTAGCTTCAACGGTTTGGTACTGGGTGGAGTGGGTTTGCGCCATGGCGCGCCATTTTTTCCCCTGTATATATTGCAGGCGATACAACTGAATGATAACAGCGCCTGCCAATACCAGGATCAGCCCGAAAGCAATGTAAACCCGGAGGAGTATATTGGTCCTAATGCTCATCTTTATCCTCCTCTGCC
>JABDHD010000155.1 GCA_013285685.1 Bacteroidota bacterium
TACCGGGAAGCAGGCTTTCGGGCTAAAAAAATCATTCCTGGATACCGGCGAAGCTAAGCTGATAGCCGCAGCCGATGTGTACGGCGTTAAAGTAAAGCAATTTGCAAGCGAAGTGAACCAATTTTATGCCGCGCAGGCCGGCCAAAGCCAATATGCAGGAATGACCACCTACGCTGATTTCCGGGATCTGCTGGCGCGAACAGATATCGATGCGGTGGTAATAGCCGTGCCCGATCACTGGCACTCGGTTTGCGCCATCCTGGCCGCGCGGGCGGGCAAAGATATTTATTGCGAAAAGCCACTTTCGTTAACTATTGCTGAGGGGCGTGCAATGGTTTACGAGAGCCGGAAGCATAAAAGGGTTTTCCAAACCGGCAGTATGCAACGTTCATGGCCCGAGTTCAGGCAGGCGGTAGAGCTGGTGCGCAACGGCTATATTGGCGATATTCAAACGGTAAAGGTAAACGTCGGGCCGCCATCGGTGCCTTATAACTTGCAGGCGGAGCCAATGGTTGATACCCTGAACTGGGATTTTTGGCTGGGGCCGAATGCACCCCAAAATTATCACCACTTTCTGGCGCCAAGCCTTACCGACGACTTTTGGGCCAAATGGCGCGACTATAAAGAATTTGGCGGCGGCGGTATGACCGACTGGGGCGCCCATATGTTCGACATTGCACAATGGGGACTGGATATGGACGATACAGGCCCGGTGAGTGTGACCCCGCCGGATAAAGACCACCAGTTTTTAACTTACACTTATGCCAACGGCATTACCATGACCCATGAGCCGAATGGCAACCAGGGAGTAACTTTTGTTGGCGCCAAGGGAACTGTTCACGTGGAGCGGGGCAAACTGGAGACGTCGCCTGAGTCATTGAAAGACCAGGTGATCGGCCCGAATGAAAAGCATGTTTACCACAGTGAAGATCATTATAAAGATTTTTTGCAGGCCATGCGCAACCGTACCAAACCCATTGCCGATGTGGAGATCGGCCATCGTACGGCAACAGTTTGCAATATGGGTAACATCGCTTATGAATTGAAAAAGCCGCTGAAGTGGAACCCGCATAAGGAAAGGTTTGACGACGATGACGCCAACAAACTGATGAGCCGCGAGATGCGGAAGGAATGGGTGGTTTGAGTCCGAAAAGTCCGAAAGAAAAAAGTCATGCCGAACTTGTTTCGGCACCTCACACGCTAAGGCACGGCGCGATAGGTAATCCGCTAAACTGGTTACCTTTCGCTTCGTTACCTGTATAATGAGGTGCTGAAACAAGTTCAGCATGACTTGTGTTTTTTTGGAATAGGTAGCTTTACCTCAGTTCCGCGTATCCCGATGTAACCGGCGCTGAAAAAAATATCTCCGCATAATGGTCGAAATCTTCCGTGTCGTCACTGGTGGTAAAAAACTTTTGCGTGCCGTTTCTGGAGAGCATGCTGTCCATTTCGGGGTGACGCTTCAAATAATCGACCAGGCTGGTTGCAACGATATCGCCCTGGGGAACAACCGTTATCCCCGCAGGCAGATATTCCGCTATTTTTTTTTGCAACAAGGGATAGTGGGTGCAGGCCAGCAAAAGCGTATCGATCTCCGGCGACTGCGCTAAAACCTGGTCCAGGTATTTTTTGACAAAATAGTCGGCGCCCGGCTGATCGTATTCGCCATTCTCAATCAAGGGTACCCAAAGCGGGCAGGCCTGCTGGTAAACTTTAACATCAGGGAAGAAATGGCCGATCTCTATCAGGTATGATCCGGATTGTACCGTTCCCCTGGTGCCCAGCACGCCAATCTCACCGCTCTTCGTATAGTTGCCTATTACTTCAGCGGTCGGCCTGATCACGCCAAGCACCCTTTTAGCCGGGTCTTCATTCAGCAGGTCTTTTTGCTGGATAGTGCGCAGCGCCTTGGCCGAAGCTGTATTGCAGGCCAGTATAACCAGCGGGCAACCCTGTTTAAATAGCCATTGCACGCACTCCCAGGTATATTGATGTATGGTTTGAAAAGTCCGGTTACCATAAGGGGCACGGGCCGTATCGCCCAAATAGATATAGTCGTATTGCGGCAACTGCCGAAAAATGGAGCGGAAGACGGTTAGCCCACCGTAGCCGGAATCGAAAATGCCGATAGGCTTATTGTTTACCATTGCTGCAAAAGTAGAAAAGCGCCCCGGTATTCGGCGCGCTTTTAATAAATTCCCGTAAGGCTATATTATTTTACTCCTAGTTTAACCTTGGTAGCACCCAACAGGTCGTCTGCCTCGGGAGATACTAATAGTGCAGCACCTTGTGAGCTGTCGAAAACATAGGTATAACCTTTCTCTTTTGCAACATCGTTAACAGCTGCTTTTGCTTTATCGATCAGCGGTTTGGAAAGTTCGTTGCTTTTAGCCTCGATCTTTTGCTGCGCATCAGTTTGAAAATCCTGCATGCGCTTTTGCATATCAGCTAACTGACCTTCTTCGGCAGTTTTTGCTGCATCGGTCATCGTTGCCTGGTCTTTCCGATATTTCGTGGCTTCACTCGTGAAAGCGGCATTCATGGTGCTAAGCTGGTCCACAAATGTTTTCTGGTAAGCATCGACGGCCGTTGAGACCGTTTTAAATTCTGGCATCGAGCGGATCAACTCATTAAAGTTAACATATCCGATCTTCACTTGTGCCTTGGCAAAGTTGCCTGCAAATAATAGGCATATTGCAACTACGGCAACTTTAAATAGTTTTTTCATTGTTTCTTTTTCTGCGTTTAAAATTAATGGGATTCTTATGATTTGTAAAATTATTTTGCAAATGTACCTGGTTTTAAACCCAGTTTAATGATCACATCGTCGCTTTTGTTATAGCGCGGGCTGGCATATAACATAATTACTTCGCTGTTTTTATCAAATATCATGTCGATATTGTCACCTTCGGCGACAGCCTGTATGGCTTTTTCCATTTTTTCCTGAATGGGCTTGATCATCGTATTGCTTTTTGTAGTAAGCTCGCCATCGGGGCCGAACTTCTGGCGCTGAAAATCTTTAGCCGATTTTTCCTTGTCGTCAATTTCCGCCTGCCTGCGTTTTTTCATATCGGGGGTCATCAAAACCTCATCGGCCTGGTATGCTTTATACAGCCGGTCTATCTCCTGGTATTTGGCGTCCACGTCCTTTTGCCATTGTGCCGAAAGCGCCTCCAACTGCCGTTGTGCCGAAGCATACTCCGGCATGTGTTTTAAAATGTAATCCGAATCAACATAAGCAAAGCGCTGGGCAAATGCAGCTGTTACCGCGATGAAGGTGAAACAAACTGCTAGAAGTACTTTTTTCATACCGTTCTTTGGCAAATTAATTAAACCCGCCACTCAGGCTTTGTGATATTGAAAAACTGAACTGGCCTTTATTTGCGCTTGGTATACCCGGTATAGCGTCGAAGCCATAACCATAGTCCAAACCAAGCAGGCCAAATATAGGTAAAAATACTCTTGTTCCAACACCAACAGACCGCCTTACATTAAAGGGGTTATAGTTGTCGAACGAGTTCCAAACATTACCTCCTTCAGCAAATATCAGCATAAAAATGGTGGCCGATTGGCTCTCAATAACCGGATGCCTCAACTCAAACGTAAATTTGTTATAAACCGTACTTCCGGGGTTGGTATCAGCCGTATAATTTGTTCCCACAGGGATGATGGTGAAATTTTGGTAGCCGCGCAAGCCCACGATGTCGCTGCCCTGCAAAAACTGGTAAGTAGCCATACCGTCGCCGCCGAGTTTAAACCGCTCGAAAGGTGAAGGCGGAACGGCTGAATTATACTCGCCCAAAAATCCGAAACGCACCTGCGACATCAGCACCAGTTTACCGACGATCCGCTGGAACCATTGTGCATCGAATTTAACCTTATAGTATTCCACAAAATGGTATATCTGCTGCTGGGTAGCAATGCCATAGTCGATATTATTAAATAACGAGTAAGGCGGCGTTCCCTGGATGGTAAGTTTCATGTTCGACCCTTGTGTGGGGTATATAGGGACATCCAGCGAGTTACGGCTCAACTCCTGGGTAAGCCGGATATTATACGATGTACCGTTTGAAAACAGGTAGCCGGTATAATTATCCAGGTTATAGTGGTCCAGGTTTAACGAGTAATTAAGCTGAAAATGGTCATCCGGCCAGTTTAAACGTTTACCCAGTGTTACGCCAACGCCGTTTATCCTTAAATTATTATACAAAGGGCTGGTTGGCGCATAATATTGCCCGGTTGAGCTGCCCTGCGTATAAGCTGATACCGCAAAGTATATCGGCTTTTTACCGCCGAGCCATGGCTCGGTAAAGGTAAACGAGAAGTTTTGGTAGGTCCTGCCGCTTGATTGGCCCACAAGGCTCAGCTTTTGTCCGTCGCCTTTTGGCAGCGGTTTATAATCCTTCAGGTGGAAAATGTTACGGATAGAGAAGTTATTAAAAGTTAAGCCCAGCGTGCCTACCAACTGGCCGCCGCCGAAACCGCCCGACAGTTGGATCTGATCCGATGGTTTTTCAACTACGTTGTACACAATGTCCACAGTTCCGTCCTGCGGGTTGATATTGGTTGGCTTTGGTTCGGTTTTTTGTTCGTCAAAAAATCCCAGCTGGCCAATTTCGCGTGTACTCCGTATTAATAGTGCTTTATTAAATTTCTGTCCCGGTTTTGTCTTTATCTCGCGCATAACCACTTTGTCGTTGGTTACGTCGTTCCCTTTTACCATAACCCGGTTGATGGTGTATTGCGGGCCTTCGTAAACCCTGATGTCCAAATCGACGGTGTCGTGGTATATCCTGGTTTGCACCGGGTCGGCCTGGTACGTCAGGTAGCCGTCGTTCAGGTAAAAGGAAGAAACGTCGTCGTCATTTGGGGTTGGGCCGCTGAGTCGTTTATTTAATTCGTCCTCGCTAAAAACTAAACCTTTTTTGATCTGAAATATGCGGTTCAGTACATCAGTAGGATATTTTGCATTACCCGACCACTTGATGTTACCGAAGTAGTATTTATGGCCCTCAAACAATTTTATTTTAACGCCGACGGTATTTTCGCCTGTTTTAAAAACCGTATCGCTCAATAATTCGGCGTCGCGGTAGCCTTTATCCTGCATCTTGGTGATCAGGTTTTGCTTGTCCTCATCATATTTGTCCTGTTTGAACTTCCTCGAACCAAATATGTTATAAAACTTTCGCGTCCGCGTTTTTGATAAATATTTCCGGAGTTGTTTCTGAGAAAAAGCGGAATTCCCTTCGAATGAGACTTCCGTGATCATCACTTTTTCTTTTTTGTCGATCTTAATATTCAAAATAACACCGTTTGGATCGCCCGGATCTTTCCGCTGCACCATGGTTACCGTGGTGTTTAAAAACCCTTTTTCGCTAAAGTGCTTTTTAACAATGGCTTCCGTAGTGCTTAACAGGTTTTGATTTACAATTTTTGCTGTTTTATCCGCCAGCAGCTTTTGCACATCCTCAATCTCTCCCTTACGTATGCCGGTAAAGTGCATCCTTGACAAACGCGGACGTTCCACTACCACAATTTCCAGGAAAATAGTATCCAGTTTAATACCGGTTACATTTAGCTGCACATCGTCAAACAAACCCTGCGAATACAGGTTTTTGATAACCGCAGCATTTGCGTCGCCCGGAAGGTTTATCCGGTCGCCTTTGTTTAATTTGGAAATGGTAAGTAAAACATCTTTGTCGAGGTTTTTTGTACCGGATATGGTAACGCCGCCAATAATATAATCTTTGGGTTCCAGGTAACTTAAACTATCAGCAGGTAAACTTGACTTGGTATAACCCCGCTGGTTGGAAACCTGGGCCAGTGCAGCAGTGCTTAAAATAGAGAAAAGAAGAGCAAAAAGGACTTTATTCATTCGAATATTTTAGTGGGCTAAAAATAATTTATACAGTTGTTAAAAAGTGTTAAAGTTAAAAATTTAGTTAAGCTGCTCGCTGGTCATGCCAAAACGGCGCTCTCTTTCTGGTAATCCAGTATGGCTTCAAACAAATCTTCCCTGCGGAAATCGGGCCATAATTTTGGTGTAAAGTATAATTCGGCATAGGCAATTTGCCATAGCAAGTAGTTGCTGATCCGGAATTCGCCGCTGGTCCTGATCAATAATTCAGGATTTGGCATATCATGGGTGTACAGGTTGTTTTCAAAAACTTCTTCATCAATATCCTCCATTTTCAACTCGCCTTTGCACACTTTGGCCGCTATTTGCTTAGCTGCGTTTACAATTTCTTTTCTCGAGCTATAGCTAAGGGCAAGCGTTAATACCAGCCCGGTATTAACCGACGTGGTTTTGATGGCGCGGGATAGTTCGACATAACATTTTGGGGGGAGCATTGCCAGGTCGCCAATTGCGTTCAAACGCACATTGTTCTCCATAAACGTATTGATCTCCTTGTCGATCGTGCTCACCAGCAGTTCCATTATCGCCATTACCTCCAGCTTTGGCCGGTTCCAGTTCTCGGTCGAGAACGTATATAAAGTAAGATATTTAACGCCCAGCTCCACCGATCCCTCTACTATATCCCTTACCGAAATTACTCCATTATGATGGCCAAATATCCGCAGCTTCCCTTTACCTTTAGCCCAGCGCCCGTTACCATCCATAATAATGGCGATGTGCTGCGGTAATTTCGTCAAATCTATCTGGTCCTTATATCCCATCTGCTTGTCATTGATTTATCGGTTTCCGCCGTTCCTTGTTTTTAAAACGGGCCATTGACCGATAAAAGTGTATCCGTTACCAAATGGGCATATCAAAAAAATCAGCCGCCCTTTGTATTTGGCACAGTATACCGCCAAATTTTTTCAGGTGACAAAGGTAAAACTTAATTGTACTTTTTTTAGTATCAGGCGAGAAAAGAATTTGGGGAGGAAGTCGGGAAGTCCGAAAGTCTGAAAAGACCGAAAGATTGGAGAGTCGGAAAAGTCCGAAAAGTCCGAAAGACAGAAGAGTTGGAAAAGTCCGAAAATCAAGAATATGGGTAAATACCGAGTTTAACCGATCATC
>JABDHD010000156.1 GCA_013285685.1 Bacteroidota bacterium
TGTTGAAGCCAATTGGTTTTGATATAAACTTGATAAGCCGGCTGTTTGAACTTCAAGGGCATCCAGTATCTTGCCGCCATAGGAGCCGTAAAAGAAAACGGACAGGTCAAAATCCTTGTAAGTGAAGTTATTAGTAAAACCATAGGTAAAATCGGGGTTAGGGTTACCGATTGGCCCCTGGTCGTTTTCGTCAACCTTGCCGTCATGATTGATATCCTGGTATTGCAAATCGCCCAGCCAGATTGTATTGCCCAGCTGATTGCTGACAACCTGCGGCGTGGTGCCGGTAACGTTTTGCGGATGTGTTGACAGGTATTCTAATTGTGCCTGTGTTTTTACTACACCCTGCACCTTGTAACCGTAAAACTCACCAACGGGCTGGCCAACTATGGTCTTTGTGGCAGGTAAGCTGATAAAAGCGGTGCCTACGGATTCACTGTAGCCCGGAACACCGTTTAAGGATGCTATGATATTGGTATAGTGTGAAAATGTTAAAGTCGTGCTCCATTTAAAATCCTTGCCCTGGATGTTCCTGCTATTGATGGTAAATTCAAACCCCTTGTTTTCAATATTGCCGGCATTTATGTACGGAGGGGAAATACCGGCCGGGTTATCTCCATATTCGTTAGGCCCGCCCAAAAGAAAATAGGGCAAAGGCTGCTGGAACAGGAAGTTTTTGTTTGTTTTGTCGTAAGCATCAAAAGTTATGTCGATGCGATTGAGCAAGGTTAAATCGATACCGATATTTTTTTGAACGGAGGTTTGCCAGGTAACACCCGGATTAGCAGTATTAGCTATTAAAAAGCCAGTACCGAAAGCGGTAGCTACTCCCTTAAGATAAGCGCCGTATGCGTACTGCCCAACGTTGGAGTTACCTGCTGTACCGTAACCTAACCTGATCTTGATATTATCCGCAAAGTTTTTTATGCCGGACATAAACGATTCTTCGGATAAGCGCCATGATACCGCTACGCCCGGGAAATAACCGACTTGTTTATTGGGATCAGGGTCGAAGTTTGTGCTTTGGTCGGTGCGCATGTTAGCTGTAATGCTATATTTATTATCGTAGGTGTAAATGATACGGCCAAGGTATGATTGCATTGCCTGGTCATACAAGCCTTCCGGAATAGTTGCAGCTACGGCATTCGCAAGCGCTATGCTCTGTATATTGTTACCGGCCGGAAAACCAACGCCTGAAAGCGGAACATAATCGTAATTTGATGCCCAAACCTCACGGCCTGCCAAAGCGGTTAGGTTGTGTTTACCCCAGGTATGCGAATAATTAAAATATTCTTTCCAGCTCCAGTAAGTGCCGCTTGTAATTGCCCTGTTTAATGTGGCGGTAGCATTTCCAAAAGTTGCCCCGGCGCCGGTTGCGCCATATTGATATGTTGGGTTAAAGGTTTGTCCATTGGCCCAGTTAAAATCTCCGTCAAGTTCGGAGCGGAGGGTAAGGTCTTTAAAAAACTTTATTTCAGCATAAAAACCACCCTGCACCTCGCTCCTGGTTAGCGTATTGGTGATGTTGAGCGCTTGAAAAACCGGGTTCGGTCCGCCCTCAACAGTGCCTCCGGATACATCAGGGCCTGCATATGATCCGTCGGCATTATAAACCGCCTGGTCGGGCGCGGCTAATAAGGCATTATAAATAATACCGGTATTACTGCCCATGCCAACATTCTGGTCACTCCGGCTGGCGGTAAAATCGGTGCCGATTTTTAACCACTCTTTTGCCTGCGAATTTACATTGCCGTGGATTGTATAGCGGTCAAAATTATAACCTAAAATCGTACCGTCCTGCCTGAGGTAGCCCGCCGAAATGGCATAATCAGACTTATCGGTACCGCCCGATACGCCAAGCGTATGGCTTTGCTCGGCGGCGGTCCTGAAAATAGCATCCTGCCAATTGGTCCCCGGCCCTAAAATGCTCGGGTTTGCAAACTCGGGCCTCGGCGGGACGCCAAAAGCCACGGCCATTCTGTTTTCCAAAGCCGCGTATTGCTGCAAATTGTCCATCTGCAAAAACTTGCCTTGCTTTTGCAGACCCGCAGAACCGTCGTAGGTAACCTTTGCCTGTCCCGCTTTTCCACGTTTGGTGGTAATTATAATAACGCCAAATGCGCCCCTGCTGCCATAAATTGCAGTGGCCGAAGCATCTTTTAATATGTCTATCGATTCTATATCATTCGGATTAAGCATTGCAAGCGGGCTAACCGTAGTCTCCATGTTGCTTGACCCGGGGCTGTTTAACTGCGCACCGCCACTGTAGCCGCCGAGAGCGTTGCCGCTTATTTCCACACCATCGATAACATACAAAGGCTCGCTCTGCCCGAAATTACTTATGCCGCGGATATGCACTGAAGTGGCACTGCCCGGTTCGCCTGAATTTTGCGTAACCGTAATGCCTGCCGCTTTACCCTGCAGCAATTGGTCCACGCTGGGTTCAGGAATGTCCTGGATGTCCTTAGCGCTAATCGATGAAATGGCGCCGTTTACGTCCCCCCTCTTCTGCGTACCGTAGCCGATGTTTGTTACTGTAACCTCGTTTAATGATGTAGACGATAATTGCAGCGAAACGTTGATGGTTGTTTTGGTACCTATTGTAACTTCCTGTGATTCCATCCCGATAAATGAAAACACCAGGATTTTACCGCCGGCAGGTACTTCTATGCTATACTTGCCGTTTACGTCGGTAACGGCTTTTACAGCCGTACCTTTAACAGTCACCGACGCACCGGGAAGAGTCACCCCTTTGTCGTCAGCTACTGTACCTTTGATCACCGTTGCCTGGTTTTGCGCGTAAACCTGCGCGCAAATGAAAAGGGTAAGAAACAGTGATACTATTCGTAGAATTTTTCCCATAATGTTTAGTTAGTTGAATAGTAATTGATTTGATAATTGATTTGCGTTTATTGATGTTTAATTGATTTTTTGTTGTTTAGGAAGTGAAACCGGTGTTAAGTCAAAAGTCTTAAGTCGCAAGTCCGAAGTCAGATTTTGGAAAAACACAAGGCAATCGACTTAAGGCTAAGCGTGGGGCTTCAATCAGATTTTGTTTTTTTCTGACCTGGGACTCAAGACTTAGAACTTAAGACTTTTGACTTAAGATCGCGCCGATAAAAAAATAAAAACGATTACTTAGGTTTACTTCTGAGCTATCGGTCTCGCACCAAAGCTCATTATTCATTATTGCAGTGGTAAAATTATATGCAATAAAAAGCCTTGTTGTGGATAAATAGGGGCACAAATGTCAACCTAACATATAATATTGATTATCACCGCATTAAAACCTATTGTGTCAGAATAACACAAGGAAAAAGTAACTAAAATTGACAAATGTGTACCTGCATTTGAAGGCATATGCTTTTTAAAGTGCAATTATAGTACCATAGCTTATGGTCATTAACAGCAACAATTGGCGGGAATTTGACGTGATTATCCGGATTCGCTTTGAGCAAATCCAAAGCGCTCACCGGCGTTCAAAAATGGTTTTTTAACAGGGAGGAAAATCTCACGTTGCCGTTCATAACCGTTTCAAAGGCTTTTGTCCGGGAGGACTCCTATGGAGATGGCGTTTCGTAAACGTTTTGAAAGGCGGTGACATGGCGGTGAAACGTGTAGGGGCGCCCCTTGTGGGCGCCTAAAATGCGAATGTAAACGATAATTGAAAGGCCATACCGGACGATAACCAACGCCGGACTTCGATCTCAGGGAGGGCACCCACAAGGGGCGCCCCTACCAAATGTTACGCATTTAAAATCATCGACTTTTTCGGGGATAGACACCCGGGAAATGCTAACGTAAATTTATTCCGCTTCCACTTCCTCATTCATGCTTTCCACGTACTTGGACGGAATGGTATTATACTCTGCTTTAAAGGTTTTAACAAAATATTTCTGGCTTTTAAACCCGACCTTGTGGCATATCTGCGAAATGGTAAGATGGCCGGTCTCCAGCAATTGCACAGCCCGTTTTAAACGCATCGACCGCACCAGTTCATTCGGCGTTTTGCCGGTCATCACCAATATTTTTTTATACAACGTATAACGGCTCACATACACCTCGTTGCTCAACTCTTCCACCGAAAAATTAGGGTTGGAAATGTTATTATCGATCAATACCAGTACTTTTTTGATGAACAATTCATCCGGCGAATCAACGGCCACGTCTGTCGGGGTAACATCAACCTGTTTCTGATAGGTTTTGCGCATGTATTCCTGCTGGCTCAGGATGTTCCTGATCTTCGACTGCAATATCTCAAAGTTGAAGGGCTTGGTCAGGTAGTCGCTGGCGCCGGTTTCCAGCCCTTTTAGCTGCTGGTCCTCGCCGGTTAAGGCGGTAAGCAGGATAACCGGGATATGAGAAGTTCGTTTGTCGCTCTTTATTTTCAGGCAAAGGTCGTTCCCGTTCATTTCCGGCATGCTGATATCGCTAACCACTAAATTAGGATGCTGGGCCAATGCTTTTTGCCAGCCTTTTTTGCCGTTTTCGGCTTCGATGATATTGAATGACGCTTTTAAGTTATCTTTAATATAGAACCTGAAGTCATCGTTGTCCTCTACCAGTAATACGGTTGGTTTCTTACAGTCTTTATTTGATCCGTTTTTAGGCGACATTTCACCCGGCAAAAACTCCGACGAGTGGTTAAGCAACAGATCGCTGTCAACAAAAATATTTTTATTAACCAGCCTTACAGGTAGCAGCACGGTAAAGCAGCTGCCTTCGTTAAACTCGCTTTCGACAAAAATTTCGCCGTGATGCAGTTTAACAAATTCTTTAGTAATGGATAATCCAATGCCGCTGCCCTGGTTCAGCATCGACCCGGGGATGTCGTTCTGAATAAAGGGTTCAAATATCCGCTCCTGCTTATCTTTGGCTATGCCAATGCCTGTATCGATCACCCTTATCTCCAGGAACTTGTTATCCGCGTCTTTTTCAATCAAATTAAGGAGCACGCTGACCTGCCCGCCCTGGTGCGTAAACTTGTAGGCATTTGAAAGCAGGTTGAAGATGATCCGCTCGATCTTATCATGATCAAAGCTGGTATAAAACGACTCTGTTTCGGAATCGAAAATAAATTTTATATTCTTTTGATCGGCGATATCGCTGAAGTTATAGGATAGGTCCTTTATAAAGCTGATGATATCGCCGTTTTTTTCGTGCAGCCTAAGCTCCTGGTATTCCATTTTCCTAAAATCCAGCAACTGGTTAACCAGGTTCAGCAAGCGTTTCGCATTCCTGTTTACCAGCATTAGTTGGCGCTGTATGTCAGGCTCGGGAATTTGCTTCAGTATTTTATCTACCGGCGCCATGATGAGCGATAAAGGTGTACGGAACTCGTGGCTGACGTTGGTAAAGAATTTGATCTTCATCAAATCGAGTTCGTGCATGCGGTGTGCTTCTTCCCGTTCTTTTTCTATCGCAAACTGGGCCCTTAGTTTTTCAATACCACGCCGGCGCAGGTAAAGCAGCGAGCCGATTATCAATAGCGCATATAGCAGGTAAGCCCAGGCGGTTTTCCAGAATGGCGGCAGCACCTTTATATTTAAGGTGATGGAGCTATCGCCCCAGTTTTCGTTGCTGGTGGCCCTCACTTTAAAAACATAATCGCCGGGGTCAAGGTTGGTATAGGTCGCCTTCCTGATCTTATTGTCCGCACTTATCCATCCGGGGTCAAACCCCTGCATCATGTACTGGTATTTCACCTTAGCGGGGTTAAAAAAGTTGACCGCGGCAAATTCAAGTGCAAAACCGTTGTCATCATACCCAAGGGTTAATGATTTTGAATTTGTAATTGACTGCGGCAAAATAACGCGCCCGTTTATTTTCTCCCCTACATCAACGCTTTGATTAAATACCTGGAAGTTGGTAAAAACCAGTTCCGGAACCGTAGTATTGGTGTGCAGGTTTGACGGTTTGAAAAGGTTGAAGCCATTGCCTCCGCCGAACAGCAACTCCCCTTCCCGTGTTTTGAGCGAGGAGTTTTCGGTAAACGCGCGTCCCTGCAAACCTTCGGTTTCATTGTAATTTATAAAATGAAACTTTAGCCCGGCCCGGCTGCGGTCGACCACAATATCCGATACACCGTTCATGGTGCTTACCCATACATTGTTTTTATCGTATTCCTGCATATCGATCACCGTATTATCGGGCAAACCATCCTGCTTGCTGACATTGGTAAATCTGCCTGTCTTATAGTCGAATATCCCGATCCCTTCCCGTGTGCTCACCCATATCAGGCCAAAACTATCCTCCATGACATTATTGGTGTTATTGCTGATGAGGCTATACGGATCTTTTGGATCGTGAATGTAATGGACAAACCGGTTTGTTTTGTGCTGGAGCACATCCACGCCATACGATGTCACCACCCACAGGTTTTGGTGATCGTCGGCCAGCATCTTGCTCACATAATTGGAGTGGATGGCATTGTCGCGGCTGTTGTAGATATAGTGGGTAAAAGCCTGTTTTTTGCTGTCGAACACATTAAAACCGGCAGACAGCGTACCCACCAGCAAATGATGGTCGGCGTCTTCGGTAATGGAACAAACCCGGTCTTCAGAAATACTGCCGGTATCGGCTTCGTTGTGTTTATAATGTTTAAATCCCCTGCCGTCAAAACAGTCAAGGCCGCCAAAATAGGTGCCTATCCATAATTTTTGATCATGGTCAATATAAAGGCAAACCACCACGTTATTGCCCAGGCTATTGGCGTTATTGGCATCATGCAGGTAGGGCTTGAAGGTTCCGTTTTTCCTGTCGTAATAAATCAGGC
>JABDHD010000157.1 GCA_013285685.1 Bacteroidota bacterium
AAAATAGTACAATGTTATACCGATAAAGGCGGCTGGAATATTAACCCCTTCGCAGGCAGCACCGATGCAGCCCCAATGCCTGACGACCAGTACCAATCAGGCAAGGACGATATTTGGGTGGGTGGCGCGCTGCTGAATTATAAAGCCAACGGCTACACCGCCGAACTGCTGCCTAAAGACGGGAACAATTATCCCATCAAGATCACCGCCGGCAAAAAGGTAACCATCTATTATATTGATGCAAACACTTACCTGGCAAACAAGGTAACCAGCACCGTCTCCATGCAGGGGCAGGACGCAAACGTAGTGACTACCTTATCCAATTACCAGAAAACGGATTTCGGATACCTGCAGGCCTATAAAATCGATCTCGACCTGGGTCAAATCCAGTTAAGCTACACGATAAAATCGGTAACCGTTAATAAGGATATCGATCCCAAAATATTTGATATGCCGGGTAAGTAGGCTACGCCGCTTATCTGTTGATCTATCGGCTGCGCAGGATATCTGCAAGACCGGTACAGTGGGGGGCGCAGGCCGGTTAAAGAACAAGGAAGACAAATATAGCTGTAGGTGCGGAACCTCGCAGATTGCCCGACTCAACAGATTTATACGTATTTAAGAAACCAGCACAATTTATGCCTGTAACCGTACAAGAAGCAATAAGGAAGGGCCACCTGGCGGTCAACCTGCCGTCCGGGGGACTTGTCCTGGCAGCGCTGGTAGTGGCTGTCGTTTTAGATAAAGAATATAACTGCCCTGCCTGGGTAATTGCCGTTGCAGCAGGCGCGGGCTTTCTGCTGGGCGCTGCTTACTGGAGCATTGCGATCACTAAATGGAAAATATGGGCCTATCAAAACGTGGACCATATCCATGAGTTTGAAAATAAAGCCAGGGAGGCAAGACTGATCGATACGCCGTCAGATTTTATGGCCTATCAGTCCCGTACCGATAAACAGCAGTTGGAACAACTCAGACCGCGTTTTGAGCACAAGGATGTGTTTAACAACGATATACTCGTACCCGCGGAAACAGTGATCCGCTTTTCAAAAAAAGCCGGTGGGGCGATGGCTATCGCGGGCATGCTGGTGGCCGCTTTTGCCATATTCGCGTATCAAAAAAATTACAGCGTTTTGGGCCGCGTGATATTCGGCGGCATTGCCGCTTATTTTATTTTCACCGGGTTAAAAGAGTACTTCACAAAAAAGCCGCAAATCATCATCAGCGACAAAGGGATACAAACCGTAAAAACACCTTTTCACCCCTGGAGCGATATAAAAAACGAAGACGTGCGCACCATCGTAACAGGCAGCACCCCCCGGCACAGAAACAGCAATACTTATTTGGTATACGATTATCCGGGCGGCGCCGAGCAGATGAACCTGGATGACCTGGCAATCAGCGACGAACAATTGCAGCATTTGCTCCACGTATACCGCACCCGAAGCGAAAAAGCAGCGCAATGAAATAGCCAGCGTGTGTGAATAATGATAAATTTTTTTTGTCTAAATAGGTTTCAGAAGGGCCTCCGCGCCGTGTGCTTAAAAGGGTTTATTTTTTAGCTCCTTTCGGCTTTTTTCGCAGCGTATACAAAACGATTGCAAAGATGGAAATACCCAGCATCATGAGTGGCATTTTATACCGGTCCTCTTCAATAGTATCATTCACACAATCCATGCCCAGGTAGTTTACTCCTCCTGAGCTAAGATCAGCCACCATTGGAACAACAAAGGGCATTGACCTCCTTAAGTACAATTGTACCGGCTGCCCCGGCTGTACCGCGTCACCAAAACTTTCAGCTAAAAAACAATGCGCCCATTCCGCTGATATTCTGTAATCGTCATTGCTTTCGGTCAGGTACAACGCATAGCTAACATCGCCTTTGGCTACGTCTTTACGCAGCGACCGAAAATGCCCGGATACATAGGTCGAGTTTTGCGGACTAACATACGAGGCAAACAATGCGCTGATACCAAACCCCAGCATAATCGTCACGAAAATGATAAGCGCTATTTTTTTCAGATCCATTTAGGTTGAAGATAGGAAACCGGTAGTAATATACGTGATTTTTTGTATTCATAAATAAGCTATCGCACGCAACATAAGCCAAAAGCGGGGAGACACGGCGCTGGGTCCTCTGCGGGGGCCCTCAATACTATTAAGTTAAGGGAACTAATATCGAACACCGGATTTTGAACAAATTGTTTATTTTTTGTGTTCAAGAGGGCTTCGGCGTTTCGAATGTTGAATTTTGAAGTTAAAACTTCGACGTTCGATGTTCAACATTCATTATTCGACATTAAAAATCCGGTGCATCGGTCTTAACTTGATAGCATTTTAGAGACCCCGCGGGGACGGGAAGTTGCTTAACCCTATTCGGGGTAAAAAACCAACGCCTGGCCATACAAATCAGGGAATTCAACAACCACGCCCGCGCATTGCCCGGTTTCAGAATTGAAAGCAACCACTGTATCCTTAGCGACGCAATAGAGAAGACCGTCCGGCCCGAAACGCAGCCCCCTGGGCTTGCTGAACTGGACGTTATCACCAGGACGCATAACACGGACTAAGCGACCATCTTTAGCATCATATTCCCGCACACTGGTAATGGCGTCCGGAGAGCCGAATGGCTTTTCGCTGCTAACGAAGATGTTGCCATTGGGCCCCACCAGTAAATCAAGCGGGCTGAGTTTGGGATCGTCTACCTTCCACGGGAGCTTAGCTGATCCCGTTGAAGCAAACGCGAAGATGGCATCGTCACCAACCCCGTCCGGACCAACGCCCGATGCCAAAAATAGTGTACCATCTGATCCGAAACCAAACCCACGGGGGAATGGCACGATGTGTACCGGAAGAACATATTCACCGATCGCGTCGAGCTGCTTCGGGAATGCCATTATGGTTCGTGCAGTCCGCGAGCCGACATAGTATCGGCCATCAGGTCCGAAGACACCTCCTCCGGGGTTTAATCCGGGCAGGGTGGAAGTTGCACGAACAACGTGGCCACCAGGGTCCAACGCAACAATGCAATCAGTCCCGCTGTTCACAAAAAACAGCCGCTCCGACGGCTCAATTCCCAATCCGCGGGGATCGGCAATCCGGTCGTCATCGCTAAATGAGCCGATCAATTTTCCCTGCGGATTGAACGCTAAAATCTTTCCAAGCCCCGGACCATTAGTGCCTGAGGCGCTAGTCACAAGAAGAGTCATAAGCGTATGTGCCGGGCTTTCCCGGATTGTTTGCCATAAAATAATAGATTTAGTTTGCGTTACCCCGGTCTTCATAAATGCCGACCATTAGCAGCCATGCACCCGAAATGAGGAACGCGAATAAAACAACGATTCCGATAGCGGCAATGTAAAGCCCTATGCTATTGCCGAAAATAAGCAACGTCCCACCTATAACTTCAGCGATGTAACATATGGTGCCGCCTGCAAGCCGCGGCGCGTTCAATCCGATGGAACTCTCACCCGACCGGATGGCTACAACATAGCCCCTGATGAAGATGGTTGTTGCGATGAGCCAGAGCACAAGCCATTCAAAGCCAAGCGCCCCGGGATATGGATTCCCCATCAGCGCCAAACCGCTTGCCATAAAAATTGCCGTGAACCCTGACAGCATGTTAATTGCCCGGTTTTTATGCGTTTTGTTATCGATAATGATCTTAGGGTTGATCGACATCGCCACAAAGATCAGGCCGGCAAGCGCCGCCGCGCCGCCACCCACCATTACAAAAAAGTCATTCCATTGCGCCGGCATAAAAATATTACTCATCAGTCCTGGTTTTGATCTTGTCCTCGCAGGGTCTCCGAAGGGACCCTGCGCCGCGTGCCTGGCATATCTAAATTTAAACCGCCCCCCGCTGATCGAATAGCAACCTATGCCTTTTGCCACGTCTAAAAATAATAATAAGTTACATCATTCAAAGAATACCCGGGTGCAATTCAAATCGTCGCATAGCCACCAAACGTTCCTTACGGAACGTAAAGAATATTTTTTCACTTTCTACCCACCAGACGCCCCGATGGGGCGAAACTTCTGCAATCCTCGTCCCATAGGGACGGTTGGTGGGTAGAAAAATTAAATATTGGTTTTAGCGTTCCATCGGAACGCCTGGTTAGCGAAGCGACAATGTGAATTGCACCCGAATACCTGAATCGTTAACCGGTTACCTGTCAGCAGCGCATATCACCGCGCAGCCCGGAGCTGCATACGCGCAAGGTTTGGGAGAGCGGCGGGAATTGCACCCGAACCAATAATTGCGGTAATCATAAATGTTTACCAACGCGGGCAAAACACCCAATTCATAAAATGCCGCGCTGCCGAGTGGAGACTGGGGAGCAATTTACCCATAACGCGCATCCATAATCACACAAAAGGGGTAACACAACTTAACATATTTCAATGTTAACCTTATATTAAATACTTGATAATCAATATATTAATACAAAACCAGTCAAATAGTGCAACATCTGGTTAACCATTTCACCGGAAGCCCTGTGCTGTATGCCCATTGAACCTGGATCACCCGAACCAATAATTGCGGCAATCATAATTATCTACAAACGCGTGCGAACCCCTAAATTCATAAAATGCCGCATTGCTGTCCATTTGCTTGTCCATTTGCTTGTCCATTTCGCAACAACACCCATATGTTTTTATGTATAATATTGATTTTCAACTATTTGCATATTTATGTAAATTTAAAACGCTGTATCTAACTAATAGCCAGCCAATTGCATATTATTAAGACAAGACATGTCCCCTTATTCCGGCGCATACAGCGCAGGGGCCAAAAGCCCGGCGTGCTCGTGCCCCGCTGCCAGGCAACAAACTATGGCTTTTAAAATGGCCCCGAATGCTTTACGTGCTACCTGGCAGCGGCGCACGCGTATTTCCACCGCACCGCCCGGCCCGGATACTCGCGAGATTACGGGGCAGAAAAAAAATTGTTTTTTGTTTTTTATCGCTATATTGCTTTGAATTTCAATAACCTAAGCTCATGAACCAAAAATCCTTATTTGCAAATGATCCCAACAGGGACATGATTATTTCTTTCAGAACAATCAGGCGGGCAGTAGGATGGCTCGGAATTGCTTTGCCTGTTATTATGTATCTCGGTACATTACTCATCGGAGATTGTCCAACCCTTAAAGCATCTATCAGCGACTATTTTTATACCATTATGGGCAGCGTACTGGTGGGCGTACTATGCGCTGTTGCATTGTTTCAATTCACTTATAAGGGACCGGCGCCTATCGACGGAATATTGAGCAGCCTCGCGGCCATTTTTGCGCTCGGCGTTGCATTCCTTCCATGCAACGTGAGTGGTGGTCATTATGATTGCAACATCATCTGCCGGCCGTCAGACGGATTGCGCAACGCCGTACACTATATTTCGGCGGCGGGTCTTTTTGTTGTACAGGCAGTTATGTCCGTTTGGCTGTTCAGACGAACAAACAAGCCGGGCAACATGGGTGCGCAAAAAAAATCGCGTAACCAGGTTTATCTTATTTGCGGTATCATCATGATTGTAGCTATGGCAACTATGCTGGTTTTAAAGCTTTTTGGCTTAAGCGAAAAATATTATTCGCTTCGGCCTACTTTCTGCCTTGAAACGATCACGCTATGGGCGTTTGGCATTTCCTGGCTGGTTAAAGGTGAAGTTGTGCTTAAAGATAAAACGGAATAAACCGTGCCCAGCGGCGCACGAGTATTTCTAAAGCTCCGCCCACTCGGATACTCAGGCTTGAGGACGATTTGGTTTTTTTATCAAAATAAATAGCAGGAATATTCATGCAAAATTGCTAACTTCGGGTATGACAACACTGATCATCAAATCAAATTCCAGTAAAAAAACCAATTTAATTATGGAATTGGCAAAAGAGCTGGGTTTATCGGTAAGTGCCGGGGAGTTTGAAGAATTAAACACAAACGCGATGATCACCGGCATTGGAAGAAAAGCTACGGATGAAGAGTTGATCGACTATCTTTCACAAGGCAACGGCGGAGAACCTATTGATATCGAAGTGGCATTTTCGAAGTACTCCAACGGAAAATAAATTGACCGTAAAAATTACACCCAGGGCCTTACACGTAATAGACAGCATTGCCGACTTTGTCGAATCAAAAAATACCAAAGGAAGCGGCAATCGGTATGCATTGAAATTCAAATCAGCAATAAAAAAACTGGCCAGGCCAAATGTAAAATACACGCTATGCAATCACCCTATTTTAGCTGCATTTGGTTATTCATGTAGCCACTTTAATGATTGGGTTATCGCTTTCAAGATTGGAAAAAACGAAATAATCGTTCACGAAATAATTCACGGCTCTCTGCTTTTTTAAAAGGTTATCAACACACATGCAACGCTTAACAGGCTACCTGTCAGCACGCACGAGTATTTCCAACGCACCGCCCGGCCCAGATACTCGCGTGAGAGGAGGCAATGCCATCCAGTTTGATAGTTCGGAAAAGGTATTTAACTTTAATACGAATTAAAACATGCTAAAAATTACCTGTACAACTACTTTCTTATTTTTTATGTTTACTACACTTAAAGCCCAGTTAGAACATAACAATCTGCGCGACAGTGGCTATGTCAGAGCACTGAAGTATATAGAAAGCTCGAATAAAGGCCACCATATTTTAGTAAGCGATACAGTTATACGACTGGATTTTACCTCTTTTACCGAGGAACTCGACAGTTTACAGAGTAAACAAAACCACACAACAACCATTGATTTACTTGATAG
>JABDHD010000158.1 GCA_013285685.1 Bacteroidota bacterium
CGAGTCAATTTATCCTGCGGGCAAGATTGAAAGATAGCGTAAGATCACCTAGTTATCCGCCATGTTAGCCAGGCTTTGACATGAAAAAGCTATCCACTGTTCGTGATGTGATAAAGATATTGGAGCAGCAAATAACTCACTATCGTTCAGCAAAACAGGCACATCCTCATCGTTCTTATGAATAGCCAGGTTATTCAAACCGGATATTTCCTTCAATTTAGCCAATGCAAACTCCCTTACCGCGAATGATTGATATTTGTACGAAGTATCTTTAATTCGTTTTATCCCCCAGTAAACGCCCTCGAAGTCATCGCTATGGTTTACTACCGATGAAACAAATTCATGATAAATGATAACCCTCGAGAAAAGTTTTCTACCCGCAAAAACAACTTCGGCCTTAAAAGTTGAAAAGTTGCCGAATCCCCGACCACTAATTTCACCCGCCCCTGATTCGGTATATGAATAAGCAGGCGGTATCGCTATCGACCGAACCTCAAATTTTACGGGTGTAAATACGATTCCATGATCAAGCCTTTGCAGGTATTTGTAAGCCGATTCCTTTACCGACCATAATAGCCAAACAAAGCGGTCGAAAGGTAAAGCTTCCTGGTCAAGTGTGTCAAAAAGCGCTTTTTCGGCCGGGCTGATGATCTTTTGATAAAACTCAGGCGATTTTGTTCGGGTAACGTTGATGGCGGTTAAGGATACAATATCATTGCCGGCGCTGATCATCCACGCTCGTTTATTTTTGCGCCGATGACATCCAGGCAGGTACCTACATTGATCATTTTATCGGCTGAATCATAGTCAATTTCAATTTCATACTTAGCTTCTGCGTCAATGATGATGTCGACCAGGTTAGCTGAATTGATTTTAAGGTCTTTTATCAGGTCGGTATCTTCAGTGATACCGGCCAATAGTTCTTTATTGGTTGTGTAGGGGGCTATAACCTTTTTTAGTTCATCTAAAATCTCTTGTCTCGTCATTTATGCCTTAAATTTTGATAGTATTAAACAGGAATTTACGTCCCCGAAACCAAAGTTTGCTTTGGCCACAATATTAATTTCTTTTCTCGTCATATTAACCGGCAGGTTGTCAAACCCTGTAATCTCCAGGATATCAGGGTTCGGATCGTCCAGGTTAATATTTGGATGCGCGAAGTTATGCATTATCTGCAATATTGATGCCACGGTCTCAATCGACCCCGCCGCGCTAAGGCAATGGCCTATCATGGACTTTAATGAATTTGTCGTCGGGAAGTCTTTGCCTTTACGGCCAAGGGCATCGCTCCAGTTCTGAATTTCTTGTTTGTCGGCGTTGGTAGCGGTTAAATGGCCACTGATCAGGTCGATTTGTTTTGGACGGACATGCGCGTCTGCCAACGCGCTTTGGATACAGCGAATCACCCCTTCGGAGTTTGCCGCTGTCATCGTTCCGCCGGAACGCTGTCCGCCGGAGTTGGTCGACCCGCCTAAAACTTCGGCATAAATTCGGGCGCCGCGTTGCAGCGCAAAATCCAGGTCTTCCAGCACCAAGGCCCCGGCGCCCGAACCGGGTATAAAACCGCCCGCGGTCAAACTCATCGGCCGTGACGCTTTTTCAGGCTCGTCGTTAAATTTGCGCGATAATACCCGCATCGAATCAAATGCCCCGTAAACATAAGGGTCAACATGCTCGGTACTGCCCACCAGCATGCGGTCGGCGTAACCATGTTTGATATATTCGTAACCCATTAATATCGCCTGCGTACCCGTAGCACAGGCTGCCGAGTTGGTGATCACTTTATTACCCAGGCCAAGCCGCCCGGTAATATAGGAGGTTACCCCGCTATTCATAGCCTGTTCCACCACACGCGATCCAAGTTTGCGGGCTTCTTTACCATCCACCCGGGTGATCACGTTTTTCATGGCTTCGGTGTCAGCTGTGCTGTTGCCAAAAACACAGCCGGTTTCCCAGCGTGGTTTTTCCGTTTCGTAGCCCATGCCTGAATCCGCCCATGCATCCATAGCAGCAACAAGGCCATAGCCAATGTTGGTACCCTTTAAACCGTGCAGTGTGACCTCAGAAATATAGTTAGCCAGTTCTTCCCAACTAAAATCGGGCAAGCCGGCTATATGGCAGCTAAAATTGAGCTCCTTGTATTGTGGGATGAATTTGATACCCGACATGCCATTTTGTATGGCCTGCAAAAAAGCAGGCAGACCGATTCCATTTGGCGCAACAACGCCCATGCCTGTAACAACAACCCGTTTGCTCATTTGTGAATTTCCTTAATAACGCCCGAAAACGTGCCTTTTGCTACAATCTCTTTGGAACTGTCGGTCATTTCGATATAACACTTTAACTTGCCAAATCTAAAGTATTGTTTTTTGGACACTACAGTTACTTTTTGCCCCGGTAACACCATTTTATGGAACGAAACATCGGTTGAGGTAAGCAAGGGGAACAAAGAATCGTTTTCCAAAAATTTCAGATCGAGTTCCTTCAGCACCAAAAAAATACCAAATACAACAAGCCCTATCTGGGCCATAATTTCGGTAACGATAACGCCGGGGGTAACCGGGTTACCTGCAAAATGGTCTTCATAAAAAAAGGAGTCCGGCTTTAAAGTGTATTCGCCAATTACCTCATCCTCGTTAAGCGAAATAATATTATCCACAAAACGAAAGGAGGATTTATAGGGCAGATGACTGAGTATGTGGTTGTTCATTTTTATTATCTCTGTTCAACATGATGCACCTTCACATCGGATATCCACTGCTTTGTTGCCCCATAGGGGCTAAATATTTGTAGCACCATAATTAAAAATATCATTTGCCCCGTAGGGGCTACCTATTGCCCGCTGGTCGAATTTGTATTCGATTTATCCACCCCTCGACCTGTCGCCATTGGGTAGCCCCTACGGGGCAATTTTGTTTTGTATTTTGTTTCTATAAATAGGTTGCCCCTATGGAGCATGCATTCGTTATAATAACATACATCGCTCAATAAGCCCACTTCTCACGACCCGATTCTCTGTATTACCTGCAATGCTCACCGCCGTCAACGTGTATCAGCGAGCCGTTTATCCAAAACGCCTCATCAGTGCAAAGCAGGTAGATAACATTCGCAACGTCTTCTGGTTTTGTAATTCTTCCAAGCGGGTTCCTTTTTATACCCGCTTTGATCAATTTATCGCTTCCGGGTATCAGCTTAAACGAGGTAGTTTCGGTAATTCCCGCCTGTATCAAATTGGTTTTCAACCCGTAGGCACTAAACTCCACAGCCATATATTTTGCCAGGCTCTCCAGCGATGCTTTGGCAATGGAAACCGCCGCATAACCTTCCCAGTAACGATGTGCCCCTTCGCTGGTCAGGCCGATGATCCTGCCATCTTCGTGAAACAATTCTGCTGCCAGCAGCGCCCTGGCCCAATCCAGTAAGCTGTTCGACATTGCGTACGATGTAAACTGAATATCTTCAATTGATAATTCGTTATAGGTTTTGTCGATCTCGTCGCCGTCTTTGATCGTCAGCGGTTTCAGGTTTCCCCTGGCAATACTATGAAGCAGCAGCTTTACCTTGTGCCGACCTGTTTTGCCCGAAAACGTCTTTATAAATTCCATCCGTCCGTCAATATCCAGGGCGTTGATGTTATAACCCAATATTTCGGTTGAGTTTTCGGTGGCGATATCCTCAAAACGTTTCTTTAACGGTTTTTCGGCAGCCGACGGTTCACGGTATAAAACGGCGATATTCATACCATGCGCAGCCAGTTTTTCAACTGATGCAAAGCCAAACCCGCTCGATCCGCCTAAAATAACCGCCCATAAACCGCGAAATTGTAAGTTTTTATCCATTCAAAAAAATTTACCGCAAAGGCTACAAAGGTTTTTCGCAAAGAGCGCCAAGCATTTTTAAAAAATATTTTTAAGCCAGTTAACTCACAAAAAATATCTAAAAGCGTCCAGCCTTTGCGACCTTTGTGAAAACCTCTGTGTCCTTTGTGGTTAAAAAGCCATCGTAAAGGTTTCCCCTGTTCACCTTATTTAACCCTCAAAGTAAATTAAAAATTTATTAATGCATATTATTTATCCTAACAAAACCCTTATTTTCGGGTTATTGCGCTAGATATTTCTAAATATACAGGTTGCCTCGCTTTAGGGATTTAACTAAGTTTGCGCGCCCGAAAAACTGATAAAATTGAAGATACTGTTAATTGTAATTATTTTTTGCCTCCCGATATGGTGTGTCGCCCAACAGCAATTTGAGAAGGTTAACTTTTATAAAATTATGGATAAAGGCGATAAGAAAGCAGTGGAAGACGAATTGGCGCTGCTAAAAGAATCGGATGTAAAGGGCAAAATGGGTTATACCGGGGCTTTACTGATGAAAGAAGCTGACCTGGTAAAGCGGCCGAAAAGGAAGCTCGACCTGTTTATTGCAGGCCGCAAACTGCTTGAAACGGCTTTGCTGACTGATTATGAAAATACAGAATTCCACTTTTTGAGACTGACCGTGGAAGAGCATGCGCCTAAAGTGGTTCATTACCACAGCGATATAGATCGGGACAAATCATTCATCGTGGCAAAATTCAAGGATATGTTGCCGGTGGTGCAAAAAGCCATACTGGATTATTGTAAAGAATCAAAAGTGCTGCATGTGGAGGATCTGCAAGTTCAGTAAAGCAGGGTTTGAAACGTTTTGCCGGCTTTTGTGTTAAGCTGTTTTGGATTAAATTTATACAAGCCTCACCCCAACCCCTCTCCAAGGGAGAGGGGCTTAAGAAACTGGACTATGCTAAAAGCCCTCTCCTTGCGCCACCGCTAAAGCTAAGGCGGCACGCGGTTGGATAGGATTTAGGTGAGGCGACCGAAATGCCAGACAAAAATTTATACATTTACGCCTTTAATTTTGATCGTTTTAAACAATCGTTTCGCCTGTGATACTTATCGGACAAAGTAATCTTACATTAAATCAATTCTCCGAAATTCTCTTTAAAGATCAGCAAATAGCTATTGATGATGCTGTTTTAGAAAAAGTTAAGACCAACTTTGAGTTTCTGAAAAAATTCTCTTCGCATAAGCTCATCTACGGCATCAACACCGGCTTCGGACCGATGGCGCAATACAAGGTGAGCGAAGAGAATATTCTCCAGCTTCAATACAACCTTATTCGCAGCCATTCCTCGGGCAGCGGCAAATTGATACCGGCACAGCTTTCTAAAGCGTTGATGATCGCCCGCCTGAGCAGCTTTTTGCAGGCTTACTCGGGTGTGCATATTGAGGTGATCGGTTTGCTGGCCGAGCTGATCAATAAAAATATCAGCCCCTGCATTTACGAACACGGCGGCGTGGGCGCCAGCGGCGACTTAGTGCAGTTGGCTCATTTAGGGTTGGCTTTGATAGGTGAAGGGGAGGTTTGGTTTGAAGATAAAGTTTACCCTGCTGCCGAGATTTTCGAACGGTTTGATATAAAGCCGTTGCAGATACATATCCGCGAGGGTTTGGCCATTTTAAATGGTACCTCAGCCATGACGGGCATCGGCCTGGTTAATGTTTTGCAGGCGAAAAGGCTGCTGGAATGGTCGGTCTTGTTTTCAGCGATGATCAATGAGATCGTCGAGGCCTATGGCGACCATTATTCCCACGAACTCAATATCGTAAAACACCATACAGGGCAAAATAAAGTTGCGGCGATGATGCGCAATATTTTAGCTGACAGCAAAATGATTCGCGACCGCTCGGCGCACCTGTATAATCCTGATAATATCGACCAGGAATTTTTTGAAGACAAGGTGCAGGAATACTATTCATTACGGTGTGTGACCCAGATTTTGGGGCCGATATATGATACAATCAGCCAGGCGGAAAATGTTTTGGTAAACGAACTGAATTCCGTAAACGATAACCCTGTTATCGATCACGAAAATCATAATATTTTCCATGGCGGAAATTTCCATGGTGATTATGTATCGCTGGAGATGGATAAGCTGAAGATCGCCATCACCAAACTCTCGATGCTTTCGGAACGGCAGCTGAACTATTTGCTTAACAATAAACTCAACCAAAAACTGCCGCCATTTGTAAACCATGGCATATTGGGCTTTAACTTCGGGATGCAGGGAATGCAATTTACAGCTACCTCAACCGTGGCAGAGAACCAGACGCTATCGTTCCCGATGTATGTGCATAGTATACCAAACAATAACGACAACCAGGATATCGTGAGCATGGGCTGCAATGCCGCCCTGATGACCAAAAGGGTGGTGGATAACTCTTTTGAAGTATTGGCCATCCAGTTGATGACCAT
>JABDHD010000159.1 GCA_013285685.1 Bacteroidota bacterium
GCGGTAAAATTTCAAGCAATTGCAAACTGCGGTTAATATAATGCTGAATTTGATTGTGCTTACCATAACTGAATAAAAATAATGCCAATGTGTTAAGCAGCAAAATATTAACCGAGTCCGGGCCTAAATTCTTTACCGAAGGCGCCGATTCAACGTCAAAACGGTAATGGTGTTCCCAATAATGGTTAACTTTTATCTCGGTAAACAAGCCTTGCAGGGCTTTTACGTCTTTTATCTCCAATAGTTTTGAAAACAAATGATTGGAGCGAACAACAAGCGCCGCGAACTGGGCGATCCTGATTGTCGGGAAATTGGCCGGCCTAAGGCGCATAAACTTCCACAAATGATTTTCAATTGGCGTTAGCTGGTATTTTTTTTGCAGAAACCCGTATTCTGATTTTAACTTTTGTGGGTATTCATCTGCCAACTCAGCGTTTAAAAATCCCGCCTGCCCGAAAATAAGCGCTTCTATCTGCAGTGGACTGTTTTTGTGCTTTGCGAGTATATTTTGCGGCAGCGACTTCGCCAGCAATTCAAAAGGCAGCGCGTTGGTTTTGAACCCGAAATTTGCGGCCAGGAACTGGTAAAAAGTTTCCTCCCAATCGCCGCGGTTTAAGTCGAGTGCCGAGATAACTGCCGCAGATTTCTTTTCCATTCGTTCGATCAAAACCCGGGTAAGCCAGTTATGCAAGGTAAGGCTATCGACAGAACCTATGCTCGCCTCGCAGGGAATAATAGTTTGGTTGCCAAAGATCAGTTTATGATAACGGCTGTATAATTCGTCGGGAATGCGGTTTTGCAATTCAAGCGTAGGCACTTTGTGGCCATTTGGCAATACCAACGGCAGGTCATCCCGATAAACCACGTGAAGAATGACATTGTCGTATGCATTATCTGTGGTATGGCCATGTTTTTTCCAGTCCGAGGAGGATAGATGCACCTCAACGTTCCCGGCCCAGGTGGTATCCCCGATCCTGACCCTCGCATTCTGAAAATCAGGGCCTGAATCGGAATTATGCATCCCGGCCGAATAAATTTCCAACTCTTCACCGATAGTTGTCCGTAGATCAGCGCGATCAAAAAGCCGGAATTTCCATATATAGTGCAGAAAGTCCTCTGGAAAAAGCATAGCCTGTGTTAGTTTAATAAGCTTAGTCGGATAAAACTAACACTTTTCTGCCGAACTTTCTTCACTCTTGTTTTCCGTCAGGGCAGGCGTATTAAAATAATTGAGGGGGCTGGTGCGGACACAAGCCGATTTATATACTTGATTTTTAACCACAAAGCGTACAAAGGTTTTCGCTAAGTTCGCAAAGCCCATCAATTTTTCGTCATGCGCCTTGTTACTACCCGGTGTGGCTGTTCAGTTTACCCATCAAGGCCTCAAAAACTTTCACTGGATCAGTAGGTCAATTAATTTTTCTCTTTGTGGCCTTTGCGAAAACCTTCGCGACCTTTGCGGTAAAACTAATGGTATTGAAGAGTTTTTATTAGATCAAGCTGAAAAGAAAGGCATTGAGAAGGGCATCGAGCAAGGCATAAGGGAAGCTGCTTTAAAGATGAAGCAAAACGGCTTGGAAATCAGCCTAATCGCCAATATAACAGGTCTGTCGATCAAAGAAATTGAAAAGCTATCTTAGTGCATCCTAATAGCTAAAGTAACACCGTAAGTTCAGCAAAGGTACTTATTGTCGCCAATTGTCCGCTTTCAACTTTGCCAAAACCATAGTCGGCAAAAATAAAAGGCACGCCGGCTTTAGTTGCCGAATCGTAGTCACCCATGGTGTCTCCTATGTACACAGGCGCCCTCAATTCGTAATCATTAACAATGTCCTTAATATTTTCAGCTTTCGGGTTGCCTTTTGTGCCGTAACATTGGTGGCCCGAAAAGTAATGCCCAACATTGCTCAATTTTAAAAACACTTCGATATACCCGCTCTGGCAATTGCTTACGATAAAAAGTTTGTACCTACGGGCAAGGTAACCAAGCGTCTCATCAAGCGAGGGATAAAGCTCCCCACCCTTAGTGTGCAACGTCTCCAGTTCGCTTTTGGCACAAAGCCCCATCAATTCTGCACGTTTTTCTATATCAAGGTGAGAAAATAGTGTGTCGAATATCACATTATAAGCCAGGCCGGTTATCGGCCGTATTTTCTCGCGTGTCATTACTTCATCCACATAATCTACCGTCGCAATTGCGTCCTGCCAGGCCACCGCCACGTTACCGGTGCTATCCCAAAGCGTACCGTCGAGATCAAAAATTATACTGTCGAATTTTTCTTTTAATGAACTGCTCATGTGTTTGTATCGCGGCAAAAATAGTGGATTTTTGAAATAAGAAAGGCGAGATTAACAGCTTTTGATGCTTAAAAAACAAAATGTGAATTTTTTAAAACCAAAACCATTCGACGTTGGTTCACTTAACACGGGAAAAAATACGTAAAACTACGTATCGAAAAATGGTAAAAACGCTATTACCTTTCAGTTACTCTTTATTATATTTGAATAATAATTTTGCTTTAAAAGCATTTTTTACATCCGCCACCGCTAACACGCTACTATGAAACAACTTATACTTTATTTCCTATTTTTCGTATGTGCTGCTCTCGTGCTTATCCAATGCGCCAGGTTTTTTCCAACTGACAATAATTTACCGGCCAATTTGCAAGGCGGAAAGAAAGGTAGCAACAGATTAAACAAAAGTTCATACGCACCGGCTTCTCATTCAACTGCCGACTGGCTTCGCCTGCCGGCATCAAAAGGGCCGGCTTTCAATATGTATTTCACCGAGCAAGCCTTCCCGTTAAATATGATGAAATACATTAACCAGTATCAATTTTTAAGCTACCAGTATTGGAGCGTCAACGAGAGCAAAATTGACACCTGGCACCTTTTTTATAATCCTTATACCAATTTTGTGTATACAGGATTATTTGGCAAAAGTGACAGCAGTTTAATAGCAAATAATCCTTTTGACTGGAAGAAATAACAAACTTCTTTCCTTTTATCACCGGGCAAGATCGCTCACGGTATGCACGTTGCTCTTCGATTTTTTGGAAACGCGATTATCTTAATATTTGATTGAATGCAGGCCGATCGCAAATATGGCCATCACCGGGATTGCCAGTATTAAAAAAACCCGTCCCATTTGGATGCTATTTGCATTGCCTTCAACGAATACATTGTAAAGATCTGCTTTGAATGTGTTTAGTTTGTGGTACATGACGTTAACTCTTAACTTATCAATAATTTATCAGGAAATATAATTTATCAAATTATGCGGTTTTTTACGGCGGGTTAACCGGCAAGGTTACATTTTAGCGAAAAAATTTTCCTAAAACGTAAAAAAAAACCGGGTGTTAGTTTAATGGCTAACACCCGGCTTAATTAATTTGGACACGTATGACGCTTACATTCAGATAGATATGATTGTCCTATACACAGTGCTAATCCTTTAGGCTCATGTGAATTCCATGGTAGCTGTCGCCGTCCGTTCCGTATGAAAAATTGCCACGGGCAAACCTGGCGTATTTGGTCTTGTATTTTTGATAAACCGAATCCGGTTGTTTTACGCCGTTTACCGTCATCTCATCGGCATTTAAGGTTACCTCGCGCACACTGTTTTCATCCGGTACAATCTTATCGTTTACAAGGTCAGTAAGCATTTCCTTCATCAGCCTTTGATCTTCTTTCGCCAGCGCCTGGTCGCGCCTGGCTTGTTCCTGGTCAAGTTTAGCTTGTTCCTGGTCCTTTTGGGCTTGTTCCCGATCACGGACGGCCTGCTCCTGGTCGCGTTTTGCCTGCTCCTGGTCGCGCCTTGCCTGTATTTGGTCCTGCGAAGCCTGCGCCTGTTCCCGCTTTGCGTCTTCCCGGTCCTTCGCGGCTTGCTCCATATCCCGCCCGGCCTGTACCTGGTCGCGCGATGCTTGCTCCTGGTCTATCTTCGCCTGCGCCTGGTCGCGTTTAGCCTGTATGTGGTCTTTTTTTATCTGTTCCCGTATCGCGGCTATTACTTTACCATATTTGCCCCACTCAGCCGGGGGTATTTTTTCACCTTCAACATAAAGCGCAGTCATTTTGTCGTTAACCAGCTCCATTTTGTACAGCTTGTCATCCCAGTTGGTTTGAATGCGCTCAACTTGTTTCCCGTCGCGGTTGCTTATATGATCATAATTGTTATACCGGTCAGCGTCCATGGCTGATTTTTCAGCGACGCTTGTTTGTGCTTTAGCAGCGGAGATTGCCAGTAACATCACTATTGACGCTAAGCCAGCTTTAATATAATTTGTCTTCATTTTTTTGTTTATTTTACTGGTTATTTATTTTTTTTAACATTCTGATAGCATCCGAATTCTGCGGATCTATGCTTAACGATTTATTAAAACACTCCACGGCCAATTGCCTGTCGCCGTGTTCAAGATAAGCTTCGCCTAAACTTTCACAAGCATTCGATGATCCCGGATATGCTACCGTATTTAGCTTGAAAATTTCAATAGCTTCGCCGATTTTTTTAACCGACCAAAGTTTGTAGCCTAATAAGTTCAATTCCTGCTCGCTGAAATCATAAGCATCCTTATTCCCCAGTTTATTGGAATTGTAAAAGTTTATGGCAGAATCGATTCCGTTTTCGTTTCTAACCCTGTACATTTCTATTGCTATTGAGCTTTTAGGAAGTGTATAAGGCCTGTTCGCCAGGATATTTACAATGGCGTTCCTGATTTCCGTCCTTGGCGAATTTTCATTGTTTGTCAGGATAATAATGCTGTTGCGTGTCTTCAAATCACGCTCGATATACGTGCGGAAGCCCCCTGAACCGCCGGTATGATAAACGACGGGATCGTTATTTTCTGTTTTCAGCATCCAGCCAAATCCATAAGGAACCGTGGTCCCATTATTTAGAACGGCAGGACTAAATGCGTCGCTGAGTGCGGATTGACCGACCAGTTGATTGCCATATAGTGCAGCGTCCCATTTACCCATGTCTTCTACAGTGGAGCAGATGCCGCCGTCTCCGACCGTAAAACCTGGATTATCGTCGATATCCCCGAATTTCCCATAACCAATCGCCCCGAATTTGCTATGTGCTGTTGAGCGGCCAAAAACGAAGGAATCCTTCATGCCAAGCGGCGTAAAAATATTTTCTTCCACAAATTCGGCGTAAGATATTCCGGAAACTTTTTCGATGATGATAGCAAGCAGCACATAGCCTGAATTGCTATATTCGTACTTGTCGCCCGGGGTAAACCGCAGGCTTGTCTCTTTAGCCAGCCGATCATAAACGTCTTTATTGGACAGGCCCGGATGATCGATCCCAAGGCTTTCGTAGTTGACGACCCCCGATGTATGATTCAGCAAATGTCTTATCGTAACATTTTGAGCATATGATGAAAGCTCAGGCAGGTATTTTATAATCGGATCATCATAACTCAATAATTTACGCTCCCGCAATATCATGATGGCCATTGCCGTAAATTGCTTGGATAGGGAAGCCAGGTAGCATGGCGTTGTATCCGTAAAATCGGCGTTTGCTTTTAAATCCGCTTTGCCATAACTGCCTTGGTAAATCTTTTTGCCGCCCACACTAACAAGAATGCTCCCGTTGAATTGTCCGCGTGTATAAAGGGCATGCATCAGGCTGTCTAATCTATCAGCAATCTGCTGTGCCCTTGCGCCAAGGCAAGCCATTAACAACACTACCAGTGCAATATTCGTTTTTATACAATTTATTTTCATGTCGCCCCGCCCCGGGAAGGTTTGATAGAATTTTTAATCATTGCGATAAGAAAAACTACCCTTTGAGAACTGGTTATATTTTTCCTTATATTTCTTAAATACATTATCGGGCTGTTTAACCCCATTTACAATCATTTCATCGCTGTTGAACCTTAGTTCTTTAAGGCTGTTGCCATCAGGTATA
>JABDHD010000160.1 GCA_013285685.1 Bacteroidota bacterium
GGGGCGCCGATGTCAAACGCTGGCGGGCAGACATTAGAGGCATGAAACTTGTCGGAAATAACTGATCACCGATTTTACAATCTGGAAATAATAGCTAATAGTACAGATAGCTTTGTCTCGTCCATTGGCTGGGGCAGCCCCGGTATCTTTATCCCGGGGTCGATGTTTTGACAGTTATTATCATTATAATCAGTCCGGGCGAAAGCCGGATTCATCACCCGGATGAAACTTCCGGCCATGATTAAGCAGGAACCCACTTTTCCCTAACGAATTAATAGCTACGCCGTTGGCCGTATCCTTTTGAACCACAGCAAAAACGTCCGACGAAACAAACAAGCAAAAGACGAATAACAGTTTTTTCACGCCAGGGATAATTTAATAGTAAACACCGTATATTCACCTTCTTTGGTATCAACAGTAATACTCCCTGCGTGCCCCTTTACCACCATATCGTAAGTCAGCGACAAACCCAAACCTGTTCCTTCACCGGTTGGTTTGGTTGTAAAGAACGGCTGCATGATCTTTCCCTTAATGGCATCCGGTATCCCAACGCCGTTGTCCTTTACTTTTATGATAACATAACCCTTTTCAAAAGATGTAGAAATGGTTACCTCAGGTTTATAGTTGTTATGTGCCATCTTCGCTTTTTGATTTACTGCATAAAAAGCGTTATTAAATAGGTTGAGCATGACCCTGCCCATGTCCTGTTGAAGTACATTTATTTTTGGCAGGTCGGATGCAAAACGAGTGGTCATTTCTGAATTGAAGCTTTTATCTTTCGCCCTCAAACCATGGTAAGCAAGCCGCATATATTCATCTGCAAGTGCGTTAATGTCGGTTGGTTCTTTTGATCCGCTGCCGGTTTTGCTATGCTGCAGCATACCCTTAACAATAGCATCGGCACGTTTGCCATGGTGATTTATTTTCCTTTCATTTTCTTTAATATCACCGGCAATAGCAAGGGCTTGCGGTATATTGCCCGATTTTAGTTCGTCCTCCAGTTCTGCTATCATTTCTGCGTTCACATCCGAAAAATTGTTTACAAAATTTAACGGGTTTTGAATCTCGTGTGCTATGCCTGCGGTTAACTCGCCTAAGGAAGCCATTTTTTCCGATTGGATGAGTTGGTTCTGCGTGGCTCTTAATGTATTGATTGCCTGGTTGAGTTCATTATTTTTTGAAGAAAGATTACGCCCGGATTTTCTTTTTAGCCGGTAGCCGTTCGCGACTAACAATATGATCACCAGCAGAAATATGAACGCTGCAATCAAAACATTTTTCAACTTTGACTGTAGCAGCGCCTGGTTTTGAAGGAATTCGATTTCTTTTGTTTGTTTCTCCGCATTAAATCCGGCCTGCAATAAATTCATTTTATTTTGAACATCATCCGAATGAAGCAAAAAATAAAGCTTATGGTATTGGTCAAAAGCGTTATAAGCCTCCTTGTATTTATTTGTGGCAGCGTAAATTTTTCTCAGTAAACCATAATCTGCTAATTTTTCATAATTATCTCCATTTTTATCGCAAAGTAATAAGTACCTGTTTGCATAGAATAAAGCCCTGGGATAATCCTTCAGTTCAAAATAAGTTTTTGCAACATTATATTCATAATTGTTTGTGGAGACTTTAGCATTTTCAGCCCCGTTAAATGCATCAAGGTAATACTTAAGCGCATTATTAAACTGGCCTTTACCTCCATAGGCCATGCCCACGCCATTTGTACTTGAATATAAATAGTCTTTGTCGCCAATTTCTTTTGCGGTTTGCAGGGCCTTAGCGTATATTTCAATAGATAAGTCAAATTTTCCTTCCGCTCTGTATAAGTCGCCAAACCACATTTGCATATAAATAATTTGCTTCTTGTCGCCTTTGGCTTCGGCTATTTTCATCATTGTTTGGCCACACTGCGTCGCCTTGTCATATTTACCCGAGTTGAAATAAATGAAGCCGCCTACCAAATCCAATATATCATAAAGGTTTTGTTTGTTACCTTGCTCTTCGGCTATTTTTTGCGCCCTTAAACCAAATTCAAGCGCCTGGTCATTTTGGTTTAGCTCATTATAAAAACTGGCCAACTGCTTGAGTGATAAAAACAGGCACTCTTTGTTCTGAATGGAGTCGGCAAGCTTTAAGGCGTCCAAATAATTAGACAGGGCTTTGTCATAATTATTTTTGACTTTGTACACATTTCCTATTTTTATAAGGGTTTTTACTTTAACGGTATCTGTGGATTTTGCAAGAATAGCACTAAGGCTGTCTATAGCAGATTTCTGCGCGAATACCTGCATACCAAAGACAAAATAAATAAAAACAAAAAGGCCGATCGCTCTTTTTTTCATAAGTGATAATGATCAAACAAAGTCTCTTAAATGAAGGATCAACACTGTATTTTGGGGTCATTTAACCCTTATTGCTTCGCCGTCCTTGCCGTTATTCACCAAAAGGTGGCCGTTTTTGGGGTTGTAGGTAATTATCACGCCATCAGTCCAAAAAGCCGCAAACTTTAAAGCGTCATTTTTTTTGTCGTACCGGGCAACTATCGTGTCTTTTTTTGCAATGATCAGGATAGTTTCGTCCTCCTTTTTTATAAGCACGATATCCTTTTGTGTGGTGTCGGATCTTTTCCATTTCCCCATAAACTTATCCAGTTTGGAAGATGAACTATCACAGGATTGCATGATCATCATTGCAAAAACTATTAATGCAATCGCGCTGATTAATGTTTTTTTCATTTCGTTTTATCGTTTTAGTGTTTTGTACAAAATTATTTTTCCCTGCCCCCTCCGAAAAAGAAGCCCAGGTTAACAGCAGCATAATTATTAATGCCGCCCGTAATATTGTATTCAGCTGAGAGGCGAAAACGTCCCGCCTCGATACCGACTCTTGGGGAGAAGCCGAAGCTGGCGTTGTTGAGATTAAAAAAGTTATCACTATTAGCTGTTCCGTTACTCACCCTAAGGTCATTATAGCCACCGAAACCGCCGCCTGCAAATACGCAAAAACCACTGCCCGGACGGGTAAAGTAATAATCGCCGGTAAGTGAGATAGAGGTATAAAAAGCTTTGTTTGCAGATGCCGTCTGGGCCCTCACGCCAAACATGAACCTATGTGTAGATAAAGCCTCGCGGAGGCGGATTTCAAGCGTCAAATCAGTGGACATTGCGCTTCCGCTCGGGTAACCGCCAACGCCTGCATATAGCTGTGCTTTTGCAAACAGGCATAACCCCATTAAAATGATAAATAACACGGATGATTTTTTCACGCCAGTTTAGTTGATTTTAAACGATTATTTAATTCTTTCAAATTCACCGTCCTCACCCTTATTCAATAAAATATGGCCGGTTTTTTTATCATAAGTAACTATGCCGGCTTGCCCCATAACATAAAATTTTACGACATTACTTTTCTTATCATATATTCCGATGCAGGTATCCTTGCCTAAAGTGCCAACAATCGCTTTATTTTCCCTTTTTATAGTCCCGGTATCCCGCTTCTCCGGGTTATTAATTCTTCTCCAGGTACCTGTAAATTTATTTAGGTTGTTTGACGTAGCACATGATTGTGTGATAATTGCAAAAACTGTTAATGCAATGGTAATTGATAGTAGTTTTTTCATTTGTTTTTATTTAATATCCTTTTAAATGGTTCAATAAATGCCGGTTGAAAACAGAAAGGCCGAATAAATCACTTTAAACCCCAACATGAGCGCCATTTGCAAGCCATAGGGAAATACCTATAACAAAAAAGGCGGCAACGGCAGAAGCTGCCGCAACTCCGCCAACCAAAATATAATGCCCTGTCGTACGCTTGCGATACCCGAAAGCTTTTTTATAAGCGGCCAAACGGAACGCCTTTGCATAAACAGAGTCACTCAGCATCAGGGTGTCTGACACCGTACCTGGTGCCGGTTTAAATAAATCAGAACCTGCGTTTTTCTTGTCGGCGTTAAATTTCTGCCTTTGCGCGTTGCTAAGGCGCAGCCTTCTCCCATCTGTTTTTGCCGTGGTAATTATCCGGGCAATAGCTGCTAACGAATCCTGAATAATAGAGTCGCGACTGAAGGCTATCCGTTTTAATGAATCGCGGTTAATGCTTTGCGCAGTGAGTTTGACTGATGCAAAACAAAATAGTAGTGAGATTAACATGAATGTTGTCTTCATTTTATTGAATTCTTTAGTGTCTTATTGTTTCGTTGAAAGGTTCGAGTCGTAATAAAATTTAATAATTCTTGTTATTGGTGCCGATCTGGCCAATTGCCAGATTTAAGGTGATACCCGCTGTGCAGCGGATGGTATTTAAGTTTATATATCCGCTGATGCCAAAACCAAAGGTTTGTAACGATACTAAATAGCTTTGGATCAAAATCGGCACACCGACGGTTTGGATATTGGTTGTTGAATTATTATAAGCGCCGTTGGGGGCGGCGGCGCTGGAAACAACGTTTACAAGCCCTAAACCGGCCGATACAATAAGAAGGCCGAATTTTTGGTTTAACATTCTGCCGGCAAGCAAGTAATAAGCATATACGCCAGCTCCGCGCTTAAAGCCAAAAGAAGAAAGATTATTGAGTTCACCCTGCAGCCTGCCTGTAATAAGCCAGCTATCAGATACTTGAACATTAGCATCCCAAACAACCGAACTGTAACCGGATGAGCTTTTACCGGCGCCTAAATCCAGCCAATAATAATCCGGGATGTTTGCCTGGTAATGATACGGGCCCTGCCCATAACTTTTTATAAAGCTGAAAGTAAACATCATCAAAAAGCAGCCGAAAATAATTGACATTTTCATTGTGGTTATTGAAAAATGCGTGTCGTAATATCTGTAAATGCATAAATTTGGTTCTGCTTGTCAAGCGGCGTAACATTCGGAACCAGGCTTAGGCGGGTAAACACATGGATATCCGAGTTAACCAGGTCGAGGTCAATTTTGCCGCCGGAACTTGTTTTGACCCCATTGTAGATCAGCACTGCGCTAACCGGGTCAGCGGTCGGGTCCTTTATCGACTTGTAAACTTTCAGGTAGATATAGTCGGGCAGCTGAACCCCGTTTTGCAACTCATCCCTCACCTGGTTCAAAACATCCTGCAATTGCTGCAACGTTTCCTCCGGGCGGTAATGATAATAGTATTGCTCCTCGCCTGGTGCGTTATTGGAGGTTACATAGCCGAGCATAGACCCTAAAACGCCAATAAGCGACAGGTTTTTATCCGACGGAATAACGATGGGGTCGACCAGGAAGACATGGATATTATTATACATCCCCGTGTTAAAATTAAACGCGTTCACTTTAAAAAAGCCGGAACTGATCATATCGAGCAACAGTGTACAGCTGGTTGAAGATGCTGCAAAATTTATATGCTGATAGCCTTCGCTAACCAGCAGGTTGTATTCGTCCATAATAGAGGACTCCCAATCGTGCCAGGTGGATTTTTGAAAATTGGCGTAGGTGGTACCGTGACCCGCAAGCAATACCTGGTCAATATAATATTTGCTTGTTCCATTTGACCAGGTCCTGAATTCGTCCCATTCAAAAGTGGAGGCAGTATAGCCATGACAGCAAATGATCACGGGAATTTGGGCCTGCGCCGGAGTAGGTTTTGGCTGGGATACCGATATGCGATACGTAGCCGGGTCGGTAAGCGATGGGTCCATAATTATGCCGCCGCCGAGGTCGCCAGCGGGGATAACAGGCGTCTTTTTGCAAGCCGCAAACGCCAGCAAAAGGATAGATATAAGAAATATCTTTTTCATCTTTATAGTTTGAGTTTTTGAGGTAATGATTGATGGTGGTTAAGTTTGGTATGATC
>JABDHD010000161.1 GCA_013285685.1 Bacteroidota bacterium
GCAGGCAAAAAGGTAGGGCTGCTTGATTTGACACGTGGTGAATTGGGCACGCGTGGTTCGGCAGAGATCAGGGACGGCGAGGCCGCCAGATCAGGGCAGATACTTGGCCTGGCCGTGCGAGAGAATATTGGTCTTCCTGATGGTTTCTTTCAAAACACAAAAGAATATCAACTTAAAGTTATTGAAAGCATACGGAAATATCAGCCCGATATCATCATCACCAATGCCTACCATGACAGACACCCGGATCATGGCCGGGCAAGCGAATTGGTAGAGGCGGCGTCATTCCTGGCCGGACTAATAAAGATTGAAACTTATTCAGATGGGACACCCCAGGAGGCATGGCGGCCAAGGCTGGTACTCCATTTTATTCAGGACCGGTATATTCAACCTGACGTTGTTATTGATGTTACCGCACATTGGGACAAGAAAATTGAGAGTATTAACGCGTTTGAATCGCAGTTTTATAACCCCGAATGGGAGGATGAACCCCAAACCTATATTTCCTCGCCGGAGTTTATACAGGTGATTGAGGCACGCGCCCGTGAGTTTGGAAAAAGTATTGGGGTAAAATATGCGGAAGGCTTTACCTCGAAAAAAATCTTAGGGGTTGATAGCTTGTTTGATTTATTGTGAGCAGTCCGGAAGTCCGAAAGAAGCTGCAACTGAAGTTTGGTCAAATGTAACTCAAGTTATATTGATGGAGTCAAACAAGCTAATCTCTAAATCAAGCCCTCACATACTCAAAGCGATTGTTTTCGTTGCTTCTTTCTCTTCTAAGCTTATGTTCGTTGGCGAGTTTTAAAAGTATCCCGGACAACTCAGATGTTTTAAAATCCGAATCATAGGTATCCTTACAATACGTTGCGATAGATGAGATTGAACGGGGAGTGTCAAAAAAATCGCTTGATAACAATTGGTTTAGGATTTTGGTTGCGCCCGGTTTTTTGGGCCCACGGCCGAAAGCATATGCGTTCTCCTCGCCATTCCTGGCTTTATATCCCTTTCTCACAAATATTTCCGGCGCTTCGCCGTCGGTCTTTTCCAGTTCAATCATGGCATCCAGCAACCTGTCTACGATCTTCACCTGAACAGCTTCCGACTTGAATGCATTTACAACTTCAGATATCTCCAGCAGTTGTTTTTTTAATTTTTCTATATGCTTGCTCATGATAGTTCCAGTGTAGGGCTATTTATGATATTTAGCCAAGTTTAACACGCCTAATAACCGAAAATATTGCAATAATTGGTCAAAAAATAGGTTATATTATTATACCACCCCCCATTTTACCAAAAGATGCGTTTCCAGTCTCAAATAACCATAAAAAGCGCGAAATTTAACTATTAAACAAGCTTTTGTAGCAAAAGTTTTACAGTATGTTATAGTTCGGCGGAAATATTTTCGAGTATTGTCAGTCCGTCGTCGATATGTTTTTTTTCAATAATAAGCGCCGGCCTGAAACGTATGGTACGGTCCCCGCAGCCGAGGAACATCACGTTCTGTTCCATCCCTAACCTGATAAAGGCATCTCTTGTTTTTTTGTCGGGGAAATCAAAGGCGGTAAGCAACCCCTTGCCCCGGACATTGCTGATCAGCGGATGCCGCCCGGCTATGTCGATCAATTGTTCCTGCAGGTAGTCGCCCATTTCAGCAGCATTTTCGCACAGGTGGTCTTCCTCGATGATCTCCATTATCTTCGATGCCCTAACCATATCCACCAGGCTGCCGCCCCGGGTTGAGTTAATGCGCGAAGGAACATTGAAAACATTATTTTTGATATCATCCACCCTGCGGCTCGCCAAAATGCCGCAAACCTGCATCTTTTTACCAAAAGCAATAATATCCGGACGCGCTTTTTCGCCGAAGTGCTCGTGGCACCAAAATTTACCGGTTAACCCTACGCCGGTTTGTATTTCGTCATAAATCAGCATCGCTTCGTTTTCGTCAGCCAATACCCTCAGTTTTTCAAGAAACTCCTGCCGCACATGGTTATCGCCGCCTTCGGATTGTATCGGCTCGATAATGATGGCACAAACGTCGTCCTTATTCTCTTCAAAGGCTTTTTTGATCTGCGCGACGGATAATTCTTCGCGCCGCAGCAAATCCTCGTGGTTTGCATCACTGTAAGGGAATTTTATTTTGGGCACCGATACCCGCGGCCAGTCGAATTTGGCAAACCATTTGGTTTTTGCAGGTTGCGTATTGGTTAAACTAAGGGTATACCCGGAGCGGCCATGAAATGCTTGTTCAAAGTGGATAACCTTAAAACCGATCTCTTTGGTGTAGCCTTTGGCAAAGTTCTTTTGCACTTTCCAGTCCATCGCAACTTTCAATGCATTCTCTATAGCCAGGGAGCCGCCTGCAATGAAGAAGGCGTGCGGCAGATATTCCGGTATCCCTACCCTGTCGAAAGTCTCCACAAATTGCGCGTATTGTGTAGTGTAGATATCCGAGTTGGACGGATTGGTCATGGCGGCCAGCATCAGGTTCTTTTTAAACGCTTCGTCGTTCACCATTTTGGGGTGATTGTATCCCAAGGGCACCGAGGCAAAGCAGGTAAAAAAATCGAGCAGGGTGCGATCGTATTTTGCGTCATAGATGTAAACGCCCTTACTTTTTTCCATGTCGAAAGTGAGGTCGAAGCCATCGGCAAGTACATGCTTCTGCAAAGAAGCCTGTACATCCTGGGGGGATACAAGCAGGTTATACATACAATTTGGATTTGTACAAATTTAACAAAACCCCCTCAAATTGCAAATTTAGGCGGTTTTTGAACCGATTGGTAAAAAAGTAACTTTAAATTGTTTAAAGTTGGTTTTTGGACTAAAGTTGATTTTGGTTTTATCGGGTTTGGTTGAAAAGGTGTATATTTAGTAATCGAAAAAATCCTGAATTCGGTTGTAGAGACGCAATATTTTGCGTCTCGGAACGGATGCTGGCGTTTTCGGTAAATCCTTGCACGGGGTCCGAGACGCAAAATATTGCGTCTCTACGGTGAATTTTTTCGGATGTGGCGGCATCCAGGAAATTACCGACAATTTTTTATTTCATATTCTGTTGCGGAAGATTGATATTTATGTAAAACCAGAAAAATGGAGACGGAACACAATGCTGTGGCTGATGAAGTATTTGTACTCACCGAGGCTCAAATTTTAATGCTGCAGCTTAGCGACAAAGACATTGCCGCCAAAAGACTAATTTCCCAGGAAAACCTTGAAAAAAAATACTTGGCTTGGTTACAGGGCAATTCATAATATCCTGATCACCGCGCTGCGTATATGAAGATCATCACCTGGAACTGTAACATGGCTTTCCGTAAAAAGGCCGAAGCCATCCTGGCTTTTGAGCCGGATATCCTGGTGATCCCCGAATGTGAGTGCATCGAAAAGCTTATCTTCAAAACGGGTGTCAAACAGCCATCGTCTGTTTTATGGTTCGGTACAAATCAGCATAAGGGGCTTGGTATTATTGCTTATAACGGGCTTCGGCTAACGCTTATCGAAAAGCATAAAACATCCATCAAAACCATCGCCCCTATTGCCGTCACGGGCGGCAATTTTGACTTTACTTTGTTCGCCGTTTGGGCTTATAATCCGGATGATCCGGACGGCCGGTATGTGGAACAGGTGTGGAAGGCCATCCATCACTATAAAAAGCTGCTGAGGCCTGAAAGAACAGTTTTAGCGGGCGACTTTAACAGTAACACAATTTGGGACAGGCCCCGGCGGGTGGGCAATCATTCCGCGGTCGTAAAATTCCTGAAGAACAAGGGCATTCAAAGCGCCTACCATTTGCATCATCGCCAGGAACAGGGCACAGAGCAGCACCCAACCTTCTACCTGTATAGGCACGAGGAAAAACCTTATCATCTCGACTATTGCTTTGTATCGGCAGATATTGCCGCAGTTTTGGAAACTGTGGAAATCGGCGAACATTCCGTTTGGTCAGCGTTAAGTGATCACGTGCCGGTTATCGTAACATTTAGGAGTGAACAGATTTGATATAAAAAAATAAGCCTGTCCGTGAGATCAGACAGGCCTTACATATTATAGGTTATTTAGTTGGGTTTGATACTTGCCTACTGAAACAGCAAGGAAACACCGGGCTGTTCGCCCGGCTTGTGCTGCTGTTTCACATTTCCTAAAGCTGCGCAAAGTATAACATTATTTCGATAAAGTGAAATAGTATTCTGCATTTTTTAATGGAAAATCCGGATTTTAAATATGATTTATCAACAAATCAGGTTTTATCCCCAATAAAACAATCAAAACGGCTATAATTATAGAAAAAATGATCAGATTTAACGATTTATAGTCATTAATTACCGCATTTTCACTCCTTTTCAGGAATAAATTGCGTGGAATTTTGATATAGTAAAACAACGAAACGAGGGTGGTAACCGCGCCGGTGATCATGAGCGCCAGCAGCAGCGGGTTGCGCACATTTTGATAAAGGCCATAGGTTGACGAAAAGATCAGCAGCTTCCCGCTGAAGCCGGCCGTAATTGGCAAACCGGTTAATGATATCATCACGATAACAAAACAAACCGAGGCGGTCGGAAATTTATAACCCAGGCCTTTTAGCGTATCCGTATTTTCGGCGCCGACCGCATTGTTGAAATAAGTTGTGAGGGCGAGGGCGCCGATATTGGCTATGCCGTACACGGCGAGGTAAAATACCAGCGCCGACATTGACTCCGGCCGGAACACCACAATCGCCATCAAGGCAAACCCGGTATGCCCGATACTGGAGTACGCCAGCATCCTTTTGATGTTTTTTTGCAATATGGCTGCAAAATTTCCGGCGATCATGGTTACAATGCCGATTATGGCGAGGTAGAACTGAAAATCAAAAACAGTCCAGCCGGGATAATAAATAAATGGCCTTAAAAAGTTGATCAATAGTGCAAAGCCGGCAATTTTCGGCAAAGTGGAGAGCCAGGCCGTGACAGGGGTTGGCGCGCCCTGGTAAATATCGGGCACCCAAAAATGGACCGGCACGAAAGACAGTTTGAACCCCATGCCAACCAATACGAAGAAAAGCGCCACCGAAACGGGCAAAGCATTAGCGTGGGAAAGGCTCAAAAGCAAATTGCCGGAGTACAAAGCCAGCGTGCCCCCGAAGCCGTAAAGCAGCGATATGCCATACAACATCATCGCAGATGCCGCCGCGCCGAACAACACATATTTTAACCCGGCTTCGGTGCTGAAAGCGTTTTCGCTGCGATAAGCTACCATCAGGTAGGATGCTATGGAAACCATCTCGATGGAGAGATAGATGGACAGCAGGTTTGCCGCCATCGCCATTAAATGCATGCTAAAAACGGCGCCGATGGCTATGGTATAAAGGTCGGACAGGCGCTTTGGGTGCGCCTTTAACTTATCGTCCCAGCCAAAATATAATAACAGTGCAAAAGCCAAAACATCAATCACCAGTTTAAAACTGATAGCGGTATGCGTCAGCAAAAGCATTCCGCTGAACAGGAAATGGCCGTTGCCCTGGCCCGAAAACAGCAGCAATTCAATCTGCTGGTAATCATTACGGGCAACCAAAAGCAGTCCAGCACAAGCTATTATCCGGCAAAGTTTTTCGGAGTCGCGCCCAAAAATCAAATCGGTTGCCAAAACTACCAGGAACAATATCGAGAGGTAAAATTCGGGCATAAAATAAGGGATGCTGTTTAAAACATCGTCTATATTTCCCGGTAGTAATG
>JABDHD010000162.1 GCA_013285685.1 Bacteroidota bacterium
ACAAATTTTTATGGATTTTGTGCTTAAAGAGGAACATGGTTTTAGCTACATCGACGAGGGCGAAGGCGAGGTTTTGCTGTTGCTGCACGGCTTGATGGGCGCTTTAAGCAACTGGGAAAGGGTGGTTGAGGAGTTCAGTTCGGAATACAGGGTAATTATCCCCATGTTGCCTATTTATGACCTGCCATTGCTCACTACAGGTGTAAAGACCCTGGCGAAATTTGTACATAAATTTGTAACTTACAAGAAGTTAACTGACGTGACACTGTTGGGCAATTCGCTGGGTGGCCATGTGGCGCTCATCTATGTATTGTCGCACCCTGCGGTAGTCAAGTCGATGGTGTTAACCGGGAGTTCCGGATTGTACGAAAACGCTTTTGGCGGCTCGTTCCCAAGGCGGGGGAGTTATGATTTCGTAAAAGAAAAGGTAGAGTATACCTTTTACGATCCGAAAACAGCGACCAAGGAATTGGTTGACGAAGTTTTTGCTACCGTAAATGACAGGCACAGGGTGATCAGGATACTGGCGATGGCGAAATCGGCTATTCGTCATAATATGAAAAAGGACCTGTACAAAATTGAAATCCCGGTATCATTAATCTGGGGCAGGGAAGATAAGATAACACCGCCGGAAGTGGCGATAGAGTTTAGCCAGGAGTTGCCCGATGCCGAACTGCATTGGATAGATCATTGCGGCCACGCGGCGATGATGGAGCAGCCTGACGAGTTTAACAGGATATTAAAAGGATTTTTAGAAAGGATAAGGGTTTAAAATGCTTGCGATTGAGTTGGTTGCCGATATAATTCCACCGGTTAGTACTTCTGATACTATACAGAAGGCTGTTGACCGGATGATGGAATTCCGCATCAGGCACCTGCCGATTGTGAACGACGGCCAGTTTGTAGGCCTGATAGCCGAAGATGACCTTGTTGAACAATTGAATTACCAAACACCTGTCGGTGATGTAACCTTGTCGCTCATTAACCCCTATGTTTTGGAGGACCAGCACGTTTACGATGTTATCCGCGTATTTTATGAGCGCGAATTGACAGTAGTACCCGTGTTGAACGATAAAAACAAATACCTGGGGCTGATATCGAACAATGCGCTTATTGAATATTTTGCACAGCTGACCGCTGTGAGCCAGCCCGGGGGCATCATTGTGCTGGAGATCGACAATAAAAACAATTCGCTGGCACATATGGCGCAGATCGTTGAGTCGGACAATGCCCAGATCCTCAGTTCTTATGTCCGCACCTTCCCCGATTCAACCCGGATGGAAGTTACCCTTAAAGTAAATAAACAGGATATTTCGGCGATGTTATCTACCTTTTTGCGGTACGAGTATACTATCAAGGCAACTTTCAACCATAGCGGCGATGTCGATAACTCGCGGGAGCGGTATGATTCGCTGATGAATTATCTTAATCTTTAGTTCATGGTTCATAGTTGATAGTTCATGGCAGGAAAGCTCATAGGTTAAGTAATGGCATTCAGGTTTGAGGATTTGCAGGTTTGGCAAAAAGCAATGGACTTGGGTGAGCATATAAACCAGTTAACGAAAGGCTTTCCCAGGGACGAATTGCATATTTTATCATCACAGATAAAAAGAGCCGCAGATTCCGTTATTTTGAATATTGCCGAAGGTTCAACTGGTTAAAGTAAGGCCGTATTTAAGGTATTTTGGGGTTATTCGTTGCGTTCGGCGATTGAAGTGGTAAGTTGCCTGTTTATTGCGAAGCGGAGGAAGTATATTTCCGATGAAGTTTTCACAAAACTTTACAATGAATATGAGGTATTGGTTAAAATGATAACAGCATTAAAAAACTCATTTTGAGCGTACCAATCTACTTCCTAACTATTACCAAAACGGCCATGAACTATGAACCATGAACCATGAACCATGAACTATGAACCATGAAAATAGCGATTTACGGCAGGCCATTTAATGATACGGCAGTACTTCCGTTTATACAGCAGGTGTTCGATAACCTGGTGCGTCATGGGGCCGATATTTATGTTCATCACCAACTGCACGCCTATCTTAAAGATAATATAAGCGCCCTGCAATACAAAGTTCTGGAACCTGAAGATGCAATAAAGGGTTTTATCGACCTATTTTTAACGCTTGGCGGCGATGGGACCCTGCTGGATACAGTTACCCTCGTCCGCGATTCGGGCATACCGGTTATCGGCATTAACTTTGGCCGGCTGGGTTTTTTGGCCAGCATCAACAAAAATGATATTGAAGACGCCATACAAGCGGTCGTCAACAAAAACTTTACGCTTGACAGCCGCGAGCTGATCTGCATCAACTCGGAAACTAAAATTTTCGGCGCGGATAATTTTGCCCTCAACGATATTACCATACACCGCCGTGACGACTCGGCCATGATCACCACTCATGTTTCGCTCAACGGCGAGTTTTTAAACTCCTATTGGGGCGATGGTATCATCATTTCAACCGCAACCGGCTCAACTGCTTACTCGTTAAGCTGCGGCGGGCCCATCATCCACCCCGGTTCGGAAAGCCTGGTGCTTACCCCGGTTTCGCCGCATAACTTAAACGTAAGGCCAATCGTTTTGCCGGATAGCAGTGTACTATCGTTCGAGGTGGAAAGCCGAGGCACCAATTACCTGGTCTCCTGCGACTCGCGGACCGCGGCGATTGATAAATCCATCCGGTTTGAGGTAAAAAAGGCCGGATTCAGGCTAAATCTTGTCCGCTTAAATAATGAAAGTTATTTATCAACGTTAAGAAACAAATTATTGTGGGGTCTTGACGCCCGCAATTACTAAATTTGTGTGGATGCCCAAATTTGTACTCATTATATTTTTATTCCTGTTATCGTACAACTTAAAGGCCCAGACCTGGGAGTTTGGGGGTGGCATCGGCGCCGCAGGCTACATGGGCGACCTGAACATCAACGACCCGGTAAAACCCAGCGGCCCCTCGTTCGGCATCTTTGCCAAACGAAATTTTGACGGCTACCTGGCGCTCCGGCTAAATTATAGCTTTGGCATTATCAGCGCCGCCGACAGCAACTCCAGCAATCCACAATTCCGCCAGCGTAATTTGAGCTTCACCACTACGCTAAACGAAGTAAGCGTAATGGCCGAGTTTAACTTTATGAGGTATATTCCCAGTGTTACCAACAGCAAATACACGCCTTATATGTACCTTGGGGCCGCGGTGCTCACCTATGTCCCCACAACCATTTACCAGGGGCAAAAATACGATTTGCGGAGTTTGCAGACGGAAGGCCAAAAAAAGCCTTACCCGACAACCGCTTTTTCCATTCCCTATGGGGCCGGGCTTAAATACAATGTTTCCGGTGCAGTAACGATGGGCGTCGAGATAGGCTACCGCAACCCTAATACAGACTACCTCGACGACGTTGGCGGCTATTATGCATTCAAGGGCCACAACACGCTGCAGGAGCAATTATCCGATCGCTCGGGCGAAAAAACAGGCGTTTATATCGGCAGCCCCGGCACCCAGCGCGGCGACCTTAACCCACGCGATACCTACTTTTTTACCCAGTTTACCATATCCTATACTTTTATTTCGAAAAAGTGCTATTTCCAGTAATCGGGCAGAGACATCGCATGCAAAATCAATTGCATCCATACCTATTGTAAATGCCTTTAAACCCCGTACGTACGGGGTTAAAGTGTTCACGTTTTGCACACATACACCCCCCTAAACGCCTGTATAAGCCACTCTTTTTGAGCCGTTTAATTTTTGATGATACACCAAATTGTCACGTTTTTGAGGAATTTCGTGAACACCCGGATTACTGAAATTTAGGTACCTGCGTACTGAACTTAATGCTTGACAAGCCGTATTGTTCAGCGACCCTGATCATCAACCGGCGGATAAAATTTTCTCAATTAGTCAATCCCCAAAATTCTTTCTACCTTTTAAAAATGAAACGATTATTGCTGCCGTTCTATTTGGCTATCACCTGCTGCCTTTCGTGTCACCGGCCCAAAGTGGTGTATATTCAACCCCTTGGTCATGTCGAAGAATCGACCATGAACCTGGTTAAAGCTGCGGTTGAAAAATTTTATCACTATAAATGTATCGTTAAACCTGAACTGAGCTCTACCAACGACATTTTGGCCGACAGCAAAACCCGGTACGAAGCCAACAGGATTTTATCAAAATTCAATTCTAACGAAAACACCCTGATTTTAACTGAGCAGGATATCGCGGTTGTAAACCCGGAAAGGCACAGTAAGGAATGGGGTATTTTTGGCCTGGGCTACCAGCCGGGCACTACCTGTGTGGTTTCCGTGTTCAGATTGAAGCAAAACGCCTCAATCGCGCTCTTTCACGACAGGCTGATAAAAGTTTGTTTACACGAGATCGGCCACAATTTCGGCTTGCCGCATTGCACCAGCGGCGATACACGGTGCCTGATGAGAGATGCTAAAGGGTCGATTAAAGAAGTAGACCAGGCGCAGGTATTTTTATGCCCGCAATGCAGGAAGCAATTGTGTAGTGGTAGCGGGATTTGTTTGTGACTTGACGGGGAAATCAGCTCATTGGTCGTCGCAGGGTCTCTTACAGATACGAAAGAAAAGATTACACTAATCGGCCAAACCAAAGGTTGCTTCGGTAAACCAATTGCCATCCTCAATGCGGTGCGCAACCGCCGATACCAGGTGATTACCGCTGAACCTGCTGCCCAAACCGGTAAGGCTGATATATTTGCCGGGCTCGGCTAAGGCGCTGCCCCTAAATGTTACAACGCCATGCACTTTAGCAATCCCCGTTGCTGCAGGGCGGGCGTAATTTGCGTTAAATTCGAGGATATCGGCGCCGTATTGCAAGGTTAGTACCGGTGTATTGTTAATGGTCCAGCTTTCAATAACGTCGCTGCGGCAATCAACGGCGAGTGTCGGGGCGGCTTCGGTCTTTATGCTGATATTTTGCGACGTTACCTTTCCCTCAAACAACAAGCTATTCTGGCCGTTGTAACCCGCGTTGATATTTATGGTATTGCCGGGTATGAAGAGACCAGATGAACTGACCTCAAACTCGCCCGTTGCCGGATCGCCGTCGAGCAAAACAAATTGTGCGGAAAATGGCTGATTCAGCCGTTTTTTTACTATAACGGAAATTACATTGATCGAATCCGGAATTGGGCTGCCGCCGGATTGAATGTCAAACGTTACCACGCTGTCGGATTGGATGGGAGAAGGTGTTGGCATAATTTAAGAATTCAGGACTTTTTTTGATGTTTTAAATTGGATTAGCTGTATGCTAAGGTAGCACCGGTTTTTGAATTATCAAAACGGCCGGCACAGCCCGGGGCGACCACAAGGGTCACCCCTACGGGCGTTTCCTACGTTCATGATCTTTTTACGTCCACCGGATATGATTATTTATTGCATCATTGTTGCAATAACATTCTCTCCTGAACGTTATTTGTCTAAACAGCACGACAAACTGTTAACCGATCATTCACCTTAAACTGTTATATCATGGCTGAACTGAATTCAACTCCCCAAAAATCTGGCCGCAGGGGTTCTTCAAGGAAGGCAATCCCCCGCGTTGACCTGACCGCAATGGTCGACCTGGCATTTTTGCTGATCACCTTTTTTATGCTGACTACCGTATTGAGCAAACCT
>JABDHD010000163.1 GCA_013285685.1 Bacteroidota bacterium
TACGGCCGGGGTATGGAAAATTAGGCGACGGTATGGTTTTATCGATGACAAATAATTGATCAAGCCCTGAATTATAGTGAAACAAATCCTGCGATATGGTGATAAAGCCTATTGAGGCGCCGACCAGAGAGAGTAAAAAAAATAGTACACGGTGATATTTACTGTTTGGGTATTGGGTGCTTAGCAAAGCAGTTCCGAAGAGTACAAAGCATAATGCCGAGTTAAAACTCATGGCTATGAAGCCGTGTATGATACTTTCGAGGGCAGGAAGATTAAAAATCCACCCGACCATCACCGTCAACCCGGCAAAGATGGCAAGCAGGCTAATCGTTATTATTATTTTTTTGTTCTGCTGATCGTCCATTAAAAAAGATTTATACGGAAGCCGGCAAGCTTTAGGTTAAAAAAAAGGAACTTTTAGGCGGATATTTTCACCAACATAAAGGTAATATTTAATTCCGGATAAGGATGTGGGAGTTTCTGAATAATTAAAAATTAGTGCAGATCGTTAAGTTTAAGTTAAAAAATAATAACCCGGTAATTTGCTGTCAGGATAAGTGAATTTAGCCAGCAACCTGATCAATCAATTAAACCAATATTTACTAATTGTTGATATTGTGGTCTGACAAATCTGCCATTTCCATAATAATTGCATCCATTCTTTCCAGCTCATTTTGAATGAAGGCGAGCACTTCAGTATCTGAAGGATCCTGGTTTAGCAACACGGATAATCCTTTTAAGTTTGCCAGCGGGCTGCGTATGAGGTGCGACTGCTTCCAGGCCATGTCCTTAATGCTGTTAACATGCCCTTGTATGCGATCATAAGCGCTTTTCAATTCATGCTCGGCATTTTTTCTTTCCGTTATATCGTATAAGGCCATCATCATGCCCAATATTTCCTTGTTATTATTGGTTATGGGGAACAAGCTTACGTAATACCATATTATCGAGCCATCAGCTTGCGGATAGTTAATTTCGTAATTGATGGTGTCTCCTTTTAAAACAACCCTTGTAAAATTTACAAACTGGGGGAACCTGTCGACGGGGAAAAAGTCGGAAAGCCGGTCGCCCTTTTTTGGAGAATGATAATACTCATGTTTTACAAATTCGATGGCCTTTTGGTTAAATGCCTGCGCGCTTAGTTCGAGGTCAAATAGTGCGTATGCGGTATCGGTGGTATTTAAGATCGTTTGCAGGTTAGCCTCAGATTTTTTAAGGGACTCCTCTGCCTTTAGCCTCTCGGTAACGTCAGTTATTAGGGAAAGCCTTACCGGTCTTCCCTCGAATATAATATCATGAGCAACTAAATGAACGAATATAATTGATCTGTCCTTCCTGATCACCCTGATAACACCCAGATCCATTGAGCCAATTGCCTCTGTTTTGAAAATCTCCAGATGTTGTTCAACATTCTCTGTTAGCCGCAATTCTTCAACACTCATCCCTAAGAGTTCATCTTTAGTATACCCATAAAGCCTAACTACCGCTTCATTGGCAGCAATAATTGACATATTGTCCTTTGCGATCATTAACATAGGTGAGGGGTTTCTTTCAAAAAGCAATTTATACTTCTGCTCGGATAACCGCAGTTCCTCTTCTGCTTTGATCCGGGATAAAATATCAATTCCGGTACCTATCAAACAAAGCTGATTTTCATAAATAATCGGGCTTCCGGTAAGCAAAAAAGGAATTTTAGTGCCATTTTTTGTTCTTACTTTGGCTTCCGACATCGCGTACCCGTCTTTGAATGCTTTTTCAGCGGCAATTTTCAAGGTTTCAACGTCCTCCGGTGCAATCACGTCTCTCACGATCAGACTTTCGATTTCCGTCGCAGTGTAACCTGTAACTATTTCCAGGTTCCGATTCCAGCGCAAAAATTTGCCGTGTTCGTTCCGTAAATAAAATACCCCGGGTAAACTGTTTATAATGGCGTCCGAAAGCGTTTTTTCTCTTAATATAAGTTCTTCAGCTCTTTTGCGGTCGGTAATATCGCGGGCAATTACAAAGGTCTTGTTGTCCGCAAACATCTTCACATTAATTTCAACATCAAATATCTTCCCATCCTTACGCACAAATCGCCGCTCTCTGATTAAAGATCGATTCGGAAGGTCCTGGGCGTGAACGACCGGGTCCGTTTTCAATTGTTCAGGGTCGACAATTTTATCGGCATTTAATTGAAGTAATTCCTCCCTGGTATATCCGGTCATTTCGCACATGCTTTTATTCACTTGCGTAAAATTACCACGACGGTCCACCAGGTATATCGCATCGGAGGCATGTTCGAGCAATGAGCGGTATTTTTCTTCGCTTTCTTTTATTATACCGCTGCTCTTTAGTTTGTCCTTAACCAAACCCTTGATATTCCTTATTATATACAGTGAAAGAGAAAGAGCTATAACCAGTGAAAGGCAGATTAAAAAAATGAATTTCCTTGATGTGCTCTGGTATATCGCTTTATTGTTATTAAATATTTGCTTCGCAATCCGCGCTTGCAATTCCATTAACTGGGTCGCTTTTATAACGATGGGGGCTGAATCAGGCAGCGGTTCTTTTTGAACGAATGTATTTAGCGTCAAAGTATCCTGCGTGGCCAATATCGATCTAAGATTTTCGGAAGCTTCGTCGGCCTGGTTTTTTGCTGCTTCTGTTTGATGCACCAAACGGTTCTCTTCCGGCGTAAGATAGGTGAGTTTGTAATTGCGCCAGTTTGTATTTATGATTTGCTGCGCTTTTTCGAGCCGTTTTTTTTGCTTCGCTGAACGTGAGTATATGATTTTTAACATTCAGCGCAATGGGAAGTATTTCCGAAATGTATTCAAAGCGCACATTTGCTAATTGCTGCATACACAATACCCGGTCGGCATAAAGCGTTCGCGTGTTTTCGCTCATTTTTTTCAGGTCATTAATACCATACAGGCCCAATCCTATTAAACTAACGGCCGTAATGGATAGCAGCAGGTATAATTTCCCGGAAGTGGTGAATTTATTTAGCATTTTGTTTATTCAACGGGGATATCAATACTTTTGGCCTTTTGCGCAGATGCCTGGTGTTTTTATGAGTTCAATAATCTCCAATTTAGCTGACGTGTACGACATTCGAATATCGTATGCTCTTTATTATGAATAAAGTTAGGACTAAATCGGCATTAAATATCAAATCAACTGCTTGGATTGACAAGAAATTTTACAGGAAAACCGGGTACGACGTTTCAACAATCAAAACGGATACCCTATAGCCAGGTTAAACACGCCATATTTAAAACCGCGTATCGGGATAGCAGCATTTGGCTGCCTGATAGGGAGGCCGTAATCAGTTCGAAGCAGCAAAACCGTAAAATTAAACCGCAGCCCAAAACCAGCGTCGGCGGCTACCTGGCTCAGGAAATTTTTACCAAAGGTGCCCCCGGGCAAAAACGGGTTGCTGTTTAACACCCAGATGTTGCCTGCATCAACAAAAAGCGCGCCCTCTACAAAGCCAAAAAGTTTGGCGCGGTATTCGGCATTGGCTTCGATCTTAATATCGCCCGATTCATCCGGCAGGAAGGCTGTGCCCTGCGCCAGTTGTAATGGCAATATATACGAGCCGGGCCCTATAGAATGCGCCTGGAAACCCCGCAGGCTATTTGCCCCGCCAATAAAAAACTGCTGCGAATAGGGGAGCACCGTAGAGTTGCCATAGGGCAGGCCCACATCAACCATAAACCTGGTGGCCAAACTACTGTTACGGCCCAGTTTATGGTAAAACCTGATCTCGTTCTCAAGCTTTACATATTGATCGAACGGTGTGCCGAATATTTTACTTACCCGGCGCGGGGTATCGGCGCCGGTCGCAAGTCCAACCAGGTTGCCTGACAGGCTTACCTTGCCCGTATAATAAAAAGTGTTGGTTTTGGCCGTCTCCATCGTATTGGTATAGGTATAGGTGTACGATGGCCCGAAGGTGAACTGTTTATTGATAACGTGCGCCAGTTCAGGGTTGCGCGTGTTATGGATGCTGTCGATATAAATTTGTGTGATGTTTTCCGGGTCGACAAAGGTTAGGTCTTCTAAATCCAGTTGATGCTGCACGTGGATATTTGGCTTCCACTGGTATCCGAAAGATGCATTAAATGAGTTGAGCGAATATAATTGCGTCCGATTAATAAAAGTATAGCCAAATGTTAAGATGGATCTTGGGATAAAAGCATTGTCGGTATGAAAACTAAGCGGCCCTACAAACCTTGGCCATGATAACGATGGAGTTATGCCATATTCGTAAATATTATAACCATGATTATAGGGGCCGAACTGGATGTCGCGGTTGGCAAACAGCGTCAGGGTGTACAATTCGGCGCCTTTAAAGGTGTTGCGGTTCCGAAAATTAACATCCAGCTGTGTACCGTCATAGTCGGCTGAATTTTGGCTTAAAACAATATCGGTTTGCAGCGATTTTCGTTTTTGCTGGGTCAAAAAGTAGTAGATGTCCAGCTTGGCCGAATCGGGCGTAACGTCCTCAAACCGGTTCTTTACAAATTTAAATGGCCCCAGCTCGATGAAGCGGCTCAGCGAATTGGTGTGTTCATTCCGGTTATAAATATCGCCAGGGTGCAGCAATACAGTGTTTTTAAAAGTGAACGGGCGAAACTGCTGTTTTGGGTCGATGACATTATACCACAGATATTTTTGTGCCGAATCCATTTTTAAAGCGGTATCGCGTAATTTATAATCCGGATAAACGTAAATATTGCGCACGCTGTATATCCAGCGGGCTTCGTCCGGTGTTTCGGGCTTTATCTTTACCCACATATCCACCTGGTGATCTTTCACCGTACTGTCGTATTTCATGATCAGGTCTTCCGGCGCGAAATAAAAGTAACCCTCTTCCTTCAGGCGGGCATCGATGCGTATCCTTTCGGTTTTTATTCTGTCCAGGTTAAAGGGATCGCCCGGTTTCAAAAGCGTTTGGTTCGCGGCCCCGGCTACGGCGGTATCCAGGTCATCGCCTCCGCCTTTAGGGAAGATAATGCTGCGGTATTTATACTGCGGGCCGAGCTGGATGGTGTATACCGCTTCCGACGTTTTGGGCTTACCAATAGTATCGCCGCTTACCTGCGCCAGAAAGTAACCTTCGTTTTGCAGCCGGTTTTGCAGGATGCTGGCATTTTGATCCAGGTCAACCGCACTGATGAGTACCGGCGGCTCACCTTTCGACATCAGGAAATGTTTGAGGCCTTTTCTTTTTGGCGTTTTATACCGGTCGTACAGCCAAAGCTTAAAGCGAATACCCAGAATTTTTCCGTTTGGCAGCGGTCTTAACAGGCCCTCCATTTCGTCCTCAATATCGCCTTTTGCACTTTTTTTAACATCCTTATCGGTGATCTTTATCTGGGCGCCGGAGTATAGCTTTTGGCCCGGCCCCAAATATTTGGTGGTGTTGCAGCCGTATACCAGCAAAACAATAAACAAAGCTAAGTATCGATATCTGGCCATTTTAATTTGATGTTGATGATTTGGGCAGCGCCGCCGGTTGCTGC
>JABDHD010000164.1 GCA_013285685.1 Bacteroidota bacterium
TGCAACTACGGTTTCGCTAAGTAACCCATCGGTAAGGCCGCCCATCAGGAAAAAACCCGATTTATTGAAGTAATAAAACTGAGCGCCAAGTTCTGTTGAAAATTCATCCATCACATAGTTCTCTATAAACGGATTGTAAATAGTGTTGCCGCCATCGCTCCTCCTGTAGTGCTGATCTCCATAGTCAACATCATTCTGTCCGATCCTGATAGTCACACTTTTCATGATGTTATTAACTACATCGCTATGCAGAAATAAAAGCTTGTCAAATTGGATATAGCCTCCTTTTACCCAGGTATCCTCATGATGCCGCGATGCAAGGTATTCCGTAAGGTCCATACGGATACCGTCTGCCAGCTGAACATCGACGTTGAGATTTGCCATCGGCAGCTGAAAGGCGTGGGTAAGCGGTATCAGGCTGTTAACGTTGCCCGTAAAACCGGCTTTTGTTACGGCAATGGCGGTATTAGATTCCCCTAAAGCCTGAAAAGTTAGCTCAAAGTTACCGCCCACTTTCACTTTCAGTCCGGTAAACTTAACGGTATCCAGTTTACTGGTTTCAAAAACATTAATTCCGCGCTGGTCGTTCGGACGATAATATTGTATGATTTCCTGTGCCCTGGCCAGGATTGGCATAAGGCTAAGCCCGGCTACAATAAACAAGCCTGCCAGGGTAAATATTTTATTTTTCATGATGTGCTGATTAATTTGTTTTACTTAAAAGCTGGTTGTTTTTGTATACCAGGTTAAATTGTATGGTAAGGTCATTTTTAACCTTCATGGCCCCCAGCAAAAAGCTCGGAGGGTCAATTTTGTAGTCAGTTAATTGTATTTTTTGCGACCCTCTGCAGCTGATGGTATTGTCTGCATTAACAACCGCATCTACATTTAATACGATAGTTTGGGTGGCTCCGGCAATGGTGAGGTCGCCGGTAGCTTTAATGGCGTATTTGTTTTTTTGAATCAAGGTAACCACGGCTGAATTCAGCTTATAGGTGATCATCGGAAATTTATCAGCCTTAATGGTGCTGTACGTCCGGTTATCCATGGAGGAATGATCGCTTTTTAAACCTTTGGCGGTCGCTGAGAAGCTGAACGAACGGAGTGACCGGAGCTGGTCGCCCTCCATCTTAAAATCGCCCTGGCTTTCAATACTCGTGGCCGTTTCGGTCCAGTCATGTACGTTGGATGAACCCTGTACAGTAACAACTGCATCCTTGCCCTGCACTAGCTTATAGTTTGCCTGTGCCATTAAGCGCTGGGGTATTGATAAAAAAATAACTGCAGCCATGGTAAGTGTAATGGCTGCAATCTGCTTGCTTAAGTTTTTCATTTTCATGTGTTTTAATTGTATGGTCAAATGTGGCGCTTAATGTTTGGGTAAAGAGTGACGGGCGTGAGGTTTATAGGTGATGTATATCGGGTATATTACTGATGAACATCATTTATTGGGAATGCATGTTGGGTTTTTAACAGCGATAAAAACCAGGGAGTATGCCAAAACCGGGACATTAAAGTATACGCCAAAACTTATTGCATCAGCTGAACGGGCTGGCGATAAATTACCCGGAATAATGTGAAGTACATTAATTTAACTAAAAGTATATCAGGAAGTTAGGAACAATATTAAAATCTCGCTGATGCTAATAACATAAAAACAATACGCCCGCCTTTATTAACCAAAGGCGGGCGTACTGTTTCTTTTTAAAACCTTATAACAATGCCGCGTCAAAATACGGGAAGTGTTTCAGGCACAGCCGACCCGGGAAAAACCAGCATGGGCTTGATAAGATGACCAGCCATTTTTTGTGTTATACTGCCGGCGAATATCTTTTGAAAAAAGTTACGTTTGCGGTGTACCAATACCAACAGGTCAATATCCGTATGCTCCGCCAGCCAATCAAGGCCGGCTGTAACGCTCTTACTTTTTATAGCCTGGTAAGATACCCGGGGATAATTTTTCATGGCCGTTTCGTTATTAAAAAAACGATCGATCACACTTTGTTCTTCAGGTTCTTCCGGCTCTTCATCAGCCACATGTGTAATTAAAATATCCGAATCAAAATATTTAGTTAAGCCATATAAGCTATGCAAAACTTCCGTGCCGCTATGCGTAAGATCGGTTGCGAAAGAAATTTTTCTGAAGCCCGCAAATTGCGCCTGGTACGGCACAACCAAAACCGGGCAATTGGCTCCTTCAATAATTTCACTCGCGTGATTGTTAAATAAAAGGGCGCTTAACCCCTCGTCATTGTGCATACTGATTACGGCCATCAATAAGTGCCGGCTTTTTGCAATTTCATCAATTGTATCCGTAATTGACCCTGGTTTGCAGTATTGTTCAATCAGCGGTTCAAAATCACCGGGATGAACATTTTTATTCACCTGTTTTTTTAAACGCCCGGCTAAATCGGCCAGATCGATCATGCTTTCCGTTTCAAAGCTTGAATAATTTACTATTGGCCATGCGGCAAGGGCGGTGTTTGGATTGGCTCCGCCCTGCTCAATTATATGGCACAGTAGCAAATTAGCCTTAATCTTTTGTGCAAGTTTTAGTGCATAATGTGCGGCATGATCTGCCCCCACGGAAAAATCGGTTAATACTAATATGGTTTTCATTGTCTCAATAATTTAGTTCTCAAATAATGTTAAAAGTTCGATCGTAATCAGTTAAAGGCAAAAGGGAGTGGTTAAAGCTTTAGTCATTATCAAGACCCTATTTTAGCTCTTTTTTCAAACCGTTTATAAAATGCGTTTTCAAGAGTTTGCCGGTGATCAGGGTGTGCAATTTCAATAAGCGCCTTCGCCCGTTGCTTAAGGCTTTTCCCAAAAAGGTCAACCATGCCATATTCGGTAACTATCCAATGCACATGTCCGCGGGTAGTGACAACGCCGGCCCCTTCTTTTAAAAACGGCACTATGCGGCTGATGCCTTTATTTGTTTGAGATGGTAAAGCAATGATCGGCTTTCCTCCCTCGGATAACGAGGCGCCGTGGATAAAATCCATCTGCCCGCCAATTCCCGAATATTGATAAGTGCCAATGGAGTCGGCGCATACCTGGCCTGTAAGGTCAATTTCAATCGCACTGTTTATAGCTGTGACTTTGGGATTTTGCCTGATAATGCTGGTGTCGTTCACATAGCTGATCTCCATTACTCTTACGGCCGGGTTATCATTCACAAAGTCATATAATTTGCGCGTACCGGCTATAAATGCGGTTACGGTATGGCGTGTGTTCAATTTCTTTTGGCTATTATTAATCACCCCATTTTCAATAAGGGAAATTATTCCGTCGGAGATCATTTCAGAATGAATACCCAGGTTTTTATGAGTGGAAAGGTTTTTTAATACCTGGTCGGGTATGCTGCCGATTCCCAATTGCAGCGTGGCGCCGTCCTCTACCAGTGATGCCACATTGTAACCGATTTTTTTTGTAACATCGTTTACTTCAAAAGAATAATCAAGCTCCGGAAGCGCGGCCACATGCCAAACCATGGCGTCAATTTTTTTAACATGTATGAACCCGTCTCCGTGAGTCCGGGGCATTAGGGGATTTACCTGTGCAATTACATGCTTCGCTGTTTCAACCGCCGCTCTTGCAATATCAACCGATGTACCCAGCGAACAAAAACCATGATCATCCGGTGGTGAAACCTGTATCAATGCCACATCGATAGGTAATATATTTTTGCGGAAGAGTTGCGGGATCTGGCTTAAAAATATCGGCACATAATCACCGTCTTCGCTATTTGCAACCGACCTTGTAGCCGCCGAAACAAAAAGCGAATTGAAATAAAAGGATTTCCGGTGTTCCGGCCGGTCAAAGTTAACATCACCCAAAGTGGTGATACTTACCAACTCGATATTATAGAGCTCGTGGTGCCGTTTTTGTAAGGCTTCAACCAGGTGTACCGGCGTAGCGGCGCTGCCGTGGATAAAAACACGGTTGCCGGGTTTTATATGCTTTACAGCTTCATCGGCTGTTATGTAAGTTGTATCGCTCATCATTCAATAATTTCACACCCCGCTTTCATTACTCCTTCTGTAAAAAGAAATAATAGCCGCTTAATGTGCTTAACCGCTTCGAACAGCGTTTTCATTTCTGCCTCCAGGCCCGCGAATTGTTCCACCAGGCCGATCCCGATCTCTTTATCCGTTTCATTAACAAGGATGCCGATCAGCTTTAAAAGTTCAGTAATTTTATTTTTCAGGGGGAGTATGTTTGCATCCTGCTGATCCAGTTCGCGGTTAAAATTGTCTATTTCAATTAGCTGGTTATTTTTTACGCCCGGGATCAAATAATTATTGATCACTTTTTTCAAGAACCTGATCTCATCCTCTGCAAAATGGATATCCGATAACCAGTGTTTACTTTCCAGGTAAAGCTCCTGTAATTCAAAGTCAAGCTGCGGGTCGTTTATTATTGCTTCCATGGTTAAATAGTGTTATTGATTTAAATTTGATTTAGTCCATCGCTTTCATATTCAATTGAAACCCGACGCTAAGCTTATCTCGGGTTTTTATCATCCCGCCTAATTTCCGGGGGGGTATGAGGTTAAAATCAGAAAAGTTAATATCACGGGACCCTCCCAAATGGATGACTTTTTGAGCATCCTCCGTGATTTGGTAGTTCACTTCGAAACGTTTGCTAACCCCGGCAATTTCAATATCTACCATACCTGTAATAAATGCCGGTCGCGCGGTTAGCTGCGGGAGTTTGCTTAACGATAAAAAGCTGATGTGCAGCGTTGGGAATTGTTTTTCCTTCAGTGTTTTCCGCAGGTCGCGGGTCATCATGGCGTTATGGCAATCAAAGCTTTGAATATTCAGCCGCATCCCGCCGGATAAAACAATATTGTTTTCGCCTTTGCTTATGCTAAGGGTATCCGTTTGATCGCACGATGGGATCCCACATGAAAACGTATTGATGTTGGTCGTTCCATTAACTGTAAGACTGCTGTTTTCACAAATCACCCATTTCCTCCCGCCTGGCGCCCTGCTAACAAAACTTGTGAGTGGAAGCAACGCAAGGCATATCAATAAAAAAGATTTGTACGACATCTTCGCTAAGGATTAATTTTTGCAAATACAACCCCGGCAATGATGGCTTGCAATAACCCGTAGGCAAACCAGCTGAACACCATAATTACGGTGATGTCTAAAGCGCTGAACGATATCCACATCACCGGTAATAAGGCGATAACTGAATACACAAGTCCAAATTCCAATCCCCTTACAATAAATGCGCCTTTAAACAATGCTTTAAACCTGTCCCAAAACCAGGAAAGCGCAAAGCTGAAGATAAAGGCATGCAGGTAGAACAGGATATCCCTGCTGCCGTCGGAATTAAACAAGGGGTTATTGTATTCGGAAAACAGCGAGGGAAAAAACCTGACAGCG
>JABDHD010000165.1 GCA_013285685.1 Bacteroidota bacterium
ATGTTGGGGGGGATCACCCCAACCCGGAACTTATCGTGATGATCCCCGGATCGGACAAGCGTAAATTCAGGGGGAGACCAGAGGTAGATTATGACGGCAAGGATGTTACCGTGACCGGCAAAGTAGTTATGTACAAAGGTAAACCGGCAATCGTCGTTCAAAATCCAGGTCATTTGCGGCTGGTACTGATTGACAATGATCGTATTTTGAGACCCACGCCCGTTAATAAACAATGAGCGTTTTAGATAAACAATTTACAGCCACGCTGCTGAAAAGCCCCAATAAAGGCGGCTGGACCTATGTGATCTGGCCCGAATCGGCGGCTTTTTTTAAGACCCGCGGGCTGGTTAAAGTTCGCGCCACGGTGGATGGTCACCCTTTCCAAAGTTCCTTTATGGCACTGGGTGACGGGAACCACAAACTGCCCATTAAAGCCAACCTGAGGGAACTGACCGGCAAGGAAGCCGGCGATACGGTAACTATTGTGCTTGAAGAACGCCTGAAATAGTCTCAAGTGCTAAGTCGAAAGTCTTTAGTCTTAAGTCAATTTTGCGTTTTTTTGACCTAAGACTCAGGCCTTTCGACTTGGGACTAAACGTCAATGATGACTTGACCCGCATCAGACCGTCCGCTGGGTTTGGGCAAGCCCGGATTTTTCCATACTTTTAGTCCTCCATCCGGCTTATCATGTTTAAAAAACTGTTGCGCAATCCTTATTTTATCTTTCTGCCGTTTTTGTTGTTCTATGCCTATGTAATTAACCTAAACAAATGGCCTACCCTATACGGCGATGAGATCAGGTACGCCGACTTTGCCTGGGGGATATTACACGGCTATTACTCGCCGCCGCCGCCGCACATCAATTTGTGGAACGGGCCCGGCTATCCGCTGGTCATTGTGCCGTTTATGGCCATGCACATTCATGCATTGTATATCACGCTGCTTAATGCTATTTTCTTATACCTGGCTGTAGTATTTTTATACAAAGCGCTTAATATCATCGCCAATCAAAAAATCGCGTTAATCTGTAGCCTGCTGCTGGCGCTTTACCCAAATAACCTGGCCGTCCTGCCTATATTGTATACCGAAGCTTTTACCGGCTTTTTGGTTGCCGCTTTTATTTACTGCACTACTGTCTGTTATAAAAAGAAGAGTATCGCTTACGGATTGCTTGGCGGTTTTATATTCGGTTATCTTATTCTTACCAAGGTAATATTTGGCTACGTGCTGCTTATCGCACTCGGGGCCTGTTTAATTTTGCTGCTTTTCAAAAAAGACAAGGCTTACTATTTCAGGCCGGTATATATCCTGCTCGTCGCTTTTGCGGTTACCATACCCTGGCTGACCTACACCTACCATATAACCGGTAAGGTGCTGTACTGGGGCGATTCCGGCGGTATGAGCCTCTACTGGATGAGCAGCCCTTACAATAATGAATACGGCGATTGGAAGCTCCCCGAGCTTAACAACCACCAGTACCCGATGTTGTTCAAATCAGTGGAAACCGAAGCGATATTAAAAAAGAACCATTCCAAAGAAATGGCCTTCATCCTAAAGCACGACGAGGCGCAGCAGGACGCGCTTTTCAAACAAGCCGCATTTCGCAATATCCGGCAGCATCCCGGCAAGTTTGCCGTAAACTATTATTACAATTGCTCGCGAATGCTGTTTAATTTCCCCTATTCCTACTCGTACCAGGACGGCGCCATCGTGGGTAATATTCTGCGGGGTTCGCTTATTTTGTGGGCATCGGTTATCGGTCTGTTCAGCACGTTTCTTAATTGGCGGCGTATAACCTGGCCGGTAAAATTCGCGCTGTTCCTCACGGGGCTTTATTTGATGCTCAGCGGCGCGCTTAGCGCTTATCCCCGGCAATTGGATGTGATTGTACCCGTTCTGTTGTTTTGGATCGGTTTTTTGGCTGCCAATACGAAAAAGCTGGCCCTTAAATTTTCGAAGGAAGAAAGCGCCGGCGATTCCCCTATCTCAGATAAAATTTATCATCCTTCCACCGGGCAGGATTATTGATGATATAATCGAAAATCTTATAGTAGGATATTTCATTCCTGATAATGTGCTCGTAAAAATTGCGTTGCCACAATTTACCGGCAAAGGGTTCCCAGTCCAGGTTATTTGCGCCATTAATATATTCCAACGTTGTTATCGATTTAAAAGCGCCCATCATTTCACCAACGGTAACACGCATTGGCCCCTCTGTAGGGGCGCCCCTTGTGGGTGCCCCTACGTTTGCGGCTGGCCCATCACCCGCATGTGCCGCGTCATTATTCACATCATCATGGGCGCCGGAAATTTGGGCACCCACAAGGGGTGCCCCTACGGGCGTTATGATTTCGACAATACCATGGAAATGATTCGGCATTACCACAAATTCATGTAATTCGATATTATTAAAACGTTGCGGTAATTTTTCCCATTCTGCCAGGATCATTTTGCCGGCGTTATTCAAAATCATTTGTCCGTTTTCAATTGCCCCGAACAGCATTTCTCCATTCTGAACGCGAAACGTAATGAAATATAATCCCGCCTTCGAATAATCGTATCCTTTCATTCGGATCGATCTTCGGTTATGTTTCATTGGGTTATATTTCATATTGATTTATCGATTTAAAACGTAAATGTTTTTCTCAAAATGAACACCCGTTGGGGCGCCCCTTGTGGGCGCCCTCTCGTTTAGGGTAATCCCTTAACATTGGTCGCGCGATCCTATCATTTTCATGCACGACGGTATTTGGGCACCCACAAGGGGTGCCCCTACGGGCGTTATGTTTATAATACGATATTAATAATTTTAAACCGGAGCATCACATTTGATCGGTTACATTACACTTTCCTTGCAAATTGCTTAGAAAGTTAATTTCCGCGTTGCTCCCCTACTATTGGTTATTTGAATGGAACTGACGTCCTCGTTTACCATTATAAACCGCGCGGATTGCGACAGGAACGACATCCCATAATAAAATTCTTCCTTCTGTGTAAGGCCATTTTTGTAGGTTATCACTGCACTCATATCATCCGGATTGACCTTAACATTCTTCACCTTTCTTTTTAGTTCGAAAAGTTTAAGCGGCCCGCTATTTTGACTCGCTGCAAGCATCAGGCTACCTGTACTGCTTTGCAGTTTGACAAGTGCTTTACCATCGCCTGGTATATAGATGCCGCTTTGCAAAATGCTTTGCGGGCTAAAATTGCCTTTGCCATCGCCTTTCAGCATTAAACCGTTTAAAGCATCGTACCGGCCCACGTTTACCTCGGCGCCATAGTCATTGCCGTTAATGATCACATCAAGGTTTCCGTCGCCGTCATAATCGTCCACCGTCATCCCGTTGAGGGTTGAGATCTGCGCCTGCTTAGGGAGGGGAATGAGCGTAAATTTGCCATTGCCGTCGTTACGAAGGTAGCACGACTCTGAAGTGTTTACTTTCAACCGTAAAGCACCCTGCCGTTGCTCCGGCGTTAAAATATCATCCATCGTCGCCACTGCGTATGATTTGTAATTGGTAAATTTCTTTTTCATGCTGATCATTTGTTTCAGCATATCTTCGCGCCCCATTGCCGGGAATTCTTTTTTTACGCCTTGCTGGTCCTTCAGGTAAATGGACATAATGGCCGAGTAGGCCCCGGTTTTGTCAAAGTCCTTAGCGGTAATGTACACGGGATATTGATCGCTGGCGCGATAGAGGGTATTCAAGCCGGTATTGCCGACAATATAATCCATCCGCCCGGTATGCCTGAAATCACCCGCGGCGATACTGTTCCACCAGCCGGTTTTATCCGCTATCCCGGTGGATGCGGTTACATTCTTAAATGTGCCATGCTCATTTTTAAAAAAGGTAACGGGCATCCACTCACCGGCCAGTATAAGGTCGGGCCAGCCGTCGTTGTCATAATCCGTAACCAGGGCGTCACAAACCAGGCCAATGTTTTTAAGTCCCGGCGCCACTTCATCGGTCACATCGGTAAATTTAACTTTGCCATCCTTGCTGTCATTACGCAGGATCATACTCGATACCGGTTTCGGGTACCGCCATGGTTCTACTCTTCCAGAAATAAAAAGGTCGGGTTTACCATCGTGGTTATAATCAAAAGCCCTTACGCACAGCTTACTGGTATAGTTTACCGGCAGCGCATCTTTGGCCAGGGTGAAATTTCCCTTCCCGTCATTAATATATAACTCATCCCGGTACGAGGTATCGCCCGGAGCACTCATATAACCACCACGTGTAATATACAGGTCGGGCTTACCATCGCCGTTGGCGTCGAAAAGCAAAATACCCTCATCCTTTGAGCTCAGCAGCCCATATGGTTTACCCGGAACCAGGTCGCGCTGGATAAACTTCCCATCAGCCTGCTGCAATAGCAACTGAGCGGGCTGATTCGGGTTTCCGCCAACAATGATATCATCAAGCCCGTTACCGTCAACATCGCCAACGGCCAGTGCGGGGTTATAACCCGACAATTTATGCGGCAGCAATTTTTGGATGTTAAAGTCGATATCGTCCTGGTTTTTATTCGTGTAATGGATATTTTTCGACCGGGTAACCTCGGTGAACAAAGCTTTATCGGCCAATTTTGGCTGCGGCCAGGTGTACGGCTCCTTCGCGTTAGCAATATTGACCGTGATGCGCTGGTTGGCCTTTACATTTGAAAGTACTTGCTTTTTTCCGTTAGGCCAGCGGATCACCACCGAATCAAGTTGCCGCGTTTTGCCCAGGCCGAAATGTGCAATATCCTGATCGGTGGAGATATAGCCGCGGTACGGGTTGTTTTCCCAAACCTGGTGCTTATTATGGTCGTAATAAATATCCGCCCAGGCGCCCAACCCGTTAACGTTGTGGCTGTCGCCCTTAAACTTTACCTGTATATAATGTGTGTTTACGGTATCATTTTCGCGCGCGGTATTCTTATAGATCAACGGTTCATCATTCAGGTTGTTAATGATCATATCCATCACACCGTCGTTATTAAGATCGGCGTAAACGGCGCCGTTGGAAAAGGTGGGCAGCATCAGGCCCCATTTTTCTGTGGCATCGTCAAAGGTCAGGTCGCCATTATTATGGTAACCATAATTATGAATTTTTACCTGGGGTATCTGGTCGATGATATTTTGCTTCGACGCTATCGCGAAGGCATTCTGGCGATAGGTTATAAAATCGTGGTCCGTAAGGTCACGGGGGAAACCATTAGTAACTACAATGTCCCGGTACCCGTCGTTATCAAAGTCGGCAACAAGCG
>JABDHD010000166.1:0-4352 GCA_013285685.1 Bacteroidota bacterium
TTACGTTTTTGATGTCGACGCAAGCGACACCACAACCTTTGGGGACAACCGCTTCCGATTGATCATTCGGCAAAACCCGGCCTTAATGGTGCACTTGCTAAATTTTGATGCAAGAAAGGCAACCGGCGGATCGCAGATAACCTGGACCACTGAAAATGAGCAGAACTATACCAATTTTACATTGGAAAGAAGCACTGATGGAGGCGCCGTATTCAATGTACTTGATGGTGTTGCCTCCGGCGCCCGGGGAACATATGGTTTTCTTGATAAAAACCCCTCGACAGGGGCCAACTCCTACCGGTTAAAAATTGTGGATATTAATGGCACGGTTAGCTATTCGAACGTTATTACACTGATGTACGCTAACACCGCCGGCATCATTGCAAGCAATATCAGGATATACCCTAACCCCGCGGGTAACGTGGTAAACCTGGCTATCGACCAAAATAGTAGTGGCTTGGTTTCGGGATCGTCGGCGCTGCAAACAAATTCACTTAATCCCGGAATGAGTTTAACAACAAACAGCGATGCGGTTTATGATATTAAGATCGTGAATATGAAGGGTACGATCGTAAAAACGGCGTCAACAACAACGCCCAGCTGGCAGCAAGGCGTTGGCGATCTTTCACCGGGAACTTATGTCATAAGCGTGGTTAATAAAAATAATAATACCGTTGTCGGCTCCGCTACTTTCATAAAACTGTAAGCTCCCGCCGAAAAGATTAAGCCGCAAGGCTTTTGCGTTACCTTATTATTAAGCAAATAGCTTTCGGTTCACACTTTCTTCTTTTGGTTTTAATTCTCCACAATTCCCCAAATTGTAAATTTATAGCCCCCTTTTTATTGGGGCTAATGTATCCGGCATAGATTATTTGCAGCATAAGTTCGGCTTTCAACTTATCTTCACGGTCGCTGTATTTACTATTAAGAAATTATTTTTTATATTAATTAATATAAGCCCCATCTCAAGAAACAACGTGTGATTATTGGCACCACATTCAATTTTATCGACACATTTATGCAGCCTCATAACCCCTTAGCACGTTGTTTGCTATTCTGATAACTGGTTTGATAAATTATTGATTTTTGATTTGAAAACACAACTACTCATTTGTCTTGTGGTTATTGGAATACTACCGGCTTTTAAAAAAGCGGAGGCACATTCAACTGAACCACTTTGCCTGCCGGTAAAGTACCGTCATCACGACAAATCCATAATTGCAAGCGCCGAAGTGCCTGGCAAACATTATATTATCCGTGCGAAAAAAAGTACTGCCAATGAAATCAACAGTTCGCTTTCAGCAAAGCCTGTCGCACTCGACAGCGTTACCAAGCTGCTCCGCCTGAAGTTATATATCGACCAGTACAATTATGATGACATTGTCATCGGCTTTAACGCTGGTGCATCGCCCGCATACAATTTTAACGAAGATTCGAAATATTTGCAGGGAATTGATGCCGCTGAAGGCCTTTCCAGCTTTTCAAGCGACGGTGTGCATTTATCAATTAACCTACTGCCGCTGCCAAAGCAAACCGCAGATGTGATCCGGCTGGATGTAAAAGCACAAAACAGCGGCCCAATTACGCTCAAAAGAACCGAACTTGATCAGCTGCCCGCTATTTATGAAGTTTGGCTGATCGATAATTATAAAAAGGACTCGCTGGACTTAAGGGCCGATTCAAACTATGCCTTTACGATAAATAAAAGTGATACCGCCAGCTTCGGCTCAAACCGGTTTGAAGTAGTTGTCAGGCAGAACCCTGCTTTGAGTGTTCAACTGCTCGATTTCAATGCGTCCAAAGCAAATGATGGCGCCCAAATCACCTGGACAACCCAAAATGAAGAGGACTATACGCATTTTGCCGTTGAGCGCAGCAGCGATGGCGGCACCACTTTCAGCGTTATGGATGGCATGATTTCAAACGGGCAGGGCGGCTACACTTATACCGACAAAACGCCGCCTGAGGCGTCCGACCAATATCGCCTGAAAATTACCGATCTGAACGGCACGGCCACGTACTCAAATGTGGTTACCGTAATGTATGGTAACACGGTTAACACGATAAGCGGCGCCATTAGTATTTATCCAAACCCTACAAGCGGCGTTATTAATTTGTCCATAAGTCAGAACGAAGGTTCAGTATCGGACCTGGGTGTGCAAAGCTTCGGGACCGCATCCTCGCTGGCGTCAAATTCCTCAAATTCGTCATCATACAATATAAGGATTGTGAATACGTCCGGCGCAACTATAAAAACCGCAAATTCTTCAACTGCCAAATGGCAGGACAATGTTGCGGCTTTGTCTCCGGGAACTTATATCATCACCGTTATTAGTAACAGCAATAACAAATTAGTAGGGCGAAGCACCTTTGTGAAACTATAGCCGACGACGGTGCGTTACTAAGGCCTGATCTTAGCAGCAAAGTCCTTGGCGAACTTATGCAGCTTGGGCTGTATCACTGCAGCGCAATATGGATTGTGGGGGTTATTATTAAAATAATCCTGGTGGTAGTCTTCGGCGCTGTAAAACTCACTTGCAGGTGTAATTTCAGTCACAATCGGCTTTGAATATACTTTTTCTTCCGTAAGCCTTTTGATCATGGCTTCGGCCTGCAGCTTTTGCCCGTCGTTGTAATAAAATATTGCTGAGCGGTACTGCGTCCCCACATCGTTGCCCTGGCGGTTAAGCGTGGTAGGATCATGTGTTTTGAAAAAGATGAGCAATAGCTCATCAAACGAAATTTCGTCAGCATCGTATTCAATATGCAGCACCTCGGCATGCCCCGTTTTACCCGTGCACACCTCCCGGTAAGTCGGATCCTTAACATGCCCCCCCATATATCCGGAAACTACGCTAATCACCCCCTTTACCGATTGAAATATGGCTTCGGTGCACCAAAAGCAGCCGTTGCCGAATGTTATTTTTTGCAAATTCATTGTGGTAACGAATTTACAATAATTTTTTTTAGCGCTGCGCGGCTATTAAAATATGGCACTCCGATTATTGAACATAACGCCGGAATATATTAGTAAGCACTAAAATTTATTATTATCAATCATACATAAGTTTTAGTTAAAAAATTTAATTAATTATTATTTTAATATATAGAAACTGCTGATATGCAGGCTTCATTAGCTGACAACTTATAGGAATAAAAGTATTTAATTTTATTTTTTCTTATAAAGAACGAAACTTCAATCATATCATTTCGTATAAAGGCCTTGTGTAGCTTATTATTCTAAAAAGATATGCTAAACAGAATGGCCTGTATGTTCATCTGTTTAAATATCACTGCTTATTAAATTGTTGATATGTTGGTAACATACCAAAATAAGAGTTTCAGAAAATTTGTTATTTGGCCCACCGGAGCAGTGTGTGCTGTTAAAAGTAAACAGCCCAAACACATAGGTAAAGCAAAAGCTGGCGCTTTATTGCCGTATGCATCCATGTTTGATAAATTATTGATTAAAGCACCCCATAATCGCTTTACGATGAAAGCACGGCTGAAATATTTTTTATTAGTATTTGGTATTTCATTCTTATGCCAAAAAATTGCGGCCCAGGCCCCCAGTATCAGCTACAGCCCATCTATAAACGTTTACAACATCGGCACGCCCATAAGTACCTTAACACCGGTAAACCCGGGTGGATCGGTGCCGGCCACTACATTTGGAACCGTTACTACCCTTGCAGGAACTACCACGAATATAGATAATCCGCGGGGATTGGCGTCTGACGGCGCCGGAAACATATATGAGGCAGATTTTACAGGAAATGTGATTTATAAGATCCCTTCCTCCGGCGCGCCGGTGATTTTCGCCGGAACAGGTGCAGCTTTGGAACTGGACGGAAATGGCACTGCTGCAAAATTTAATGGCCCCTCCGGGATCGTTTACGATGGTACGGGAAACCTGTATGTTGCCGATAACGGCGGCAATACAATCAGGAAAATCAGCCTGACCAGCCCTTACGCCGTGACTACCATAGCGGGAACCGGCGCCGCTGCCGAAGCGAGCGGCAACGGCAACGTCGCTAAGTTTAATAAACCATACGGCATTACCTATGATGGTTCAACCTACCTGTATGTAACCGATAACGCGGGCAATACGATACGCAGGGTTGCTGTGGCCAGCCCATTTGCCGTGACCACCATAGCGGGCACAGGCACGGCGGGCGAAACAAACAACACCACCGGTACATCTGCCAAATTTAACGGCCCCGCCGGGATAGTTTATAACAGCCCGAACCTTTATATAACCGACGAGGCCGGCAACACCATCAGGGAGGTAAGCACCACCAGCCCCTATGCGGCGACCACCTTTGCAGGAAGCGGCACGGCGGGTTCAGCAA
>JABDHD010000166.1:4362-5073 GCA_013285685.1 Bacteroidota bacterium
AGCAAATGGCACCGGAACCGCAGCCACATTTCGCGCCCCATATGGCATAGACGTCGACCCATCGGGTAATTTACTGATCGCGGATGAAGGGAATAACCTGGTGAGAACTATAACTTCCGGGGCTGTGGTAACCACCCTTGCCGGAAGCGGCACAAAAGCAGACGTGGATGGTGTTACCACCGCTGCGGAATTTTTTAGCCCTTATGCTATAGCAGCCGATAACGCGGGCAACGCATTTACAGGCGATAACAACGGGGCAAGTTCAACTGTAAGGAAGATCCTGCTGACCGGGTATACAATAAGTGCCGCGCCGCCCACCGGAATAAGCTTTGACATTACTACAGGCAAATTTTCGGGCACGCCAACGGTGCTGTCGTCAGCTGCAGTGTACACCGTGGTGGCATACAATTCGTTGGGCAGTTCCTCAACCACTGTCACCATAAGCTGTGTTTATGCGGCGCCGACTATCAGTTACAGCCCCGCAACCAACAGTTACCTGGTTGGATCCGCCATCAGCACACTGGCGCCAACCACTTCAGGTACAATAGGCTCTTTCAGCTACGGAAGCGGCACCCAAATAGGCGGAACGCTGGCCGGGGCAGACGCAGTTGCCTTCGACGCATCAGGCAACATATACATCTCAGGCTATAGCGCTGGCAAAATATATGAATATAGTTCAGCCGGGGTTTATATCGGCACTTTCGGAACAGG
>JABDHD010000167.1 GCA_013285685.1 Bacteroidota bacterium
TTTTTTAGCAGGTCGGGTTTGCGCTCTTTGGTATGCTGGATATCATCAGGTATTTCTTCACTGTGTATGATGTTTATTCCCAGCAAATGCTCGATTAGGCCAGGGAGGGCCGCCTCCATGTTTTCTCGAAATATTTTATCGTATTGATTGGCGGGATTTTCTTTAGGTTGCCGCTTTGACATAAAGTCAAATGTATAAAATTTTGCGCGAATGGGACATGAGTTCATTCTTAAATCTATTTGCTTAATGTCAATTACAAATCATCTGGAATTAAAAATTCTTTACATTTGTTTAACAAGGATGCTGGAAAATGAAATCGCAAATTTTTAAGGATGAAATGGAAAACCCATAGATCATACACCCCGGAGGAAGTGCTTGCCGCTGGCGGTACCACGGCTTTTGGTCTAAAAAACCAAAAAAGAAAATCGGAGGCATTAAAGGCCCTAAAAAATGCACCTCCGATTGAGCCTTTTAGTGATGAAGAATGGGCTAAATTAATGGATGAGGTTGCCAGGGATAAATAATAAATTCCTTTCTTTTAGTAAAAAACTAATATCATGTCTCTCAAAAGCGACCTTGCCAAACTTGATAAAAAAGCGCTGATAGAAATAATTGCGGACCTGGGTAAAAAGAATAAGGCCGTGCAGGAATATTTGAGTTTTTACTTCAAACCTGACGAGGACGGCTTGTTTGAAAAATATAAAACGAAGGTCTACGAAGCATTTTTCCCAAAACGCGGTTACGGTTATAATCTTAAGCAAGGCAAACAAGCTATTTCTGACTTTAAAAAACTTGGCCCATCCGAAGATTTGGTTGCCGATTTGATGCTTTTTTATGTTGAAACCGGCGTTGAATTCACAAACGACTTCGGCGACATTGATGCAACTTTTTATAGTAGCCTTGTAAGTACTTTCTCGGCGGCGCTGAAGATTATGAAAAAAGAGGATGTATTGGATAAGTTTAAAGATCGAGCTGCCCGGATTCTTAAAGATACGCGAAATATCGGCTGGGGATTTCACGATGTGCTTTGCGATACGTTTTATCAGTTTTATGAATGATATTTCAGGCAGCCCAACTGCAGGGCATAAAAGCCGCCTGGTAGTAATGCAGGACGAAAACCACTGGGTGCTACACCCGCAAAACGCGCTGGTATGACAGGGGGAGTTTTTTAAGTGGTTGAGGGAGACTTTGTGAAGAAGTGAGCAGTTGCAGTAGCAGTAGCAGCAAAAATGTGTCAGGAAATGATAGGAATCATACAAATCCTTTAATCCTAAAAATCCCAGTTCAGACAAACGCGCCAGGGATTGCAGCGGATACCGGCCATCGCGCGTAAAGCCTGCAGGCGTATTAGCGGAAAGCCCGCCCGGGCGCCCAAAAACATTAGTTAAGGATTAGTGATCACCACGGTCGTATCGTTCACGCCCAATGTAATGGTTTTATAAAAATTGAGCGTATCCACTAATCCAGAACTCGATAAGCCGTTAGAAAAATCGCTTTTGCAGCTATAACTCTCCAGCTGCGGCAAATAAGTAATAAAAGTGGTATCGGCTTTGGGAGGCGCAAGATCAAAAAAAGCACCGGAGCTTATTATTTTCGGATTGAGTTCCGTCACATCCAAATCATAATTGCTGCGGCTTTGGTTGGAGTTGTTCACCAAATGGATATTAAGCAATACCATCCGCAATGCTTGTAAATTAAAAACGTTATCCTTCCCCAATACAATTACCGGTGTAGTACCTGTAAAATAATACCTCCTCAGCTGTGAAAGCGCCGGCCTCAAATAAAATGTCTCCGAATTTTGGGGAGTAAACTTGAGGTAAAAACTGCCGTCGGCAGCTGTTGTTACCAGGTTACCGGATTGATCGTGGCTACCAAATTGGCTTACCGCCTGCAACGCCACATTACCCAAAGGATTGCCGGTAACGGCATCGTAAACAAAACCGTGTATAGTAGTTACCGGCCCAGGCTCGTTGAAGCATTTTGACATGGAACAGCATACCAAAAAAAGAACCGTGTTTGTGATGAGTAGTTTGGCTTTGGTCATAAGTTAAAGATCAACATAAATATGGTTAATACGGATGATTAAGGTGATAAATTACAGCACCCGTTAAAAGCCGTACCAAATAAAATTCTGTTCATCCCTTCTATTTTCAAAAAAATAAAATTTTCTATTGACAAACTCATTTTTACTTGTACATTTACGCCGCAAAGAAAAAAAAATGAAGTTTAACAACGCATATTTTTACGGTTACTACTTTTACTTTACCAGTACGAGCCGGGACTGATATGCTTAAACACATATAAAGAAACTGAAAAGTCCCGGCCAACCACCGGGACTTTTCGCTTTTAAACGATTATGAAGAACGATAAACCAAGAGTTGCCATACAGGGGATACGCGCCTCCTTCCACGAAGAAGCGGCCTTCCAGTTTTTTGGAGAGAACATCCATACGCTGGAATGCGGCTCCTTTAAGCAAACCTTTGATGCTTTGCAAAAAGGTGACGCCGATTATGTGGTAATGGCGATAGAGAACAGCATAGCCGGCAGCATTTTGCCCAATTACTCGTTGCTGCTCCACTATGGTTTCCCGGTGATCGGCGAAATATACCTGCCCATACAGTTGCATTTAATGGCGCTGCCTGGTGTGAAGTTCGAGGATGTGAAATACGTGACCTCCCACCCCATCGCCATCCGCCAGTGTGTTGATTTTTTTGATGAATACCCGCACCTCAACATCGTTGAAAGCAATGATACCGCCGCCTGTGCCAAACGCATCCGCGATGAGCAGTTAACTGACACGGTTGCGATAGCGAACACGCTTGCAGCAAGGCTTTACGGGCTTGACGTTCTGGAACGCCGCATTGAATCGAACAAAAAGAATTTTACCCGCTTTTTGATCCTCACCCATCATGACAATGTCCCGAAGAAGCAGCCTAACAAAGCGTCGCTGTGTTTCCAGGTGAGCAATAAGGTGGGCGCGTTGGCCAAAGTGCTTAATATTTTTGCCGAGGAGGGAATTAACATGAGCAAGATCCAGTCGATGCCCGTGCTGGGCAAGCGCCACGAGTATAATTTTTATGTAGACGTTGAATGGGAAGAGCAAAAACAATATGACACGGCCATCAGGAAGATCTTGAAATACACCCAAAACTTTAACATACTGGGCGAATATCAGCGGCATGAGGAGGAAGGAAATGGAGAAACGAAACAAGTGAAAGTGATGGAAAAAGCGCCGAGGCGGTACATTGATGTGAGGGCGGCGAAATGATTTCGGATTTTTCGCTTCGCTCAAGAGGCAGTTTCGGATGTTCGATTTCGGAATGTAGAAATTTAACAAGCAAAAACTACAATTAAATAACAACTAATTAATCACCAACAAAAATTACTTCCGGTCCCGATAGCTATCGGGATTCGGTGTTCAAACTTAACAACCAAAACGATGAAACTGAACTTAAACATAGAACCACTGGAATCGTGGATAAAAAAAGGCAGCGATCCTTTATTGATAGCGGGCCCATGCAGCGCCGAGACTGAGGAGCAGTTGGTGGCGACAGCCCACTTATTGGCCAAAACGGGCAAGGTGTCGGCCCTGCGCGCCGGTATCTGGAAACCGCGTACCCGCCCCGGGGAATTTGAAGGCATTGTCAGCATCGGCCTTAAATGGTTAAAACGCGCCAAGGACGAAACCGGCCTGCCAACCGCTATCGAGGTAGCCAATGCTAAACACGTTGAAGAAGCGCTGGAAGCAGGCGTAGACATTTTATGGGTAGGCGCTCGCTCGACAGTGAATCCTTTCACCGTGCAGGAAATTGCTGATGCATTGCGCGGCGTTGATGTACCCGTGATGGTGAAAAACCCAGTTAACCCTGACCTTTCCCTATGGATCGGCGCGTTGGAACGCATCAACAATGCAGGCATTACCAAACTGGCTGCTATTCACCGTGGGTTTTCCTCGCACGAAAAAAGCGCCTTCCGTAATGAACCCATGTGGGATTTGGCCATCAGCCTAAAAACACATGCCCCTAATTTACCGATCATCAACGACCCCAGCCACATTACCGGCAACCGCGACCTGATCGGTTATATCGCCCAAAAGGCGCTTGACCTGGATATGCAGGGCCTGATGATCGAGTCGCACATCGATCCAACCGTTGCCTGGACCGATGCAGCGCAACAGGTAACACCTGCTGCGCTGATTGAAATTATCGAGCACCTGGCCCTTCGCAAGCCGGAAGTAAGGAACAGCGAGATGAAAGATAAACTGGCCGAGCTTCGCGCACAGATCGATAAGATCGACGACCTGGTGATCCAGAAAATGAGTGAGCGGATGAAGATCGTAGAACAGATTGGCACCTACAAAAGGGAAAACAATGTAACCATTTTACAGGTTAACCGCTGGGACGAAATTTTGCGCAGGGGCATTAATTACGGCAAAGCCTTGAAATTAAGCCCCGAGTTTACGGAGAAACTGCTGGAGCTGATCCACGCCGAATCGATCCGCAAACAAACTGAGATCATGAACAAGGAAGCTGCACCGGTGGAGAAATTGACGCACGCGTAAAAAACGCGCCGTAGAGACGCAATATTTTGCGTCTCCGCCCAATGTATTTCGGTGACGCAAAATATTGCGTCTCTACAATGAGATTTATGAAACATAACATCATCCTTACCAAAAAAAGCAAGTCGGAAAACGTCCACATTGTGGCCGTAATCTTTGGAGCGCTGGTCCTCGTTGGGGATCAGCATGGCAATGGGCGTACCGGTTGTTTTACCTTCAAACACGCCGGAAAGTATTTTAACCGTATCACTCTCTTTGCGCTGGGTAGTTATTTTGGACTGACCGGGTTTGCGTTTGTCCAGTTCGCCCTGGATGTAATCCAAATCGACATCCAGTTGCGCCGGGCAGCCGTCAATGATGACGCCGATGGCCTCGCCGTGTGATTCGCCGAAAGTGGTTATCCTGAATAATTGCCCGAAGGTATTGCCTGCCATTGTTTTTGGG
>JABDHD010000168.1 GCA_013285685.1 Bacteroidota bacterium
CCAGTTCGCTGCGCATTTTTCCGGGCGAAATGCCGTCCAGCTCTTCCACGTCTACCACGGGCGGCAGGTCGCCCTTTTCTACATGTACATTGGCCAAAAAGAACCGGGCCTGCAGCTTGCCGCTGGCCCGCGGCCTGAAAAAATGATACGCCCCGCTAACCATCCCTACTTTTTGACATGCCCGCCGGTTATGCAAATAATAAGGGTCGGGAAGCAGTATGCCTTCGGTAGCCTTCAGGTAGGCGAAGCTGATATGCACGCTGTCCTGCCGCATTTGTTTAACCTTTCTCCAGTCGATCAGGCCCTGGTAGGACGATACATCGATACCATGTACCGTGTATTTTACCGGGATATGGATATGAAAGCTTTTGTATACCGGGTAATTGGGGTTTCGGCCAAGATCCTTAGCCCAGCGCCAGGCCGATACTAAGTTTTTTTCGACATAAGGATAAAAAAACGGCAGCAGCGCAAACAGCAACAGGGCCAGCAAACCAATTACCCGCTTTGCAGAAAAGTAGTTTTTCTTCCGGGATGTTTTTTTGCCGGTAGATGTTCTTTTGTATGCTGCGGCCACAGGTCAAAAATACAAATTGGCGGCTGGCTTGACGAATGAAAAGACGCATTTGCAGGGAAATCGTGTTTTAAATTAATCCCTAACTTTTTTTAATTTACGTATTATGTCAGCTGTATATTCAATTTGCTGACCAGTTTTTTTGTTTGGTTGGTAAATTCATTTAGGTGCCAGGTGTTATTGATTTTAACTTTGCGGACATCGGTAAGCAGTTGTATGTAATCGTTCACCGATATTTTTTTGAGCAGCTCTTTTTCTTTGAGCTCGATGTATAGGTGCTGATACCATTGTAAGACGATGTGGTTTACAAACATCCAGCCCTGTAAGGTTTGTTCATCCTGCATATAGGTATGATCGGCATCCATAACGTTTTTCATTCCATCGAACATCACTTCTATGGCCATTCTTCCTTTATACGTCTGATATACCTGTTGCTGGGTTCCTGTCAGGTTGGTAAGCATGGCGATGGTGCCGAACCTGTCCTTTCTTTCGTGGTAATCTTTTATGGAATATTTTTCAGGGTGTGTCCTGATCCTTGACAGATAATCAGTCTCCTCCTTTACCCTCAACTGATCATCCAGAAAAAGATGCAGATATAACCCATCGCCGGCATCGTATTTTTTATACCAGATTGCTCTTTTCTCATGCTCGAAGTAATTGGCGCCGTCCTTGAAAGTATTGGCGTTGATAGCGCTGTAATCTATCAAACTGTTATCCCGGCGTAACGGTACAATGAATTGTAGTGATTCACCCATCATAAGTTCAACATTGGCCTGGCTGTAAAAGCCTTTGTCAGCCACGATCACAGCTTTTTGCAGCCCCGCCTCCAGCAGGCAGTTTTTAAATGCTTTTACCTCCCTGATATTGCCGGGCAGCAGTTTGTAATATACCGGCATCCTGCTGGTTGCCGAATAAATGTAAAGCAGGTTGAACTGGGTATCGAAGTTCATCGGGTTGCTGTATCCTCTCCTTGCCAGCGGTATCTGCGTAGACTGGCTTGGCAAACCGGTGGCGTCGATTAAGATGTAATCATCGTTATGGATAAAGGACCTCATGTACATTAGCCTTTTTTCAGGCTGACCGCCAATCCGCTTCAATACAGCGGGCGCCTGTTTATCCGTAAATGCCGGCAGGCCTGTAAGCTCGGGTAAAAAAGCTGAAGCCAGCCGGAAAGAAATGCTTTTCAATGGGCAGCGGTAAACGAAACGGCAATACGCTATGGCCAGGATATATTTCCAGTCCTCGCCAAATGCTTTTTCAAGAGCGGTATTATAAACGGAAAACACGGTGGTAACTAATAATGATATACCATATTCCTTGCATAATATCCCTTCGGAAACAGGCGGTGAATGGAGCGCTGCTGTTTTGAGTACACGTTTAGGAGAGGGAATAAGGCCATCCTGTTCAGTTATCGAGCCGATCAGGCCGCCTGATATCTTTTTCGGCTTCTTTTTCTCCTTATCGTAGATCGTCTTATACTCATAGAGATAATACTTGCCGTTAATAAACCGCAGTTCCATGCCTTTGTCCCGGTATTTGGTAGCCCATGCCGGATGGTTGGTAGCTTTTCGGATCATATAAATACGTATTTACGTATTACAAACATACAACAAAAAACCGCCAAAACAAATTCTGACGGCTATTTTTTAAAGCTAATACGTAAAAATTTCAGAGTTAGGGATAATCGTAAACTGATTGGTTGACAATAAGATATTTAAAATTTAAAAAAGTTTAACCGCTTTAAAAACTTCGTTAACCTTGAATATTCCCATCTGCCGGGAAAGACTTACGAAGTTTAACTCGGATTTGTTTATTTTTCAAAGGCCTCGTTGAGGGCTTCGCCGTTTAAAAACTTCGTAAGTCTTGGGTACATTATAAAAGCCCCTTTGCCATTCGGATTATCCCCAAAACTTCACCATCAGGCAAAGTGGTGTCTATTCTCTCCATCGCTTCGTACCCCACCGCACTATACAGCGGCACGCCAGGCAGCGTTGCGCCCATTTCAATGCGTGTGAACCCATCTGCCTTAGCCGCATTTTCGCAAACATCAATTAAGTAACGGCCAACGCCCCGGCGGGCGTAGTCGGGATGAACAAAAAATGCACGTATCCGCGCGGCATCTTTTGCCGGATCGAGCAATGGATCTTCAACCTCTTTATGCTGATCACCGCCATAAAGCGTATTGCGCTTGCTCCAGCCTCCGCAGCCGGCTAACTGGCCATCCAATTCAGCAATATAATAGGTTTGATCGATGACCAGCTGCGTGTCCACGCCGAACACATATTTTATCGCGCTTTCTATTTGAGTGGGCGAGTAATAACCTATGCTTAGTCCTCTTACGGATGCCGCTATTAGTTCATTAAGGAACGGAATATCATCAAAGGTGGCGGGGCGGTGTGTAGCAGGCATTGAAGATGTTGTTATTGTGGCGATGGTTGACATCGCCTTTATAGAATTCATTTTAATATTGAATCAGATTTGACAACTTTTTGAAAGTTGTCAAATCTCGGGGTTATAACTCAACTGCCACGACACCCGAAACCTATCACTCAGCCAGGCATATTTTTTACTAAAAGGATAAGCGCCCAGCGGCATTAACACCTGGCCGCCCTCGGACAATGCGCTAAACAATTTGTCAACCTCCGCTTCCGAGCCGCAATCAACATACAGCGACATGGCCGGCGTAAAGGTAAATTGGTGTTTTACTGCGCTGTCAATGCACATAAACGCCCGGCCGTTCAGTGTAAATTTTGCGTGCATAATTGAGCCTTCAACGCCACCCTGGTTGGGGCCGCATTTGATGATATGCTCAACTTTTGAGTTTTCGAACAGCGAAATATAAAAGTTCATGGCTTCTTCAGCTTTGCCTTCGAACATCAGGAAATTATAAACCTTCTCCATAATCGTGCGGTAATTTTACGGACACTGATGAACAGTTCCGGAAAAGTATTTTATAGTTTTTTCCGTCCATATCAACCTGGTTAATGCTGAACGCGGACGACTTAAATTTCGAAATGGTAAACAACACAGTATTGCCGCTGAGTGCGATCTCGTTGGCGGAATAACCTTTCGGCGTTAATCTCAAAGTTTTTTTTGAGCCAACATTATATATAAATACAGCCTCGGGCGGCCCATCACCCTCGCCCGGCTCGTCGGTGCCGGTGCTGAAAACGATATTCCGGTCGTCGGGAGTCACCATAAATTTATCGCTGCTTGCGTTGCCCACCATTTCCTTTAATTCAGGCAAACCACCCTCCAAGGTTTTAAGACTAACCGTTTTGTTTACGTTTCCGTAAAAATCGACTATTTTAAGGTTGACACCATCTTGTACCATGAGCGCCCTACCGTCAGTGATCCACACCGGCGAATAACAATTCTCCGTATTCTTTTCCAATATTTTGGCGCCGGTATTGTCCGCATTAATAACGGCAATGGCCCATTTTGTGCCCAAAAAAATACTATAAGCCAGCATTTTCCCGTCCCTCGACCATACCGCGCCGTAACAATTATTGTTATGCGTATCCAAATTAGTTTTCTTTTTTGTACCGAGGTCGATAACTACAATAAATCGGTCACTGTTTTTCCCATTGTCGGTGTATGCCAGTTTGGTGCCATCCGGCGAAAGAGCTGGGTCCTGCCCGGTAGTTGAAATCAAATATTCTTTCTTTTCAGTTGCTGAATACACGCAAATCCCCTTTTTATTCAGGTAGGCGTAATCGTAGGATTTGGGCTGGGCGGAGGTGGCGGCAACCCAGAAAAATAAAAGCAGCAACAAAATATTTTTCATAACTCAAAAATTATAATAATTTAGGCATCCATATACGATTTGGGACAAACTATTAAAGCAATACCATGTCTTTTTTGATTTTTTCAATCCGATCTGTGTCCACCCCCTGAATTTTAGCCAGTTCTGCAAGTAGTAAAACTTGCATCCTTTGATATTTTAGGAACTTCGGAATGCTAAATATTAAACGTGTAATGTAAATCGCCAATACAGTCCCGATGATATATCCCAGGATGTACAAAAATGCGTTATTGTCGTTCATTTTTTTACTTTTTTATTTGGATAATTAATTGATTAATAGTGCCTCTATATGGTTTAAGGGCGGTACGCGTTGGATATCGAAATAATACAAAAATCAATATTTAACGTTCCCTTGATCGGATTTGAAAAGTTGTAAATTAACTTTTCTTATTCGCTTTGCAATTTCTTCTATTTCATCCTTTGTGTAAAATATAGCATTCACGAAATCCCTGCTTTCAACCAACCCAATAACCGATCCATTATCGCTAGATGGTATTACCAATGCATAATGTGCAAACCTTACTCTTTCGTCATTTAGCTTTCTTATTTCCTCAAATAAATCTTTATTGGGGTGTTTTTTGGATCCGGTTGGTT
>JABDHD010000169.1 GCA_013285685.1 Bacteroidota bacterium
TCCGCCCGGACCGGGCGATGCAGGCTGAAAACCTGCGCGCGCTGAATGATTATATCGACGAACTGCAGCAAATTACAGGGTCGGACATTGTTGATTTTGATATTTACATGGCCGTTCTGCATCGCAGGCAGCTTTTTTTTGCTGCCAACGGTTGCCGCGTGTCTGATCACGGCCTGGAGCATTTATACGCCCACAGTTATACCGAAACGGAGATCAATACTATTTTCAAAAAGATCAGGGCCGAAACGATTTTATCGCATGATGAAATTCTCAAATTTAAATCGGCCATGCTGTACCACTTCGCCGTTTGGGATAGCGAAAGGGATTGGGTACAGCAATACCATTTGGGCGCCCTGCGCAATAATAATAACCGGGCACTGACGGAAAACGGCCCCGACACGGGTTACGACTCCATTGGTGATTTTTCGCAGGCGCGGCCCTTATCCAAATTTTTAAACCGGCTTGAGGGTGAAGGCCATCTTACCAAAACCATACTTTATAACCTTAACCCGGCTGATAATGAGCTTTTTGCCAGTATGGCCGGCAATTTTAACGATGGCGCGGTTCCGGGCAAAATACAATTCGGCTCGGCCTGGTGGTTTTTAGATCAGAAGGACGGCATGACCAAACAGCTTAACGCCCTGTCAAATATGGGCCTGTTAAGCCGCATGGTAGGCATGCTGACAGATTCGCGCAGCTTTCTGTCGTTCCCGCGGCACGAATATTTCAGGCGGATATTGTGCAATCTTTTTGGCAACGACATTGAAAATGGCGAGTTGCCGGCCGACATGGATTGGACAGGCAAGATCATACAAGATATTTGTTATTATAATGCCAAAAACTATTTTGGTTTTGACCAAATATGAGCGGGGTTTTCAAAGATCATAACCGCGGTTCAGTCCTTTCCTTTGGTGAGCTGCTTATCCGTTTGTGCCCTGATGCGGGGGGGGGAGTGGCTCGGCAACGGCCGGTTGCCTTTTTATATTGGAGGCGCCGAATTAAACGTGGCTAACGCCCTGGCCTTATGGGGCCTGCCGGTAAAATACTTTACCGCACTACCCGATAATGGTTTATCTGCACAAATCGTAAACTATCTGCAAAAAAGAGGCATTGAAACTTCGCCCATTCTTTTTAGTGGCGACAGGATCGGGTTATATTTTTTAACCACCGGGCAGGATATCAAGCACAACGCCCTGGTTTATGATCGCGCGGGCTCGTCATTTTCTGCCCTGAAAACTGGAATCATCGATTGGGATAGCGTGCTGCAGGGCATAAGTTGGTTTCATTTCAGCGCGATTTGCCCGGCCATCGGCCAAAATGTTGCCGATGTGTGCAGAGAAGCGCTGGAGGCCGCTGAAAAAAGGGGAATCACCATATCAGTCGATTTGAATTACCGGTCGAAATTGTGGCAATACGGTAAATCACCGCTTGACATAATGCCTGACCTTGTTAAGCATTGCGACCTGGTAATGGGCAATATTTGGGCAGCTGAAAAGATGCTTGGTATTAATTTGATACCAAACCTGCACGAATCTGAATCGAAAGGTATTTACCTGGATGAATCCCTGAAGGTATCCAAAGAAATCGTGGCGGAATTTCCAAAAGTTAAAGCCGTTGCAAATACTTTTCGCTTTGATGCTACCAATGATGTGAAATATTATACAACTTTGTATACTGAGAATCAATTATATCAGTCGCACGAATATGAAACGGGCGCTGTTGTTGATAAGGTGGGCAGCGGCGATTGTTTTATGGCGGGCCTTATTTACGGATTTTACAAAAACGCTGCGCCACAGGAGGTACTTGATTTTTCAACAGCGGCAGCATTTGAAAAATTATTTGTGAAAGGGGATGCGATCGACAAAACTACGGAAGAGATAAAAAAAGCAATACGATGAAATTAAAAAAAGCGGTACTGAACAGCATACTGAGCCAGGGCATGCTGCCTTTGTTTTACTACGAGGATGCAGAGGTGAGTGTGCAGGTAGTCCGTACGCTCTACAAAGCAGGTGTACGCGTGCTGGAGTACACCAACCGGGGCAAGCAGGCGATGGAAAATTTCAAGGCGCTGAAAAAGGCGCATAAAAAGGAGATGCCTGACCTGAATATCGGCATCGGCACGATAAAAAACATATCGGAAGCGGAAGCATTTATAGATGCGGGCGCTGATTTTATTGTTGCACCGATCGTCAGCGGCGAAGTGGCCAAAGTTGCGCACAAGCACAAATTGCTATGGATACCGGGCTGCATGACGCCTACCGAGATATACGCCGCGCAAAAACACGGTGCTGAACTGGTGAAAGTGTTTCCGGCCAATATATTGGGCCCGGCGTTTATCAGTTCCATAAAAGAATTATTTCCCGGTTTGCTTTTTATGCCCAGCGGAGGGGTGGAACTTGACCCTGCCAACATCAGCGACTGGTTTCACGCCGGCGTAAGTGCAGTGGCTATGGGCGGCAAACTGATCACCAAAGACGTTTTGGAGAACAAGCTATTCGAAAAGCTATTTGCTGATACCGAGAAAGCGCTTGAACTGGTGAAAACTGCCATGTAATTTTCTTAATCACTGCCGGATAATGACAGAAACCAAAGTTGGGAACCGAAGATGGGTAATTGTGGCCCTGTTATTTTTTGCTACTACCATCAACTACCTCGACCGGCAGGTTCTCAGTCTTCTCAAACCACACATTGCCGCTGATCTTCATTGGACAGAAACGGACTATAGCCACGTTGTGATGGCCTTTACGTTAAGCTACGCCGTTGGATTGTTGCTTTTTGGCAATTTTATAGATAAGATCGGAACAAAAATAGGATACACGGTTTCGCTCATCATCTGGAGCTTTTCTGCTATTGGGCATGCCCTTGTCAAAACAGTTTTTGGCTTTGGCGTTGCGCGGTCTGCGCTCGGAATTGGCGAGGGAGGGAATTTCCCCGCAGCAATTAAAACTGTTGCCGAATGGTTCCCGAAAAAGCAAAGAGCACTCGCTACGGGGATATTCAACTCTGGCTCCAATATCGGCGCGGTCGTTGCTCCGATACTTGTGCCCTGGCTGCTGGGTATTTATGGCTGGCAAATGGCTTTTGTTGTAACCGGTGCAATCGGATTTATCTGGTTGATTTTTTGGCTTACTTTATACGAAATACCGTCGAAACATCAGAAATTAAAGCAGCCTGAATTTGATTTTATTCACAGTGATGACGAGGCGGTAGTTAATAGCACGGAAGATAAAGTAAAGTGGATAGAGCTTTTGGGCATCCGCCAGACCTGGACCTTTGTAGCCGGTAAATTCCTTACGGACCCGATTTGGTATTTCTTTTTATTTTGGCTGCCGTCCTATTTTGCCAGTACCTTCCACATCGATCTGATGAAGCCAAGTCTGCCCTTGGTGGTTGTTTATACGGTGGCCAGCATTGGCAGCATCGGCGGCGGGCAGCTTTCATCCTGGCTGATAAAAAAAGGCTGGCCTATATTTAAAGCCCGCAAATGGTCGATGCTCCTGTTCGCCATTTGTGTGGTTCCGGTGATGACGGCGAGGTATGCGACCAGCATTTGGCAAGCGGTGGGGCTTATTGCCTTAGCTGCGGCCGCCCACCAGGCCTGGAGCGCCAATATTTTTACAACTGCGTCGGATATGTTTCCTAAAAAGGCGGTTAGTTCGGTTGTGGGCATCGGCAGCATGGCGGGTGCGCTGGGCGGTTTCTTTTTCCCTGGGTTGATCGGGTATATTTTGGATACCAACAAAGCCGCCGGTCACCTGCTCACCGGCTACAATATTATTTTTCTGATCTGCGGCTGTGCCTACCTGCTGGCCTGGATAATTATGCATTTCCTGTCGCCCAAAATGAAAAAGGTGGAATTGTGATGAAAACCTTAGTTTGCACTACTCCAGGCAACCTGCAATATGAAAACCGCGAGAAACCGGTTTTAACCAAAGGGAATGCCATCATCAAAATAAAACGCATTGGCATTTGCGGCACCGACTTACATGCCTTTGAAGGTACGCAGCCCTACTTTGAATACCCCCGTGTGCTGGGTCATGAACTTGCAGGCGATTTGGTTGAATTTGACGACGCACCGGGCTTCAAAATTGATGAACCCGTAACTTTCATCCCCTATTTTAATTGCGGCGTTTGTATTGCCTGCCGCAATGGCAAGCCAAATTGTTGCGTAAGCCTGAAAGTTTGCGGCGTACACATCGACGGCGGAATGGCGGAGTATTTGTCGGTACCATCATACGCGCTGGTCCATGGGGATGGCTTAAGCTATGATGAACTGGCGCTGGTTGAACCTTTGGCAATCGGTGCGCATGGCATAGCGCGGGCGGCGATTAAGCCGGATGAATTTGTATTGATAGCAGGAGCAGGGCCTATCGGGCTCGGCGTTATTGAATTTGCCCGGATAGCTGGTGCGCAGGTGATCGTAATGGATATTAACGACGACCGGCTGGCCTTTTGCAGGAAGAACTTGCAAATAAAACACACGGTGAACGCCTTATCGCCGGATTGCTTTAGCCAAATAAAAGAGATCACCCATGGCGATATGCCTACCGTGGTTATTGACGCGACCGGCAGTCAAAAGGCGATCAATAATGCCTTTCAATACTTGGCCCACGGCGGCCGTTTTGTGCTGATCGGTCTGCAAAAAGGCGAGATCAGTTTTAGCCACCCCGAGTTTCACAAACGCGAAGCAACCCTGATGAGCAGCCGCAACGCTACACGTACAGATTTTGAACAGGTGATGGATTGTATGAAAAAAGGACTGATCGATCCGAAAACCTATATTACCCACAGGGTTGGGTTTGACGAAGTAAAAAACAATTTTGCCGGTTGGCTTGATCCGGCGAATGGGGTGATTAAGGCTATGGTGGA
>JABDHD010000170.1 GCA_013285685.1 Bacteroidota bacterium
CACTTCGGTTTGTTGGTGAAAAACACCAACAAAGGCGGAAACACCAACAAAGGCGGAGAAACGCCCAAATTTTAAGTGGCAGTAGCAGTTGGTAGTAGCAGTTTTTAGTGTTAGAAGTTGGCCATATCCGGAAATGCCCAATGCCTCCGGCTATGAACTATGAACCACATCATCTCCCAGCCGCCCAAAACAGCGCATTCTTCACCAGCGTAGTATAATTGTCATCCTTAAATAATTCGGGGAAATGCCCCATGGCGATGTAAATGTTGCGGGCTTTTACCTTCTCGTTTGTCCAGATTACCGGGTGGTCGCCCATTTTTTTATCTTTTGGCGGATCGTATGTCGACTCATCAATACTGGCCAGCACATGAAGATTGGGGCGCGGGCTTTTGTCGTACAGGTACCATTCATCTTTAGTGGTGAAAGTTGGTTGCAGGCCTTTCATAACCGGGTGGTTTTTGTCTTCAACCGTAAGCAGTGCCGATGCGCCGCCGGGTAAATAATCCTTAAACATAATGCCGCCCATAAAGCCCGAATACCATTGCCACATGGGGTAATTATCAAATACGCCCAGTAAAGTAGGGTGATGAAAGCCCACCCAACCGCCTTTTCCGTTTTTTATATAATCCTCAAACGCGGTTTGTGCTTCGGCGCTCCAGGGGTATGGCGGATAGTTCAGTTGGATAAACAGTTGATAGTTGGCTAAAAAAGCTTTGGTAATGGGTTTGGTGTCGGTTATATAATCAATGGTAAAATTGCTGTCGGCCGCCAGTTTGTTGAGCCATATTTTTGCCGCTTCGGTAAACAATACGTGGCCGCCGCCAATTTCGGCAATGGCAACGGCTTTAAAACGCGGAGGCGCGGCTTGTGCCTGTGCATGGTTAATGGTGAAGGCGAATAATGCAAGAAGTAAATATAACAGCCGTTTTTTCATACAAAGTATTTTAAGGTTGATAATGTTCCATAAGGCACGCGCGGCACGTGTGCGCCGGCTTAAGATAACCAGCTATTAACTGTGAACCATGAACACCTCGATTTCAAAAAATCTTGTATAGGACCCAATCATCAGTTTCGTAAACCCTTCTGAATTTTAACCCGCCGTTGGCGCGGGTTATAATGGGGATGTATTTATCGTTAAGTTGGGTAAAGCCGGTAACTTCGTTTTTATCGGTAGCCAGTAGTATATAGTTATCATATTTATCCGGCGCTTCGATGGCGCTCAGAAAGATACCCTCCTGGTAGGGGAGAGTAAGTTTGCGGACGTTGCCCGTAAATGCCACCACCGGGTAGGCAATGGCGTCGTCAATTAGTACGTGTGAATCTTTTGGCAAATTGTTCAAATATTTTGCAAGTGCACGGTTTTCATCCTGGCGCGTATCGGGTGCACGGCTTTCGATCATCGAAATAAAATTTCTTTCTTCGCTTACAGAGGAATTTTTAAGGAAAATATACCCGGTAACAAGCTGCACAAGCGTTAGCACGCCCACCACTAATTTTAAAATCCCCTGTCGTTTGACGATCTGGGCGCGGTACAGGATACAGAGCAAGGCCAAAACGACAAACATGAGGTAGAACTCCTGCGGCAAAAACACCTTGTCGTATTTGATGTGTAAAAACTCGATAAGTGCGAAGGGTGTTAAAAGCGTAAGGATTTGATAGGTGCTATCCCTGAAAAGGAAAATAGCAACCAGGATTAATGGGCAAAAGACGATCATCTTTAACGACAGCAGCACCGATATTTCGGGTATCTGGTATACGGAGCTTGTTGATAAGCTATCAAAACTTAGTTTATCGGCCAGCACCGTCCATGTTGCGTAGGGGCTTTCGTTAAAATATTCCAGGTCCTGCGCATGGGTAAGGTTAAGCAGCTTATAACATATGATACACGCGATAGGCAATATGAACAGGATGATGTAAAGCGCAAATGTTTTGTTGATGAGCTTGCGCCGCAGCGAGGGATTGTTAAAACTTTGGTGCAGCCTGAAAATGGATTCCTGCTCGCCCAGGTTTAAGCTTTTTACAGTGATGGATAAAACCAGCGGGATAAAAAACAGGGTGAGCCATATAAATTTATAGTCGCAAAATATCAAAATAACCAGGCATATACTGGCGATGGATACGTGGAAGGTTGTGTTTGACCGGTAAAACTTTAACAGGTTGAAAAAGAAAAGGAAGAAAAATACCAGCACTAACCCGATGGATTTGCCCGAAGTTGCTGCATACAGCATGCCCGGATGGAGCAGGAAGATAATGAGCAAAATAAAAATATAAAAAATATCGTTCGACCGCTTAAACAACGTGCTGGCCATCAGGAAAAATAGGATAGCCATGCATACAGAGGAGGCTATTACCGGCGGCGGCACAAAACTAATGGCAGAAAATATAAATGATGAATAAAAAGGCAATATGGGCGCGGTAAGGCCCATTACCTTTAGCTTGTCGCCCACCCCGTGAAGGATGATGTTGGATTTCTCCATGTAAAACAGTGCCTCCTGGCTGTAATAGCCCAGGTGGTTCAAATAAAAACCGCACAGCACATAGTAAACCGCTAACAGCACGGCAACAAGCAGCAGATATTTGGATTGGTTTCTCATTTAACAACATTTGTCGGGCTGTTTACTTTACTAAGCCCATGTTCGGTTTTTTCCCAATAAAAAGGTTTAACAATCAATTGATAAAGGCCTTTAAACGCCGCAACCGAATGCATTAACCAGTAAACAGGATTGGCGATAGAAAACAGGATCAGCTCGTAAAAGCGCCTTTTAAATACCGCCATCATGTTTATATAGATCATCAATATATTGCCGACCATCAGGTTAAATATCGACATGAACAACACCCAGTCGGGGAATAACGTACGGATGGTTGACAGGTCAAATACCAGGTAGCAAACAAATATACCCAGCAGGAACGGATATACCAGGAAGGTTAACGGCGTTGCCCCGATAAAGAAGTTGAACCCCAAAAAACCTCTCCAGCCTACTTTCCGCAGCAATGCCAGGGGATTGCGCATGTGTACCAGGTAAGTTTGCATGTACCCTTTTATCCACCGGGAGCGCTGGCGTATCCAGTTAAACGGCTCGTTATTCGCTTCCTCAAAAGTAGTAGAGTTTACAATGGCTATTTTATAGCCTTTTGCGTAGGCCCTAACGCCCAGGTCTGCATCCTCGGTTACGTTGAACGGATCCCAGGCGCCCAATTCGACCAGGTTGTCCAGTTTGAAGTGGTTGCTTGTTCCGCCCAGGGGGATCGGGATATCCAGTGTGTCGAGGCCCGGCAGCATATAGTCAAACCAGTAGCTATACTCCAGGGTAAACATCCTGGTCAGGAAGTTTTCGTTCCGGTTAAAGTAGTTTAAAGCGCATTGAACGCAAGTATAGTTAGACGGCAGCTTGGCAAACAATGCCACCACTTTTTTCAGTTGGTCGGTGTCCGGAATATCCTCGGCATCATAAATAGTAAGATATTTGCCCCGCGAAAAGTGAAGCGCATAGTTACATGCCTTTGGTTTGGTTTTTGGCATGTGAAACGGAACCACAACCACCTCGAATATCGCCGGGAAATCAAGGTTGCGCACCGCATTCATGGTTTTGTCGTCGTCCTCCTCGATAATGAGCTTGATGTCAAGCATCTCGCGCGGATAATCGAGCGACTGCAGGTTCCAGATCAGCTTTTTGATCAGCTTATCTTCCCGGTAAACAGGCAAAAGGATGGTATAAATGGGCAGATCATCCGGTTTCAGGTCTTTAACCTCATCGCGCGTTACGGCCTGGTGAAGTTCAAAGCGTGACCCAACCAGCGCCAGGAACATCTTGAACAAAATAGCTACCAGGAAAAATACACTTATCAGTATATTAATAATGATGGATGTGTTTTTAAAGCTGGTTACCAGGCCAATCACCACAACGGCCAGCAAAACAAACATAAAAATAAGCTGGCCTGATGAAAAAGTTATAAAGGCAGAGTTGGCCGGGTCGCGGTTCAGCAGCTCGTATACTGCCGATTTTACGTACTTGTCGCCCAGCAGCTTGTGGCTCATCCAAACAATATCCAAATCTGACGCAACGATAATTTCGGGTTCACGGTCGTAGGTAAATCGTACAAAATCAATAAACAACTGGTTGCTGGGGTCGGCCATCAGGGTTACCACCCGGCCATTTTCAATGCGAAGCGGAAGCGCTGCATGTTGCTCAGCGAATTTTAACTCTATTTTACTTAATACTTCCGGGTCGTATTCCTGTTCGCGTACCGCCTCCCTGAAGGGATACCCCGCGTTTATCATCGACCGCTCGTAATTTTTACGGGATATATAGCCGTAGTTCAGTGCAATTTTTATAAAAGACTGCCCAGACCTGGACGAAAAATCTTCAATCTGTTCCCGAACCCGCCGGTAAAATTCCAGAATAATTTCAAGTTGTACAACAGGGATAACGGCACGATGGTGTATTCCGTTTCAGATACGGTATCTTCAGGTATTGCCCAGATATTTTATGGCGGCGGAAATAACGCTACCTTAATACTCACAGCGACAGGGTCAAAAGCATCAGATGCATTTTTAAATGTATCTAAAGCAATTGGTGAGCAATTGTCGACATTATCGAGTAACGTTTGTGTAACCGACGCAGGCGCCAACAAGTATCTGTTCAATATCAATAAATCGAGCGACAACCTTGAATATGTGGAACCCAAGAGCTCACTCACCCGTTTTTGGGAAACTTACAATTTGTACATCTTGTTAGGCATACTGATACTGATCTTACTGTCATTCCTGTATGTACGTTCAAGAGTTCAAAGGTCGCAGGAGCAGTATAACGATTAATTTTGCTGGCAGCAGGGCATTTAAAAAATAAGTAACCTTAGCGG
>JABDHD010000171.1 GCA_013285685.1 Bacteroidota bacterium
TTCCCATCCAGCCCCACACCGGAGATCAGTCCATTATAAAGCGTTTTTTCCAGCACGTCGATATATTTCGAATCGCCGTGCAGCAAAAACATCCGCTCGTTCCAAAGACGATGACCGCCATCCCCTACTACGCGTGGGCCAACCGGGGCGAAGGTGAGATGACGGTGTGGTTTCCCGAACAGGTTAAGGATGTTAAACTGCTTACCAGGTAAACCGATAATAAATGAAGAATGGCTTTGACTTTTTTGGTATCTGCCCGGGCACGAAAACACACCCCTGCCCCTCTCAAGAGGGGAACCCGGCGCGCATGGCCTTAAAAAAAAGCAGTGGCCCGCGCGATTCCCCTCTTGAGAAGGGGGGAGGGGGGTGTCCCCCGGCGTTAAGCCTTTTTATACTAACCATCCTTACCGTGGCCTTTGCTACCGGAGCAATAGCGCAGGAAGTATCCTTAGAAAACGGCTGGAAATTCTCCATAGGCGACTCGGCCCAATGGGCATCGCCAACCTATAACGATCAACACTGGAAAGCTATAAGTGTCCAGCACCCCTGGGAACAACAAGGCTACGATAAACACGACGGATTCGGCTGGTACCGCCTGCACGTGCTGATTCCTTCATCGCTGAATGATAAAGCTTATCTGAAAGACAGCGTTCGATTTAATCTCGGTATCATTGATGATAACGACGAAGTTTACCTCAACGGCAAACTCATCGCGGCATATGGCGGCCGAAAAAACGGCAATATAAAAACCGGCAACTACGGCCTGCGCAGCTATACGCTTGCCGCAAACAATTCTGCCATTTTGTGGGATAAAGAAAATGTGCTGGCCATCCGCATTTTTGATACCGGTGGTGACGGCGGCATTTATGGCGAAAAACATTACCTCGCGATGAACAGCCTGATGGATAATATTAGCATCAACACCGATGAACCGTTTGATTTTGGTGAGACGGGCATGAGCAAATCGATCAGCCTGGTTACCAACAGCAGTTACGTATACAACGGCAAGCTCCATTTCACAGCACTTGACCCGGAAACGGATAAAGTTGTTATTGATAAGACGGTAGCAGCCGGATTTTCCGCTGGCAAGCCTTATGTCTACTCATTCACCATCGACAGGAGTTTGAAACGCTCGTACTGGTTAACCTATACATTTATTGAAGATAGGTCGCGCGACTCCCTTAGCAAAAACGAAGGCACACCCTATGTACTTACGCCCTATCCTTCGGCCAAGGTGCGCATAAACGGACCGGATGTGTATGGCGCAAGACCGGGTAACCCGTTTTTGTACCGCATTCCCGCTACAGGTAAAAACCTGGAATATTCGGCAACAGGATTGCCTGCCGGCTTAAAGCTGGATGGGAATACGGGCATCATAAAAGGCGTAGTTAGCCAAAAAGGCGATTACCCGGTTGTATTTTCCGTTCATAATCGTTACGGTACAAAAACTAAGAAATTTACCATAAAGATCGGCGATCTGATCGGCCTAACCCCTGCACTCGGCTGGAACAGCTGGAATGCTTTCGGCCTCTCAGTTAACGATCAAAAAGTACGCACTGCCGCCAAAACCATGGTGAATAAACTGGCCGCTCACGGCTGGACGTATATTAACATCGACGATGGCTGGGAAGCGCCGCAAAGACAACCTGACGGCTCGATCACCCCTAACCAAAAATTTCCGGACATGCTGGGGCTTACCAATTACGTGCATAGCCTGGGGCTTAAGACGGGTATTTACTCCTCTCCCGGCCCGCGCACCTGCGGCGGCTATTTGGCCAGCTGGCAGCATGAAGACCAGGACGCCAAAACTTATGGCGACTGGGGTATCGACTATTTAAAATACGATTGGTGCTCCTACTCGGAAGTGACTGACGCCAATCCAACCCTTGCAGATTATAAAAAGCCTTACCAGGTGATGCGCGCGTCGCTGGATAAAGTGCCGCGCGATATACTATTCAGCTTTTGCCAGTACGGCATGGGCGATGTGTGGAAATGGGGCGCCGAAGTAGGCGGCAACAGTTGGCGCTCAACCGGCGATATTGAAGACACCTGGAAAAGTATGTCCACCATTGGCTTTGACCAAACTGCCGACGGCCCTTACGCCCAGCCCGGTCATTTTAACGACCCGGATATGCTGGTAGTAGGCAAAGTAGGCTGGGGCGACAACCAGCGTAACAGCAGGCTTACGCCCGATGAACAGTACACCCACATCAGCCTTTGGAGCCTGTTGTCGTCGCCATTGCTGATCGGCTGTGATATGGGCAAGCTGGATGAATTCACGCTGAGCCTGCTCACTAATGACGAAGTGATTGCTATTGACCAGGACGCGCTGGGCAAAGAAGCGCACCAGGCCATTAATACAGATGAGCACCAGGTATGGATAAAAGATTTGGAAGACGGGGGCAAAGCGGTGGGAGTTTTTAACCTGTCGGACAAATATCAAACCATCACCCTAAACCGCAACGAGAACGGCTTAAAGGGTTACACGAAGATAAGAGACGTTTGGCAGCAAAAATATTTGATCGTAAGCGGAACGGATTTCATGGTAAAAGTGGCGCCGCACGGTGTAGTGCTGGTAAAAATGAGTAAGTAACAAGAGTTAAAACATAATAAAAAATCTTCTCCGCCAATTGGCGGAGGAGCCCCGATAGCTATCGGGGTAGAAGGGGTTAAGTATGATTTGGAAAGGCGTTTTCCCGGCAGTAACAACAAAGTTTACTGACGACGATAAATTGGATTTTGACGGCTTCGATACAAACATCGAAGCGCAAATTGAAGCCGGGGTAAAAGGAATTATTATCGGCGGGTCGCTGGGTGAAGCCAGCGTATTAACCGACAGCGAAAAGATCGAGCTATTAAAACACACGGTTGAGGCGGTGGACAAACGGGCTTACGTGGTGCTGAATATCGCGGAGCAAACCACCCGATCGGCTTTGCAATGTGCGGATAACGCGGCCAAATATGGCGCCGACGGCCTGATGATGCTGCCGCCGATGCGCTACAAAGCGGACGAAGCAGAAACAGTTGAGTATTTTTCGGCCATTGCGAGAAGCACGTCGTTGCCGATAATGATCTATAATAACCCCTATGATTATAAGATAGAGGTGACGCTGGATATGTTTGAGGAATTGGCCAAACATGATAATATCCGCGCGGTAAAGGAATCGACCCGGGACGTGAGCAATGTTACCCGGATGATCAACCGCTTTGGCGACCGTTATAAAATACTTTGCGGAGTAGATACGTTAGCGTTAGAGAGCTTGTTTATGGGCACAGATGGCTGGGTGGCCGGTTTGGTAGATGCTTTCCCGCGCGAAACTGTTGCTATTTTTAACCTGGCCAAACAGGGCCGGCACCAGGAAGCGCTGGCTATTTACCGTTGGTTTTTACCCGTGCTGGAGCTGGATATACACCCCAAGCTGGTGCAATATATCAAGCTTGCTGAAACACAAACCGGCCTTGGCACCGAAACAGTGCGTGCGCCGCGATTAAAGGTGGAAGGCAAAGAGCGGGAAAAGATTTTAGCCATCATTCACAAAGCCATTGCCAACCGGCCAGAATTACCCGCCGGCAGTTGGGGTGTGGAAGAGGAAGTGGATGTAAGAGGAGTTAGTTAACCCGTTTTGTCATTGCGAGGAGCGCAAAGGCGGCGTGGGTTTTCGAAACATAAAAAATTGCAGCTACCCTCTTTCCGCCGAAGGCGAAGAGAGGGTCGACCAGCGAAGCAACGCCGGGGTGAGTCAACCCGGCGGACATTAGCGCTAATGCATTGACGGTAATGTCGCTCGGCGTCGACTCACCCGGTCATCGCTTTGCTCGACCACCCTCTCTTCCGCAAGCGGGAAAGAGGAACGGAGAACGCTTCGCGCAATGACATATTTATATTTTTGATACATCACTATGGAAACAAAAAACTTAACAGGCTACCAATACCTGCCCAACACCGGCAAAAAAGTTCAACGCCTTTAACCCGGCGACCGGCATGGATATTCCCGGCGATTTTTACCCGGCAACTTTGCAGGAAGTTGACAACGTGATGAACCTGGCGGGTAAAGCCTTCGCCGTATATCGCAATATTGATCGCCATAAAAAAGCTGCCTTTTTGCGGGCTATTGCTGATGAGATCAACGCCCTCGGCGATGAACTGATCGAACGGGCCTCAGCAGAAACCGGACTCGCCGCACCGAGGCTTCAGGGCGAACGCGCACGCACCACCAATCAAATGCTGATGTTTGCGGCGTTGGTTGAGGAAGGCTCGTGGGTGGAAGCGATCATCGATACCGCCATTCCCGACCGTAAGCCATTGCCACGTGTTGACATAAGAAAAATGATGGTACCCATTGGCCCTGCCGTAGTTTTTGGGGCGAGTAATTTTCCACTGGCTTATTCTGTTGCCGGCGGCGATACGGCAGCAGCCCTCGCATCAGGCTGCCCGGTGGTGGTGAAGGCTCACCCAGCACACCCAGGGACAGGCGCCCTGGTGGCTGCGGCGGTTAAAAAAGCCGCCGAACAAACTGGCATGCCCGAAGGCGTTTTCTCCATGCTATACGACAGCGGTTTTGCTATCGGAGAGGCATTGGTAAAACATCCCAAAACAAAGATCGTAACGTTTACAGGCTCGCTTGGCGGCGGTACGGCCCTGTTAAAAATGGCACAGGAGCGCGCAGAACCTATCCCGGTTTTCGCCGAAATGGGCAG
>JABDHD010000172.1 GCA_013285685.1 Bacteroidota bacterium
TGTTTAAAGAAAACCAAATACACCTGTTTCACCACATGGTACGCCGCAAATGAAAAAAATAAAAGAGCAATCCCTGTGTTTATAAGCCGTGTGCTCAGGTCGAATTTTGTTTTGATATACCCGGCGAATTTGGCATATAAAAACAGCGCTAAAAAAGCACCGGCAGCCGCACCTAAACTAAAAATTACCAATGCCAGCCTTCCATCAAGTACCCATCGGTGCGTGATCAGGTAAGTCCCGGTGATGATCCAAAACGGCACCTGCATAGGATTTAAAAAACCGAGCATAATCCCATAACGGATACTTTCAGTGTTGGAGTAGTTAGTCTTGGGCATCTTTTTTCGATGCATCCAGGTTATCGCCCCCAAAACACCGAACAGTACCACCATTACCCAATCGATCACCATATCCAGTTTAACCTGTCCCGACAGCCATTTGGCGGCGTGCATGATAAAATAAGTGAAAAAGAGCTCGACGCAGGAAAAGGAAATGATAAACAGTAAAGCCTGCCTGAGCCCGCGGTTAACGGTGATCTGCACAAGGGTGAGGTTGATATTACCGGGCGGCACGTAACCAATAAAATTTGCGAATAACCCGATAAAAAAGGTCAAAAATATCATTGTTCAAATAAACAGGTTTTTAGCTGAATAAGCTGATACCGCATTCGTTTATCTGGATAAAAATCAAAACCCTTGTTTAACAATAATTACATTTGCGCTGAGATGTATCCGAAAATAGTTTCGTTATTGCCGGCCGCCACCGAGATAGTTTGTGCATTGGGTTTGGAGAAAAACTTAGCCGGCCGATCACATGAGTGTGATTTTCCAACTTCAGTGAAACAACTGCCTGTATGTTCGGAAGCTAACTTCCCGGATAATTTAAGCAGCGCCGAGATAGATATAAAGGTAAAGGAGATACTGGCGGATGCACTATCGGTGTATACGGTAAAACGCGAGGTGATCAAACGATTGTCGCCGGACATCGTCATCACCCAGGCTCAATGTGAAGTTTGTGCTGTTTCCTTAAAAGATGTGGAGCAGGCGCTTGAAAACTACCTGGATAAAAACGCGCAGATCATTTCCCTTCAACCCAACAAACTTGATGATATTTTTGAGGACATAAAAAACATTGCTGCCGCACTGAATGCAAGCGAAGCCGGCGATATGTTGCTCGAAGAATTACACGAAAGGGTGGACATCGTCCGTCACAAATTAAAATTTACTGAAAATAAACCGACCGTTGCCTGCATTGAGTGGTTGGAGCCGCTGATGGTTTCGGGTAATTGGATACCCGAAATGGTGGCCATAGCCGGCGGATCGGCGATTTTAGCCGACCCAGGTAAACACTCGCCGTATGTTGACTGGGAGCAGATCAGCCTGGCAGATCCGGACATTATTATCGTTATGCCCTGTGGCTTCCCGATTGAAAGGACGTTAAAAGAGATGGGGGGTTTGCTGCAGCAACCCGGTTTTTCCGACCTGAAAGCGGTAAAAAACAACAGCGTGTACATAGCAGATGGCAACCAGTACTTTAACCGGCCCGGGCCACGAATTGTAGATTCCATAGAGATACTTGCGGAGATCATTCATCCCAAACAATTTATTTTTGGATATGAGGGAGAAGGGTGGATGAGGTTTGGGCTGTGAAAAGTACCGTGATGAGAATGAGTTGATTTTTTTGTAAATTTGTTAAAAGAGCAGATAGCCACGTTCACGGAATATTCAAAATTATTGGATAACATAGGCAACGAGGCTGTAAAAAATGGCCTGACCCCTGAAGTACTGGAAGCACTTTTGGCATCTGATGATTAGGGCTTTTGTTTTCGATACAAATATTCTGATAAGTGCGAACCTTTCGCCTTTGTCGATAAATCGTAAAGCTTATGACAATGCACGGGAAATCGGGATACCAGTTTATTCTTAGGCTACATTCATGGAGTTTTCAGAAACACTTGTACGACCTAAGTTTGACAAATATGTTTCTATGGAAAACGGCTCCTGGCGATTTCCGAATTCGAAAAGAAAGAGCAATTGATACAAGTCACTACTAAAATTAATATATGTCGCGATCCGAAAGACAATAAATTTCTGAACTTGCGATTGAATGTGGGGCCGCCGGTATTATCACCGGAGATAACGATTTATTGGTTTTAAATCCGTTTGAAGACATTCCAATATTGAACGTACCTGACTTTATAAATAAATTTCAGACTTGATAGCAATTCGGTTTTCAATCAATTAGGAAGTCAAAAAAACACTCTTTACCTTAAAAACGTTTCGCCCATAAGCGTCAACCTGATTTACGCTCGCCTCAAGATAGCATAATGGCAATGAACTGGATTTTTTGTAAATTTGTTAAACGATGTAAAGCTTTAAACGAATAGACTATGGAGCGAATAGAATTGGAGGTAGGCGACGAAACCGCAAAGGCATGGCGTAACTCCTCTGCAAAATTACGTGCTCAGATCGGGAAAGATCTTGAAATGATATTGGGCGATTCGTTAAGCAGGGACCAGGAAGCCATATTGTCACTAAAATTAACGAGTATTACTTCTCCCACAAGAACTTATGAATTTAAATTCCCGATATTATTCCAAATTTATTCAGAAGGAAAGGGGACGATCATTGAAAATGAACAATTGGATATTTATGCTTCGGGAAAAAATGTAACGGATGCAAAAATCGACCTTTACGATCAGTTTGATCATAGCTATACCAGGTTAAACGAGCTTGGGGACGAACAGCTCAATCCAAAACTTTTACAAGTGAAACAATATTTAAATTATATCATACAAACTGTAAAAGATATTTAGATGGCGTCCCTAAACGCGAAAACCACAATGGCCAATTTTTTAAAAAAAGGCTTTATTAAAGAAAATAGTCATCATCGGTATTATGAATTTTGGCATGAAAATAAATTGATCGCAAAAACCTATTCGAGCCACAATAGTGAGACTTTGGATGATTATTTAATAGGATCTATGCGCAGGCAATGTAATATGGACAAACCATTTTTTATTGAATTTGCCAAATGCACTAAAACGAAGGAAGACTATATCACGTTATTAAAAAAGGAAGGTCTGATATAGTGAAGTTTCTAAAGGACTGAAGGTGACAATACTCCTGTTAAAGTCAATCTCCCCCGCTAATCACTTTAAACTCCGTCCGCCTGTTTAACTGATGCTCCTCCTCTGTACACTGCACCCCATCGGCACATTGATTTACCAGATGTGTTTCACCATAATATTTTGCAATCAGCCGGTCAGCTGAAATTCCGCGGGAAACCAAATAAGCAAGCGCCGATGCCGATCTTCGCTGCGAAAGTGCCAGGTTATACTGATCGGATGCACGTGAATCGGTATAAGATGATAATTCAATTTTTAACGTATGGTGCTGCTTTAGTAAGTCAACCAACTTGTCCATTTCCAATACCGCATCGGGGCGGATGTTCGATTTGTCCAGGTCGTAATAGATGGTTGTTAAAACAACGCCCTTTTGCAATGCGACCGGCTTTGGCGACGTCGCTTTTGGGGTATCTGTCTTTGCGATCGGCTTTAAAGGGGTAACAGTCCTTTTTTCAAGTATGAAACTATAAATATCGTCGCTGCCCTTACCGCCTTCCCGGTTGGACGATAAGTAACCGGTCAACCCGTCTTTGGTTACCAAATAAAAGTCATCGCTGGTGGAATTGATCGGGTATTTGAGGTTTTCCGGCCTTGTCCATTGTGTTTTTTCGCCTAAGGCTTTGTAGATATCATATCCGCCCATGCCGGGTAATCCTTTTGAAGCATAGTACAAAGCGCCATCACCGCCTATCGTCGGGCATTCGTCTTCTTCTGCAGTGTTGATCGTTTTCCCGCAATTAACCGGCGGATCCCATCCGCCATTTGCACGCTTTTCGCAATACCAGATATCTGTTTTACCCACCCCTCCGGGCATATCCGAAGTAAAATAGATTATCCGTCCGTCTTTTGACAAAGCCGCGTCGCCAAGCGAGTACTGCGCAACATTGTCATATGGAAAATTGCCGATAACCACCCATTGATCCTTCTTTTTACGAGCTACCAGGAGTTGCAGCCGCCGCGTATAAAGGTTATGTCCTTTTTTTGAGTCCGAATCCGCCGGCAGCAGCAAGGCGGGCCGGCCGGTGGTAACCGTGATATAGGCGGTATCCGCAGTATTATTAAAAGCTATCGGTCCAAAATGATAATAATCATTGTAGCTATGGCCGAGTGCGTCCAGCACATCAAATTGACCGGTTCGTTCGCTATTTATGTCTCCTTCATACAATTTAAACCAATTGTTGCCGGTGCGATGATCCAAATCGTTTTCATCATTTATACGGTCCGATGTGAATACCAAACGGTTGTGCTTCGGCCTTGGCTTTGGCGCGGAACAATACAGTCTGAACGGAAGCGAATTTAACCCGATAGATGGGGGCGATACGGGGGTGCCCGCCGGACAGGTCAGCAAATTCACACCCGATTTCCGTTTCGGGGTGTACTATTATTCGCCGAACGTATATTTTGGGGCATCGGTATTTAATTTGCTGGCGCAGGCGATTGACAATATTGATGGTAA
>JABDHD010000173.1 GCA_013285685.1 Bacteroidota bacterium
GAGGGCTTCGCCGTTTAAAAACTTCGTAAGTCTGCCTGGACAACCTTTTACCTTCCTCGTCCGCCATAGCTTCAGCGACGGCGGATCACCTTTTAGTGCCCCTTTGTCACCTGCCTTACAATATCATTGCCAAACACAAATACCATCAGGGTGATCAATAACACGAAGCCGACAATTTGGGCACGTTCGAGAAATTTATCACTTAGCGGTTTGCCCTTTATCATTTCGATGATCAGGAACATGGCGTGACCGCCGTCAAGCGCCGGAATCGGCAGCAGGTTGGTTAAGGCAAGCACCATGGAAAGAAAGCCCACCAGGCTCCAAAATTTCACCCAATCTATCGTCGGGCCAAAAAGTGTTGCTATAGCCACCGGTCCGCTTAAAGCTTTATTTACCTTTACTTCACCCCTGATCATCTTGCCGATGCCTTTGGCGTTGTCGGTAAAATTACCCCACGCCTTAGTGGCGCCAACCGGCAGTGAGCCGAAGAAGCTGAATGACAACCGCTTTGGTGCAAACGTGTCTACTTTAGCCTTGAACCCCAGCTGACCATCCTTATTGATCGACCCGGAAGCCGCAATAGTATTGTCTCCGCGTTTTATGGTCAGCTGCACTTGCTTGTTTTTGTTTTTCTGCAGCTGGGCCTGCAACTGGTCAAAGAATAAAATGGGAACTGAATTAACCGCAACTATACTGTCGCCCTTTTCCAGGCCAGCCTGTTGTGCTCCCGTTTTCGGGTTCACCTGGTCTACGGCGAACTTAACACGCGGGTACCTGTCAATAAAGGCATCAATTGTCTGGTCCGAAATATCATTTAATATGTTAGCCGGCACTTTAACATGCAAAATTTGGGCGCCGCGCTCAATCGTCAAGTCAGTGTTGCCCATTATTACAAGCGGGCTGGTCAATTCGTCGAACTTAACCACTGGCTTACCGTTTATTTCGGTCACCTTGTCGCCCGGCCTCAGGCCTATTTTCATGCCGATCTGCCCCGGCACAATACCATATCTCGCCTCCGAATTGGGAATATAGGTTTCGCCGTACTTTATCGTCAGTATCCAAAAGATAAAAATGCCCAGGATGATATTTACAGTAATCCCGCCCAGCATCACGATCAAACGCTGCCAGGCTGGTTTTGAACGAAACTCCCAGGGCTGCGGCGGGCCGGCGAGCTGCGCGGTATCCATCGACTCATCGATCATACCGGCAATTTTTACATAGCCGCCAAGCGGAAGCCAGCCTATGCCATACTCAACACCTTTATAGTTAAACTTAAACAGGCTGATGCCCCAGGCATCAAAAAAAAGATAAAACTTCTCCACCTTTATCCCAAACGCACGTGCCGCTATAAAATGCCCAAACTCGTGCAGGATCACCAAAATCGAAAGGCCCAGTATAAGCTGGCCCACCATTATCACTATATGCATTTAATAAAATTATGTTAAAACAGTAGCGCCTTTTGAGGGCATTTTTTTAATTAAATTTTTCGCAAAGATGCGTGTTTCTTTATCAGTATTCAAATAGTCGTCCAAAACAGGTCGCTCCACAAAGGCAATTTGTTGCATGCATTGTTCAATCACTTCGCTCATGCCTAAAAAGCCCAGTTCATCATTCAAAAACCCCGCTACGGCTATTTCATTTGCCGCGTTGACAATGCAGGCCATATTGCCGCCTGTTTTCAATGCACTAAAGGCCAATGCCAGGTTACGGAATGTTTCTGGATCCGGTTTTTCAAATGTCAATTCGGGATAATTAACGAAGTTGAGCCGCTTAAAATTGCTTTCGATGCGCGCCGGGTGCGACAAAGCATACTGTATCGGCAGTTTCATGTCGGGCAGTCCCATCTGCGCTTTGATGGAGCCATCCCTGAATTGCACCATTGAATGTATGATGGATTGCGGATGAATGATCACTTCAACCTGGTCGGCGTCAACATTAAACAGCCATTTGGCTTCCATCACTTCAAAACCCTTATTCATCAGGGTAGCTGAATCAATGGTAATTTTTGCGCCCATTACCCAGTTGGGGTGTTTTAAAGCATCTTCCCGCGTAACATTAGCCAAAAAACCCGGCGTCCTTCCCCTAAACGGACCACCGGAAGCAGTAAGAATTATTTTTTCTATCGCGTTTAAATCTTCGCCCACCAGGCATTGAAAAATTGCCGAATGTTCCGAGTCGACGGGCAGTATTTTTACATTGTGCTTTTGGGCAAGGCCTGTAACCAGCTCGCCGGCAACTACCAGCGTTTCCTTATTTGCCAGCGCGATATCTTTACCCGCCTTTATGGCGGCAATTGTTGGCTCCAAACCGGCAAACCCAACCATTGCGGTAACTACCATGTGAATTTCGGGATGGGTAACCGTTTCGATAATCGCTTCGATACCGGATAAAACTTTTACCAGGGTGCCGGCCAGCGATTCTTTAACATAGTTATATTTAGAAGGGTCGCAAATGACGGCATAAGCGGGATCAAACTCAAGGGACTGTTCGATAAGCAGATCAGCGCTGGACTGAGCCGTGAGCAGAAAAACCCGGAACAGATCGCCATTCTCCCTGATTACATCGAGTGTTTGTGTGCCGACGCTGCCGGTACTGCCTAATATGGCTATGTTTTTTTTTATAGCTGTCAATTTATTATTCGTATATCAATTCGCTTGACTTAAACACCAATTTCCATTCGCTCGAGAAGTCATCCGGCAAACCTCTCCGTTTGATCGCCACGAAATTTATGAACAAGGCCGTTTGCCCCTGGATTACATAATACAACTGCGATTCCGGTTGGGGATCGTTTGTAAACGATGGCGACTCGATCTTAAAAAGTATCCAGGGCGTTTTGTCTTTTTCATGTTTTTCAAAAATAGTCAATTTTGCATCGGGCGCAGTTTTTTGGGCCTGGCTCATCAACGCATCCGGAACCGATGCAATAGGCACATTTACGGTACCTTTAAGCGTTTGCATAGTCACCAATATCGTCCAGTTGTCGATGGATTCATTCGCCGGTACTAATTCCACCAAATGCTGCGAATCGTTTTCCTGGTCCGATGCTACCTTCCAATTATAGTTTTCGGGCCAGCTTATTTTGAGGCCTTCCGTTTTATCCTGGCAAAAGGCAGAAGTGGAAACAGCGGTCAGAATAAGAAGAATGGCAAATGTTCGCTTCATACCGATTCAGGGCTTTAAATAAATGCTAAGACCGTCAGCGATTTTTCTATCATTGGATAGCCTTGGCACCTTATTTTGTCCCCCCAATTTCCCTTCCGACCTCATATAATCTATAAAGGTATCTTTTTTCAGGCTTTGGATGTGCAAAGGCTGCAAAATGTTACCCGTTATTAAATCAAAATAGTAAATATTTTTCTTTTGCAGGGCCTTGTCAACTTTTAAGGCAAATGCCTTCAAATCTGCCGGTGATTTACCAAACTCGATAAACCACTCATGATAAGGCAATTCGCCCTTTGGCGGATTTACCTGCGGGGCAACCGTAAACTCAATCACATCAACGCCTTCCTCATTCGCCACACTCATCAGGGCCTGTTCCACCTCCTCGCCTATTACATGCTCGCCAAAGGCGGAGATATAATGCTTTATACGGCCGGTGACCACAATTTTGTAAGGATCCCTTGAAATAAATTTCACGGTATCGCCCAGGCTATAGCCCCATAGGCCGGCACTGGTGTTTAATATGAGCGCGTAGTTTTTATTTAATTCGATTTCTTTCAGGCTGATCCTTGCTGGCTTTTCATTAAAAAACTCATCGGCCGCGATAAACTCATAAAATATCCCCGAATCAACCATCAGCAGCAAACCCTTTTCCTTTTGCGAATCCTGGAACGCGATAAAGCCTTCTGATGCCGGGTAAGTTTCAATAGTATCAATCGCAAAACCAATGGTCTCTTCCATCCTGCCCCGGTAAGGCTCGTAGTTGACGCCGCCATGCACGTACAGCTTAAAATTGGGGAAAATATCTTTTATCTTTTTCCCGCCGGATACCACTGAAAGCCGGTCGAAATACATCTGGCACCAGGGCGGTATGCCGGAGATCAGGCGCATATCTTCATTTTTGGTTTCTTCAACAATCGCATCAACCTTTTGCTCCCAATCTTCAATACAGTTTACGGTATAACTGGGCAGGCGGTTTTTTTGCAGGTAAGCAGGCACATGGTGCGCCACAATTCCAGACAAACGTCCGACCGAAATACCCTCCTTTTCCGTCAGCACCGGGCTGCCTTGTAAAAAGATCATCTTTCCGTCTACAAAACCCGCATTACCCGTTTCATAAATATAACTCAGCAAAGCATTCCTCGCCGCTTTAATATGCTCCGGCATGCTTTCTTTGGAGATCGGGATATATTTTACCCCGGAGGTCGTTCCTGAAGTTTTGGCCAGGTAAGCGGGTTTTCCAGGCCACAGCACATCCGATTCGCCTTTGGTTACGCGATCGATATAGGGCCGCAGGTCCTCGTAATCATTAACCGGGATATTTTGTTTAAAGTCTTCGTAGGATTTGATCTCGTTAAACCGATGAGTTTTCCCAAAGGCAGTGTCTTTGGCAGCGGCAATAAGATATTCAAATGT
>JABDHD010000174.1:0-3902 GCA_013285685.1 Bacteroidota bacterium
AGAGGTTTCACCACCACCATACTCCATTCCGACCGCCTTTCAAAGCCAGAACACGGCGCTTTGCACAAACCCATCCACACGTCAGTAACTTTTGGTTATGATGAAGTGGAAGATTTGGTCGAGGTTTTTCAAAACCGTAAAAAGGGTTATGCCTATTCCCGCCAGGGTAGTCCGACTGCCACAGCGCTTGAACATAAAATTACACAGATGGAGCATGGTATGGCTACCATTTGCTTCGCAACGGGGATGGCGGGCATTACCTCTACCATACTCGCCCTCATCAAAAAAGGCGACCATGTTCTGGCAAGTTCGTATCTGTTCGGTAATACCCGCAGTGTTTTCCAAACGTTTATCGATATCGGTATCGATATTACTTTTGTTGATGCCACTGCCATTGATAATGTCCGCGATGGATTAAAGCCGAACACCCGCCTGGTTTTTGTGGAAACCATTGCCAACCCTGCCACCCAAATAGCCGACCTCGAAAAGATCGGCGACCTTTGTACCGAAAAGGGCATCATTTATATGGTGGATAATACCATGACCTCGCCATACCTGTTCAACCCCATAAATGTGAAGGCGAGTTTGGTGATGAACTCGCTTACCAAGTACATCGGCGGCCACGGCAACGCCCTTGGCGGCAGCGTTACGGATACCGGGTTGTTCGACTGGACCAAATACCCCAATATTTTCGAAGGTTTTAAAAAACAGGTAGCGCCCGAAGCATTGGGCGTAACCCAAATACGTAAAAAAGGCTTAAGGGATGCCGGCGGTACATTATCGCCGGAGGCGGCGCATACACTATCGGCCGGTTCGGAAACGCTGGCCTTACGCATGGAGCGCGCAAGCAACAATGCCTTCGCGCTGGCCACTTTCTTTGAAAACCACCCGCATATTAAAAAAGTAAATTATCCCGGCCTCGAATCACATCCGCAGCACCAGCTGGCCAGCCACTTGTTTTTGAAATATGGCGCCCTGATGAGCATTGAACTGGATGACAGCATCGATTGCTTCAAATTCCTGAACAAATTAAAGCTGGTGGTAAAATCAAGCAACTTAGGCGATACCCGCACCCTGGCTATCCCGGTAGCGCATACCATATTTAATGAACTCGGCCGCGAAAAACGCGCCGAAATGGGCATTGGTGAGTCGATGATCCGGCTGTCTGTCGGTATTGAAGATTTGGAGGATTTGCTGCATGATTTTAAGAGTGCGCTGGGGTAGGAGTCAGAGATTAGAGGCTGGTGATTAGAGATTAGTAGCCAGAACAATCGAAATTCAAGGAATTAGAAATGAATTTGCAAAACTGGAAGAAACTTCATTTGTTGCGTGGCCGCCAGAAACCTTCTTGCCAGTCAATGAATCGGGAGTCAGCTTTACAGGTTTAACCTGTTTCAAAGGTGTCCAGCCCAATCTGACCCCTTTTGGGGTTTGTTTCTTACCTGTGTTGACATAACCGTTTATACAGATATAATTCTTCAACAATGTTTTACCAAATAAGTTATTTTTATATTACAAAGTTCTAAAAAATGACGGAAGAAATTATAAACTCGATAATTAATACAACCACAGAGATAAAAAACATCTCATCATTACCTAACCAACAAGGAATATATGCATTTTTTCTTGCTGAAACAGGTCATTTAGGAGAATTTGGTTCTTTTGGGCAAGTTATTTACGTCGGCCTTGCAGAAAAAAGTTTAAATAGTCGAGACATTAAAAGCCACTTGGCGAACGGGCAGACAGGATGGTCGTCTTTTAGGCGTTCGCTTAGTGCCATTCTTAAAGTGCAATTAAATTTGACTGCACAAAAGAGGGATAAGACTTCAACTAAACTTCGTCCCGATAAATACAAGTTCGATGAAGATGGAGAAAAGCGACTAACTCAATGGATGATAAAAAATCTTAAAATGGGCTTTTGGACAACCAATATGCCATTGACTATAGATCAATTAAGAAAAGAAGAAGAAAATGTAATTCTCAAGCTTAAACCAACTTTGGATTTAGATAAAAGAACAAAGGAATTTAATTATTTGGCTCATAATTTAGACAACCTCAGAAAAGTATGCAGAGAAGAAGTCAAAAAGCTTAATAAAATTTAGACATACAACAGCACACTTTTTACATAGTATATTCACACTAGATGGCACATTTTCGAGTCAAGTCCAAATTGTGATTTAGATAGGCTGTTGGTTACTTATCAGATTAAGTATTCTGCCCTTATATAATCCGAAATCAATTCATCCCCTCGTCTCATTCCCGTTATAAATACTCAAATAGCTGTCATAGCGGGACTGTGCGATCTCTCCACTTTCCACCGCTTCCAGCACCGCACATCCCGGTTCATTAATATGCCGGCAGTTGTGAAAACGGCAATCGTGCATACGGTCGCGCATTTCGGGGAAGAAGTGGCTAAGCTCCTGTTTTTCAATGTCGATAACGCCCAATTCTTTTATGCCCGGGGTATCGATGATAAAACCGCCTTCGGGCAGCTCAAACATTTCGGCAAAGGTGGTGGTATGCATGCCCTTGTCGCTCCAGTCGGATATTTCGTTGGTGCGTAAGGACAGGTCCGGCAGCAGCGCATTGATGAGGCTGGATTTACCCACCCCCGAGTGACCGGAAAACAATGTCACCTTATTACTAAGCAAGCCTTTCACCTGGTCGATATTTATTCCCTCCAACGCAGATACTTCATAGCAGGGATAACCGATATGCTGATAGATCGACATAAAATCTGCAAGTACCTCTATGCCTTCTTCACTAAAAAGATCAAGTTTATTAAAGATCAGTTTCGCCGGAATATCATAGGCTTCGGCCGTTACCAAAAACCGGTCGATAAAGCCAAGCGATGTGCGCGGCGAAGCCAATGTGACCACCAATACCGCCTGATCAAGATTAGCTGCTATAATTTGCGCCTGGCGGGAAAGATTGATGGATTTGCGGATGATATAATTTTTTCGCTGATGCAGGTTGGTGATCACGCCGGTTTCCTGGTCGGGTTCCATTTCAAAATCAACAATATCGCCCACAGCAAGCGGGTTGGTAGTTACTATACCCTTGATGCGGAAAATACCTTTTATACGGCAATCCACCCGCTGCCCATCATCTGTCTGAACGGTGTACCAGCTGCCGGTAGATTTTATAATTAGCCCTTGCATCAGACGGAAAGGATGGCTTGAATGCTGGTGTGTAAACGTGTAATGCCGCCTTGCTCAAACCTGTTTGGTTCGTAGATAAACCATTGATTAGCAATAGAAAATAACAACTCTGCTTTTTTAGGACACATCTTGATCGTTTACTTGATTTTGAAAGTCTTGCAAGGAAGCTAATTCAAATTCGGCATTTAGCTCATTGTCCAGATCAAAAAACTTTAAGAGTTCAACCTCTCTGGTTATTTGCTCATCCTGTCTTTTTTCGGCTTTCATTAATTTTGATTTTTTTGTTTTTAGATAACTCGCGCGACAATTTGGGCAGGATTTTGTATCAGTCACTTCTATAAATAAATGTGACCGTTCCATGTTAACCAAAGTTTGCGAATCCCGCAATTATAAATCAAAAATAGATATGCTTTTTGGATATCCGTAATTTAATAATTCACTAGGCGCTCTGCATGCTTAGTAATAACAATTGTGATCGGGATTAAATTCAACGCTCCTTTAATCGTATATACCCCTTTCTGTTTACTTTTGCCTTATGAAAATTGCAGTCGCCTCACCACCGTTACCACAATCCATTACTGACGCGCTGTTCTGGCTCGAAAAACTAACCAAAGAAGCGGCAGGACAGCAAGCGGAGATCATTTGTTTCCCGGAAACATTTATTCCGGGTTATCCGCTGGAAGAATATCAGCCCGAGCTTAGTTCGCCCCGAAAAAATACGGACTGCGCTCGCGCATGCAT
>JABDHD010000174.1:3912-4505 GCA_013285685.1 Bacteroidota bacterium
CAATAGCCGCCGAAAACAACATTGCCGTTATTTTGCCGATGGATTGGTACGAGAATGGCCAGGCATTTAATGTCGCCCATGTAATAGCTGCCAATGGTGAAGCTTTGGGCTACCAGGCCAAAACCCAGCTCGACCCAAGCGAGGATGAACGATGGTCGCCCGGTACAACCCACCGGTTATTTGAAATAAACGGGTTGAAGTTTGGCATTACCATTTGCCACGAAGGTTTCCGCTACCCGGAATCGGTAAGGTGGGCGGCGAGGAATGGCGCACAGGTCGTGTTCCACCCGCATTGCGCCGGCAGCAATATCGATGGCAAAGTGCCTGCGGAGTGGGGCAGCAAGGACAGCCCTTATTATGAAAAGGCCATTATGATGCGCGCTTTGGAGAATACCATTTTTTTTGCCAGCTCGAATTATGCAACGAAGTTTCCCGAGTCGGCAAGTTCGCTGGTTGCGCCGGATGGCCGTTGCCTGGCTCACGGTATTTATGGCGAGCCAGGCGTATTTGTAGCAGATATTGATTTGGATGAAGCGACGGGATTGTTGGCCAAAAGATTTAAGCCGGGGAATTATGTTTAATTGCAGGTAAAT
>JABDHD010000175.1 GCA_013285685.1 Bacteroidota bacterium
GTCGGCCAGCATTAAAATGCCATCCTGTTTGCAGCGGGCATAAATCACGTCATAATCCCAATTGCCGCTAAAGGCAGGGTTAAAAGTATAATCGCCTTTTACGCTTTCGATGCGGTCCCAGTTCAAATAGTGGCGTACGGCGCCGAACGTTTTGATGAGCGCATAGTTATCTTCATAAATGTGTTTCCTGTCGTTCGGGCTGGCGGGGTTTTCCAAAAAGTTCCATTCATAGGCATTGATGCCGAACATATTTTTTAGAGGAACAGGCGTACCCGGGCGGACAAAGTTTAGCGGCGGAAGGTTAATAGGGTTGATGCGCGTAGTATCAGGCCCCCGCTGCCGCTTTATCGAGCGCCCTGACAGCCAGGCTGTCGGCATTGATGTTTTCATTATTGCAATTGCAAAGAAATACAATTGCAGAAAGAATAAGGACAGATTTATGGCGAAAGATCATCCGTATAAATATAAACTAAGATTTATACGATGGAAAGGATTTTTAGGATGTTGTATGAACACGATTTAAAGGATGTCTGAACCATGATTTATAGGATTTAAGGATTATAGGATGAAAGCGGCTTTGGGTTTAAAATCCTGACATCATTAAATCCTATAAATCATGGTTCAGACAACATCTTTCAAATCCTATAAATCCTAGTTGACGCCCTCAAATTGCAAAGTGCTCAAATATCTGTACAACCCCTGTTCATTGGTGATCAATTCATCATGGCTGCCCGACTCGATGATCCTTCCTTTTTCCAACACGATTATCTTATCCGCTTCGCGGATAGTAGATAAGCGGTGTGCGATGATGATGGATGTACGGTTCTTCATCAATTCTTCCAACGCTTCCTGTACCAGGCGCTCCGATTCGGAGTCGAGGGATGAGGTGGCTTCATCGAGGATGAGAATAGACGGGTTTTTCAGGAGCGCACGGGCTATTGCGATGCGCTGGCGTTGTCCGCCGGATAGTTTTACGCCGCGTTCGCCTACAATGGTGTCATATCCTTCAGGGAACGACATCACAAACTCGTGTGCATTGGCGCGTTGCGCGGCTTGTATAATGTCCTCCTTATTAGCGGTTAGCTTGCCATAAGCGATATTCTCCAGTATCGAGCCGCCAAAAAGCATAACATCCTGCGGCACAATGGCCACCTGGTTGCGTATATCGGTGAGCGAATATTCATTTGAAGGGATGCCGTCAAAAGTGATCGTTCCGCTTTGCGGGTGATAAAATTGAAGGATTAAAGCCGCCATGGTGGATTTGCCCGATCCGCTGGGCCCCACAATGGCTACCCGCTGCCCGGTTGCCGCCTCGAATGAAACATTATCCAGTACGGTTATTTCGGGACGGGAAGGGTACGCAAAGCCGACGTTTGAGAAGGTAAGCGCGCCGCCAATGCGCTGGTTAATGGCATTATTTGTTTCGGAGATGGAGATTTCTTCGCCTTTTTCGTCCAGTATTTCCAGGACGCGCTCACTTGCGCCAACCGCTTTTTGCACATTGGCATACAGATCAGGGAAACTGCCCATCGCACTGCCGACGTACATTGCATAAAACGCGAACGTCACCAAACCGCTTACTTCGAGCTTGTGATGACTAACCAATACACAGGCATAAGCAACCAATGCAACCATCGCACCAAATAAACATAGCACAATAAATGACACGAACATGCCCCGATATTTAGCGCCTTTTATGGCGATATTGGCCACATCACGAACATTGCCCCCATAACGGGCCGCCTCATAGGCTTCGTTAACGAACGCCTTAACAATTGCTATTCCCTGCAGGGTTTCCTCGATCACGGTATTTGACTCGGCCAGCTTGTCTTGTGCCTGCCGTGAAATTTTACGGATAAAACGACCGAATATAATGGCCACGACGATGAGTGGCGGAACTAATATTAACATGGCCCCAGCCAGGTAAACCGAGATAGTCGCCATCAGCGCCAGTCCGCCCACGAACAGCAGCGATTGGCGGATCAGTTCAGCAATAGTGGTTGTTAGCGTATCCTGTATCTGGCTAAGATCAGCCGAAATGCGGCTGTTCAATTCTCCTACCCGGCGGTTTGAGAAAAAATTCATCGGGAGGGTAATGAGTTTGAAATAGGTATCGCGCCGTATATCTGCCAGCGAGCGCTCGGCCACGTTTACAAACCACAATATCCTGAAAAAAGAAACGAATGCCTGCCCAAGCAAAATTGCAATGGAAAATAGAAAAATGCCGCCAATAGTAGCTGGCAGCAGGCCAAAGGTGTGTCTGCCCTGGGCAGTATCGATCAGCGATTTGATCAACAACGGAAACGCAAGGCCAACCAGGCTTGACAAAAATAAAAATAACAAAGCAGCGATAAACATGCCCCTATAGGGTTTTAGATAAGCCATCAACCGGGATACCTTCCGTAAGGTCTCCTTGTTTAGTTTTGCCTTTGGTAATTCTGCTTCCGCTTTATTGCTGCTGTTTAGTCGTCCTCTGGCCATTTATGCTCCTTTTAATTTGTCAGACGATTGAGGTGACAAAAGATTTTAAAGGTATGATAATTTTGATTTTTTGACCCGGTAACATTTTTTCGATACGCTTTGAATCAGGTTCGACGGCGTTTGACCGTGTTTTATAGGCCTTTGAAATTCGTTTGAACGGTCATGAAAGGATTCACGCCCGTAGGGGGCGACCCTTGTGGTCGCCCTGAATTTACCCAATGCAAACAATGCCACCGATAATATTGAATGTTTAAACTGATGGGGACGTTGCGGCCGGCCGGTTCGTGCCCGCTATACCAGGCCAGCCACAAGGGGTTATTTTTTCGCGCCGTTTCGCAGTTTTTCATGCTTCCTGGAAATCGATAATCACGCTGTCACCAAGGTTAAGGCCCAGCAGGCCGCTGGCGTTCCCTTTGTTAATTGCAATTTCGAGGTGGTCGCTAATGCCGAACAGGCAAAGTTTTTCGCCTTCGGGCACTTCATTATAGTGCCAACTCAGGTGGCTGATCGTTTCGTTCCGTTTGAATGACAATAAAAACTGGCGCCCCTGCTGAACGCCGGTGAAAAAATCTTTAGTGATATTGGTGATAACATTCTGAAAGGAGTCGATATAAATCACCACTCCCTTTATCAGGTTTTTTTCGATCACCGGCTGCAGGTTCATTTTCTTTTCAATATCCGGAACCGGGACGCCGATCTTCGTTAGTTTGCCGCCATTAGCCAGGTGACAGGCAGCTTTTACAAAAATATCGGCCAGCGGGAAGTGCAGGAATTTAAGATCCTGCATGATGTTCAACTCGACGATCTCCTCGGGCTCGCTGTCAAACATCAGCGAAAAAATGCCGTTATCAGCGCCGACGAAATAATGGTTTTTATATTTGATGGCGAGATAGCGCGTTTCCGCTTTGTAAACGGTATCTATGCCAATCAGATGGACGGTATTATCCGGAAAATAATGGAAGCTGTTCTTTAAAATAAAGGCGGCCTGCTGGATATTGTAAGCCGCAACGCTGTTTGTGATATCGACAATACTAACCGTCGGCAGCAACTTTAAGATACTACCTTTAAGGGCAGCCTGATAAATATCTTTATCGCCCAAATCAGTAGTTAAAGTTATTATTGCCATTAAAATTTTAAATATTTATCACTAATCTTGTGCAAGCATTTTTAAAACAGATATGAGATATGAGATGTGAGATTTGAGACGGTAATTTTTATCTCAAATCTCAAATCTCAAGTCTCACATCTCTCAAACGTGCTACAAATATTCAATTTTTAATTCATAAAAATCTGCAACTAAAAATCAATTTGTATTGAACGAACTTAAATTGTCAATCGACGAAATTAACCCCGCGGTGTTATGGGGCCCTAACAATGATCACTTCGAGATCATCAAAAAGCAATATCCAAAGCTTAAAATAGTGGCCCGGGGAAACGAGGTAAAGGTGCTGGGGGACGACCACGAACTGAATATTTTCCAGGATAAATTCAAGCATCTGCTTCAACATGTGGAGAAGTACGAGAATTTAAATATAACCGACATCGAACGGATATTGGGCGCAAAGGCGACAGATATCCCGCTACCGGATCAATCTGCCGATAAATTTGCGAGTGGGGAGGTGATCGTATTCGGCCCAAATGGCCTAATGGTAAAAGCCCGTACGGCCAACCAGCGCAGGATGGTTGAGGGCATTGGGATGAGTGATATTTTATTTGCCATCGGGCCGGCAGGCACCGGTAAAACTTATACCGCGGTGGCCCTGGCAGTAAGGGCATTAAAGAATAAGGACATCAAACGGATCATTCTTACCAGGCCGGCTGTGGAAGCAGGGGAGAACCTGGGGTTTTTGCCGGGTG
>JABDHD010000176.1 GCA_013285685.1 Bacteroidota bacterium
TATTACTCATGCACGGAAAGTCTTATTACCTTTTTGGTGCATTCCCGATGCTGTTTGCAGCCGGTGGCTTTGGCTTTGAACGCTGGCTAAAAACAAGCGGTTACACCTTGCGGGGGCTAACAATTGCCATTTTCACGCTACCGAATCTCATCTTGTTTCCGGTTGTATTACCTATTTTCCCGCTAAATACCACGGTGGCTGTTTTCAGATACATGCAGAATCACACAACAGCCCTACAATCTGCGGTGACCTGGGAGGACCATAAAATGCACGCCACCACCCAGGATTATGCCGATATGCTGGGCTGGGACGAAATGGCGGCAGATGTGGCAAAAGTTTGGAACAGCTTAACGCCCGAACAGCAAAAACACACCGAAATATTTGCCGACAACTACGGCGAAGCCGGCGCCCTGCACCATTACCACCTGCAATACCATTTTCCGGACGTTATTTCACTCAACAGCAGTTTTGCCCTTTGGGCGCCGGATGATTTCAATTGCCAATACCTCATCTATGTTGACGACCAGGGCGGCGGCAATATAGAAAGCTTTAAATCGCAGCTGGATAGTTATCAAAAACTGTACGTGGTAGAAAATCCTTTAGCCCGTGAAAAAGGGACGGCTGTGTTTTTACTGACCGGCTTAAAGCAAGGTTTGCATGATAGGTATACGAAGGAATTGGCGAGGAAAAGGATGCAATGATTGCGTTCGGACGCGAAATTGAACTAACCCTTTATGTTACTTGCCGTGCGTCAACTTAATAACTCGGCCATCTTTTGCCGAAAGAACAATCAAAAATGTTCCACCCATAACTATCTGTCCCGGGAGTTCCTTCAAGGTACCGTAAATTGTCCAATAACCGTCGACTAAATCGATAACATATGGCCTTTCGCCGACAATTTGCTCTTTCCCATAAATTTTAAATAAAATTGGCTCAACTACGGCAATGGCAGTTTGTTTATCGGGTATCACTTGATCAACTAAAATCTGTGTAGTTGTTTTGTTGTGTAAAGCATCATTAATAATGTCCCGGTCCGCTCGAATTTCGGCTTTAGTAAGTCGTTGCCCAAAGGAATATAGCGGTAGTAGGATCAGGTATATTATTAAATATTTCATGATTAAATTTATCTGTTTTACAAAGACTTACGAAGTTTTAAAAACTTCGTAAGTCTCCCACTATTTAAAACCTTTCACCTTTACCCTTTCACCTCTCCTACGCCGATATCGCATTAATAATATCATACTGCGTAATAATTCCGATCTCGCCATTATCTTCAACCAGCACGGCTATATTATCCTTATTGATCATTGCTGAGATTTTATCGATCGCAGTATTCAGGTCAACAAATGGAAACGGCGCCGTGGTAATATTTTTTACCGGCTGCGATTTGATGGAAGGGTTTTCTATCAATGAATTCAATATATCGCTTTCCGTGATCTTGCCGATCACCATACCTGCCTGGGTAACCGGTATTTGCGAAATATTCAGCGATTTGATGGTACCAATGGCTTCCAGTACGGTTTTTTCACAATCTATCGTAACGATCTGCTGCTTTTCTTTTCGTTTAATAATGTCCCTGGCAGTGAGCCGTTCGTCTTTTAAAAATCCGCGGTCGCGCAGCCAGTCGTCGTTATACATTTTGCCCATATAGCGTGAACCGTGATCCGGGAAGATAATAACCACAACATCACCTTCTTTAAACATATGCTTCATCTGCAAGAGCCCGGCAACCGCTGATCCCGTTGAATTACCGGCAAAGATGCCTTCCTTACGGGCGATCTCCCGCGTCATTAATGCTGCATCCTTGTCGGTCACTTTTTCAAAATGATCGATCAAGTCGAAGTCGACGTTTTTTGGTAGAAAATCCTCGCCGATGCCTTCGGTGATATATGGATATATTTCATTTTTATCCATAATCCCAGTTTCCTTATATTTTTTAAACACCGATCCATAGGTGTCGATGCCTAAAATTTTTACCGCAGGGTTTTTCTCCTTTAAGTATTTGGCAATACCGGATATGGTGCCACCGGTGCCCACGCCGGCAATCAGGTGTGTTATTTTTCCTCCGGTTTGTTCCCAAATCTCCGGGCCCGTTTGCTCATAATGTGCCTCGGTATTGGACAAATTATCGTATTGGTTGGGTTTCCACGAATTAGGTACCTCCCGCTCGAGGCGTGATGAAACCGAATAATAGGAGCGCGGATCTTCCGGGTCGACATTTGTAGGGCAAACAATCACCTCGGCACCGAACGCGCGCAAGGCGTCAAATTTCTCTTTAGATTGCTTATCCGTGCTGGTAAAAATACATTTGTACCCCTTTATAACCGCGGCAATCGCCAGCCCCATGCCGGTATTGCCTGACGTGCCTTCGATAATCGTGCCACCGGGTTTAAGCTTGCCGCTTTTTTCGGCATCCTCAATCATCTTGAGGGCCATGCGGTCTTTTATAGAGTTTCCGGGGTTGGTTGTTTCTATTTTGGCAAGCACCGTTGCCGGGATATCTTTAGCAATCTTATTCAATTTCACCATCGGCGTATTGCCAACCGTTTCGAGTATGTTGTTATACCACATGGCTCAAAATTAGCTTTCTGGATTGACATTTCATGAGTTTAGTTGATTAAGTGAGTGGTTGATTGCGTTTCGAATTGATCATTTTATAGAAAAAATATCTTTTTCAACCATTAACTTAATCAACCTATCCGATAGCTATCGGGTTCAACTCAATCAACTAAAAAATAAGATGCTTCACGGTCAACCCATTATTGATCAGCTGCTTCAAAGATTCAATTCCAATCTTCAAATGTGTCTGCACATATTGTTCCGTAACGGTCGAGTCGCTTTCCGCCGTTTTAACACCTTCCGGGATCATCGGCTGATCGGAAACCAGCAATAAGGCGCCTGCAGGTATTTTATTGGCGAACCCGGTGGTAAAAATGGTCGCCGTTTCCATATCGATGGCCATTGCCCTTAGCTTTTTCAGGTAACGCTTAAATTCTTTATCATGCTCCCAAACGCGGCGGTTGGTGGTGTAACAGGTACCCGTCCAGTAATCCCTGCCAAAATCACGGATAGTAGTTGATATAGCTTTTTGCAAGGCAAACGCCGGCAGCGCCGGCACTTCGGGGGGCAGATAATCGTTTGATGTTCCCTCTCCCCTTATAGCCGCAATGGGTAAAATGAGGTCCCCCACATTATTTTTCTTTTTCAGTCCGCCGCATTTTCCCAGGAATACAACAGCCTTTGGGTTGACTGCCGTAAGCAGATCCATGATCGTAGCTGCTACGGAACTTCCCATCCCAAAATTGATGATCGTAATCCCATCGGCAGTAACGCTTTGCATGGGCTTATCGAGACCGAGGATCGGCGCATTGTTATTCCACTCAGAAAACAGCTGGATATATTTTGAAAAATTGGTGAGGATAATGTATTGGCCAAATGCATCCAGCGTGCGGCCGGTATAGCGCGGCAGCCAGTTGGTAACAATCGCTTCTTTCGTTTTCAGACCGCTTGTGATGGGGGTTGATGTCTCCTTTAGATTTTTTTTATCTGCAAGCTCATCTTTCTTTTTCACGTCTAACTGTTCGTTCATATTGTTGTGGATTGGCAGGACACTGATGTTATGATACAACAAACCCCGGCTTTAACCAGGGCTTGCATACAAATATAAATATTTGGAAGTACTCTTTTTGTTACGCTACCTTTAATTTTTTAAGGTCGGATTTTTCGAATTTCTCGTGAGCGTAGTCAAGCGTAACGGTTAAACGCTTGATATCCTTTTTGGAGGGGAACTCAAACATCGCATCGATCATGATCGCTTCGCAGATAGACCGCAACCCACGTGCGCCCAATTTAAATTCGACAGCTTTATCCACGATGAAATCCAGCACATCATCATCAAAGTCCAATTTAACGCCCTCGTATTCAAACAATTTCTTGTATTGCTTAAGCAGCGAGTTTTTGGGCTCTGTTAAAATATTGTGCAACGCTTCCCTATCCAGCGGATTAAGGTAAGTCAGTATGGGCAAACGGCCTATTAACTCAGGGATAAGGCCGAACGATTTTAAATCCTGCGGGGTAATGTATTTGTACAGGTTTTTCATGTCCACCTCGCCGTCGTCACGTTTTAGTTTATAACCTACGGTTTGGGTGCGCAACCGGTTGGCAATCTTCCTTTCGATGCCATCAAATGCACCGCCGCATATAAACAGGATATTATTGGTATTAACGGTGATCATCTTCTGATCAGGGTGCTTACGGCCACCCTGCGGTGGAACGTTAACCAATGTACCTTCCAATATTTTC
>JABDHD010000177.1:0-1578 GCA_013285685.1 Bacteroidota bacterium
CAAAAAGGATTTCTTTAACCGTCCGCCCGAATCCAGTGTTACGGTAGGTAATTATTACCAAACCACAAGCCAGGTACAAGCGGCTACCAATGGGTTGTACGGATCGCCATGGTTTGGCTGGAATAACAAAGTTGGATGGGCGATTACCGAATTATCGAGCGGTAACGGGTTTACCTATTCGTCGGATGTTAACGCTTTCTTCAATTGGTCGGCGCCGAATGCCAACCCCGAGATCCTTGCCGCATGGGATTCGCCATTCACAGTGGTGGCGCAATGTAACGGGTTGATCAATAACCTCCCGTCAACCGTCCCTGGCGTGGCACAGGCTACAGTAAATAACGCGTTGGGAGAAGCCCATTTAATGCGTGGCGTGGCTTATTTTTACCTGGTGCGTGTGTTCGGGAACGTGCCGATCGTTGAAAATCCGCTCCAGGATATTAAGAATTTTCAATCCGTACCAACCAACCCGATATCTGATGTTTACAAGTTAATCGTACGCGACCTGCAATTTGCAGAAGCCAACTGCTCGGCAAATACTGCAAGTACCGGGCATGGCGATAGCGGTTCGGCATCGGCAATGTTATCCAAGGTGTACCTGTATATGCAGGATTATGTGGATGCGCAAAAAGAAGCTGAAAAGGTGATCAACAGCGGCGAGTTTTCACTGTTGCCGGTTTACGAAAATTTATTTCAAACCGCTTTTAATAACAACAAGGAGAGCATACTTGCTATGCAATGGATTTATAATGGCCCCAATGGTGGCTATGACTATGGCAATTCCATACAGGCTTCATGGGCTTATAACAGCACGATTACCGGCACAGGTGATGGCTATGCAGTTTTTGGGCCGACAATCGACCTGCAAAATGCATTTGTTGCCGAAGGCGGCGATTCCACCCGCAGGCATTCAACAATCATGCTTCCGGGCAGCCATTACTCCGATCTTGATGCTGCGTCAGGCGGTTATACCTTCCCGATCAACGCAAGCGCCCAGAATATGAATGCGGCCGCAAAAAAATACGTGGTGGGTACGCCTGCTGACAACGGTGGCAAAAGCGCATCCCAGGCATCCGGAAACAATACCTACATCCAACGGTATTCGGATGTGCTGCTGATCGATGCCGAAGCTATACTGGGACAGCAAGCTGGCGTTAAGCCAGGCGCCGGCATACCGCTTACCGCGTCGACATCAAATCCCGAAGCTGTGGCAAACTTTAACGCGGTTAGGGCAAGGGTTGGCGTACCAACCGTTACGTCGTTTACTTACCAGCAATTGCTGCTGGAGCGGCGCCTTGAATTCGCATTGGAGCAGGACTATTGGTTCGATCTGTGCCGCCTGGATGGTTACCAGACCGCAGGATCGGCAACAAGCCCGACCCATCATCCGATAGCTATCTCTATCATCAGCCAGCAGGAAAGGGGTACGTATAGCAACACGGCCAATAATAATCCGGTAATCTACTCCCTGCATCTTACCCCTACCGATGCAAACTTTTATTCCCCTGTACCGGTTGCTGAATCGCAAATTGATCCAAACCTGGTGCAGCCGCCGGTATCTTATACGTTCAAGTAATTTAA
>JABDHD010000177.1:1588-4228 GCA_013285685.1 Bacteroidota bacterium
GTTACAGCGTTTTTGCAGGAAGCATCAGGCCATTTGGCCGATGCTTCCGTTACTATTCTTATACGTTCAAGTAATTTAAAAAATATTTATATGAAAAAGGAAATTCAACTGTCAAAAATTTATTACTGGATATTACCGGCGTTGGTAATATTCGGTATGGCATCATGTAAAAAGGAAAACAGTATGGGGTTTACGCCGGGTACAGGTGCGCCGACGATCGCATCGGTGCAAACGGTAAGTAAAACCACATCGGATACTGTTACGCTGTATAATACCACCTATAGTTCTTCGGGTGTTATTACAATTGATACCGTTCTGGATACGCAGCACAGCACAACTGCCGCATTTGACTCAACAACGGTTACCGGTAATTTGGGCAATATTTATGTGGTTAACGGCGCCAACCTGGGCGCCGCCACCCATTTGTATATCAACGGGATTGATGTTTATTTTAGGCGTGGCCTTATTTCGGACCACTCCATTATTTTTACCATACCAACTAACATCCCTTATGTGCAGCCGCAGCCCAATACTCTTGTAATAACTACATTGTATGGTACGGCCACCTATAAGTTTACCGTGCTGCCGCCGCCGCCAACCATTACCGCTGTTACCGATTTCGATTTCTTTTCGAATTCGGAGATCGCGCTTGCCGGTAAGGGTTTTGCATCGGTTTCGTCCGTAAAACTAAGGGCAAGCGGCGAAGCGCTGAACATCGTTTCACAAAACGACAGCACCCTGGTGTTAAAATTCCCGGCAACCACAACCGTCACCGAGTCGACGCTGTTGTTTACCTATACATCCGGAGCTAACGCCAATGCTCAAACTGCTTCAACGGTATCATTCGATGACCTCGACAACGCTTATACCATTTACTACAAAAGCAGCTTCCAGAACTCATGGGGCGATAATTCCTGGTCGGGCCCATCTGGTTCGCGGCCCGGCGCCCCGCATGAATACTTAGGTACTAACTCACTGGAAGCAAGTTATCCGGCGGGCGCATGGCAAATTGAAGGCTGGGCTAATTATTATCCCAGCATTGCTTTTGACCCGAGTTACAAATACTTGTCCTTCTGGGTTAAAGGCGGTGTGGCAAAACACACGCTTGTACTTGTCGGCAATCAAATGGCTGGTGGTTATGGCCAGGTTCAAAACGCTAATGCATACACAGCTCAGTTAGTAACTGTTCCGCCTGGTGTTTGGACTTACTTTAAAATTCCGCTTTCCCCAACCCAGGCGTCCACAAACCCCAACTTCCTGGCATTTTGGAATAATGGTTCACCGGCTTCGCAAATGGGATTCTTTTTACAGGGCATGAACGGCGACGTGAACGAGACCATGTACTTTGATGAAGTTGCATTTATAAAATAAGAATAGTAACGGAAGCATCGGCCAAATGGCCTGATGCTTCCTGCAAAAACGCTGTAACAATGCGGGTTTACTTAATAGTTGATTAATTTTTAGCCATCGCCGGTTATGTAAAAGAAGTCTAAAGTCATTAGTCCAAAGTCTTAGGTCAATTGATATTTATTTTTTGACTTTGGGCTTATGACTTCAGACTTAAGACCAATAAAACCGGTGGTGGCTTTTTGATGAACGTTGGGTGGTGACTTAAGTAGCAAGATACCGGGTGGGAACAATTATGAGCACATTTCAAACGCGTTCGCTCTCGCCATTCACCACCCGCTATTGACGAATAATGTTAAATTCGTATCATAATTTTGAATTTTTGTACAACTAAGTTATTTACGATGACAAGCAATGTGATGCGTGAAATTACCCCGCTGACACCCAGCGATTGCTTTACGATCTTTTCAAGAGTTAAAAAGAAGTTTGACTTTCCGCTTCATTATCATGACGAGTATGAACTTAACCTGGTATTGAATGCCAAAGGGGCCAAGCGTGTGGTGGGCGGCCATATTGAGGTGATCGACGACCTCGAATTGGTTTTAGTCGGCCCCAACCTGTACCACACCTGGTTTACACATCAATGCCAAAACGAGGCCATCATCGAAGTGACTATCCAGTTCCACAAGGACCTTTTTGATGAAAAGTTTTTAAAGCGCAACCAGCTCAGCTTTTTAAAAAATATGCTTGAACGTTCGCAAAGAGGGATTGCCTTTGCGCCTGAAACGGTTACGGCGCTGAAGGACCGCCTGTTAGCTTTAGATAAAAAAAGCGGGTTCGACTCTGTGCTTGAGCTGCTTTCCATCCTGCATGACCTGTCTACCTCGCGTAACATGAAAACGTTGTCGGAGTCAAGTTTTACCAATGAAAAGTTTTATTATAACAGCCGGCGCATTGAGCGGGTATTTGAGCATATGAACAGCAACTATAACAAGCAGGTTACGCTTGCCGAGGTGGCGCGCATTGCCAATATGCCGGAAGCATCATTTAGCCGTTTCATAAAAAAACGCACCGGGAAAACTTTTATCGACAGCCTGAACGAGATCAGGCTCGGCCACGCCTCGCGCATGTTGATCGACTCCACCACCACGGTTGCAGAGATAGCCTACAAATGTGGTTTTAACAATATCTCCAACTTCAATCGCATATTCAAACGAAAAAAAATGTGCATCCCGAAGGAATTCAGGGAAACTTACACCGGGAACCGGGTTTTTATTTGATTGCCAATGATAT
>JABDHD010000178.1 GCA_013285685.1 Bacteroidota bacterium
TATTTACGCGGTTCTGTAAAATCAATTAGTGAAGGATTGATTTAGTGATTTAGTGAATTATAAATCATCGTCAAATCCATCACCTATCAAAAATCAAATTTTAGAATAGTGCTGCCGAAGATAAACGGTCAATCACTAATTCACTAACTCACTAATTCAAAAATTAAAAACATGGCAAAACAAGTTAAATACAATGTTGAAGCCCGCGATGCCTTAAAGCGCGGTGTTGATACTTTGGCTAATGCAGTTAAAGTAACATTAGGCCCAAAAGGTCGTCACGTAATTATTGATAAAAAATTCGGTTCACCGGTAATAACCAAGGACGGTGTAACTGTAGCAAAGGAAATTGAACTGAAAGACCCCATCGAGAACATGGGCGCCCAGATGGTAAAGGAAGTAGCCTCAAAAACTGCTGACATTGCCGGCGACGGTACCACAACCGCTACCGTTTTTGCCCAGGCTATCATAACCGCTGGTATTAAGAACGTAGCTGCAGGAGCCAATCCAATGGATTTGAAACGCGGTATCGACAAAGCTGTTGCTGCTGTTGTAGAAGACTTGAAGAAGCAATCGCAAAGTATCGGCGAGGATAACAACAAGATCAAACAAGTTGCTGCTATCTCGGCTAATAACGACGAAATGATCGGTTCGCTGATTGCTGAAGCGATGGAAAAGGTGGGCAAAGACGGTGTAATTACCGTTGAAGAAGCAAAAGGTACCGAAACTGAAGTGAAGACTGTTGAAGGTATGCAATTCGACCGCGGTTACCTGTCGCCTTATTTTGTTACCAATCCCGATAAGATGGAAGCCGAGCTGGAAAATTGCTTTGTGCTCATTTACGACAAAAAGATTTCTTCGATGAAGGAATTGCTTCCTATCCTTGAGAAACAAGTTCAAACCGGCAAACCCCTGTTGATTATTGCTGAAGACCTTGACGGCGAAGCTTTAGCTACGCTGGTTGTTAATAAGATCCGCGGCTCACTGAAAGTTGCTGCTGTTAAAGCCCCAGGTTTTGGCGACCGTCGTAAAGCTATGCTCGAAGACATCGCTATTTTGACTGGCGGTACCGTAATTTCAGAAGAAAGAGGCTACAAGCTGGAAAACGCTGACCTATCATACCTGGGTACTGCCGAAAAGATCATTGTTGATAAAGACAATACCACAGTGATCAATGGTTCAGGCAAGCCCGAAGAGATCAAATCACGTGTAAGTCAGATCAAAGCGCAGATCGAATCTACAACATCTGATTACGACAAAGAAAAATTGCAGGAACGTTTGGCTAAATTATCCGGCGGTGTTGCAGTGTTGTACATCGGTGCAGCTTCGGAGGTGGAAATGAAGGAAAAGAAAGATCGTGTTGACGATGCCCTGCATGCAACCCGTGCGGCTGTTGAAGAAGGTATTGTTGCTGGTGGCGGTGTAGCTTTCATCCGTGCAGTTGATGCATTGAAGAACCTTAAAGGTGCCAACGAAGACGAAAATACCGGTATCCAGATCATTCGCCGTGCTATCGAAGAACCATTGCGCCAAATATGCGAAAACGCCGGCATCGAAGGTTCTATCGTGGTGCAGAAAGTAAAAGAAGGCAAAGGCGACTTTGGCTACAATGCCCGTACTGATAAATATGAAAACCTTATCGGTGCAGGTGTTATCGATCCAACTAAAGTTGGACGCGTAGCCCTTGAGCATGCGGCTTCTATCGCAGCGATGCTGTTAACCACCGAATGTGTATTGGCAGACGATCCGGAAGAAGAAAAAGCCGGCCCTTCGATGGGTGGCGGCGGCGGCATGGGCGGCATGATGTAATTGCTGCTGAGTCCGAAAGTCCGAAAGTCGGAAAAGTCCGAAAGACAAGAGCTTGAGGATTTAGTCCGTGGACATATAAACAAAACCCTATCTGGTAAAACAGATAGGGTTTTGTATTTGGAGTTAATCGGGTTGGCGTCCAAAGTCTCCGCAGGGTCTCTCGCAGAGGACCCTGCGGTGTATGAACCTACGGAAGCGGAATACCGCGCACAAGGCGGCTGCAGGAGAGTTAAGGTTCCCTTTGGCACAGAGCGCAGGGTCCTCTGCGAGAGACCCTGCGTGGACGGAAGGGGCTTTGACTTTTGACTTTTGACTTAAGACTTTCGACTTAGGACTAAAAAAAACGTCTGGTAAAACAGACAGGGATTGTTTTTTAATATACTTTTTTCTGAATGTCATTCGTGCGTAAAGGGACGGTCATTTATTAATCAAATGATTGATTAAGTATTTTTTGGGTTACAATATGGGTTAAATTTGTATAAATGTTCAAATGATCGCTAATGGGCATGAGATTTGAATTAAGGAGAACATTATGAAACATCTAACCGGAAAAACGAAATTTTTGCAAACTCACTTGTGGGAGTGGGTTTTTGTGAAGGGCCCGGAACTTTTTATCGCTATTTACGGTAAATAATTAATTGTTATTTTCGCTTCGCAATGAAGCTGGAAAAATTTTACGACCGTGGCATCAATTGGTTAAATGCCAATGGCCCCGATGCACTTGTTGGCATTCTACTTTTCTTTATAGGCCTGTGGGTTATCAAGTTTCTCCGGAACAGGCTCCGTTCCAGGCTTACGCGCAGGCATACCCACTCATCCCTGCAATCTTTTGTCTTAAGCTTAACAATTACTGCCTTATATGTGGTGCTGATCCTGACTGTACTGGAGATTGTTGGATTGCATATTACCATATTTACCACCATTATCGGCGCTTTTAGCGTGGCCGCAGGCCTGGCTTTATCCGGCACGTTTCAAAATTTTGCCGGTGGGGTGTTGATTCTGCTGCTGAAACCTTTTGAGGTCGATGATTATATCGTCGCACAGGGGCAGGAAGGCAAGGTGGTGTCTATACAGATATTTTATACCGTTTTGCTTACGATCGACAACAGAACCATTATCATCCCCAATGGGAAACTGTTTAACGAGGTTATTGTAAACGTAAGCCGCGAAAATACCAGGCGGCTGGATTTTGACATCAGGCTGGGCTACGGCGCGGATATAGATAAGGCGAAAAAAATAATAACCGACGCCATTGTCGCCAACAAAGACATCTTTACAGACCCTGCCCCAAGAATTGGCCTGATTGGTCTCGACAATGATTGCATCAGGTTTACCGTAAATGCCTGGCTCGATCCCGCAAACTATCTGAATGTAAAAATCGCCTTGATGGAAAAGGTAATTAAAGACCTTGGCGCGGCGGGCATAGCGTTTCCGAAGCCGGGGTTTTAAATAAAATATTTGAATTCAAATTGTCGGTTGGTGCAATTGCAAACCAGGAATAAATCGAAAGTCCTTAACATTATAAGTAAAAACAGGAAGGTCGTATTCAATAGCCAGCGCGGCTATTATTCCGTCTGGCATTTTTTGGTCGTGTGAAAGTTTAAACAATTTTATAAGTTCTACCGATCGCCGAGAGACATTCTCATTAAAATGCAAAATATTAAACATTTTAATCCTCTTTACCATTCTGTCTAACTCTTCCCTATTTCGCATACCTCTTAGAAGTTCCATAGCAGTTATAGAAGGCATCATAGTATTTCCAGCTCCAATTTCCGCTAATTCTGCTATGGTTCGCTTGTTGCCGTTAAACGCATAGATAAAGATATTCGTGTCGCAGATTATAGGGTTCATAATCTATCCCCCCACGCTTTTTTGCGTAGTTCCTCCAGAGTCATCGGATTGTCCTTCCAAATGCCCCATAGCTCGCTTGGGTCAGATCCATCAGCGAAAGTAATGGGCAAATCCCGCTTTAACTTTGCGACGGTGTCAGGTGTTTCGATAACCATATCATAGGCTTCGGCTAGCTCTTGCAAGGCTTTTAGCGACTTATTGTTTTTGTATTTAACAGTTACTTCCGGCATATACAAATATACTAATTAAATCAAATTCCTTGCTTTGCCTTTATTTCCAGGTACCGGTTGATGGTGTTTACTGTTAGATTTTGCGGGGCTGTCAATATTGA
>JABDHD010000179.1 GCA_013285685.1 Bacteroidota bacterium
GCAAAAACTTTCCTGATCTCCACCGTTGCATTATGATGTTTAAAGCCTGGCTAAGGGGTGTGCATCACTCGGTAGAATACCTCCAGGCCTACATTGATGAATATACGTACCGCTTTAACAGGCACGCGATGAAAGAAGGCATTTTTGAAAATCTTATAGCCAGGATGGTTGAAAAGCCACCTTATAACTATAAAATGATTATTAGTTAAACGCCTATTTCAATTTATTGATTTAAATTTAAACTATATATTTATTTTTTGACGCAGAAACAAAAGACACCACAATCACATGAATTGGCAGGAATATCAAGAGGCAGTTGGAGTACTTTATGAACAAATGTCTGAATTTGGAATAGTTCGCAAAAATATTACAATCCCTGATAAAATGACAGGTCAAGCAAGACAAGTAGATGTTTGGTGGGAAATGAAAATAGAAAATCACTCGTTTAAAATACTTATCGACGCTAAAAAAAGAAAAGATAAAGTAGATGTAAAAGATGTTGAGGAAATATTAATGTTAGCTAATGCCGTTAATGCAGACAAAGCTATTATTGTAACAAACAATGAGTGGACTAAACCTGCTGAAGTAAGGGCTAAATTTGATGGACTTGATTTACGAATATTTTCAATTGATGAAGCTTCAGATTTAATAGTTGAAGACAAATGGGTAATGTGCCAAGTTTGCAATGACGATTGCGTTGTACTTGACAATTGTGGTTTTTTTGAAATTCAAGGCTTAGTAAATTGGTGGTTAGGGGGGCAATGTCGAAGTTGCAAATCTATATACATCCACTGCCAAGATTGTGGTGACAAAGGGATAATAAATAACGACACAAGCTGGACATGTAACTGTCCCTATTTGTGGCAATTTAAAAATGAAAGTATTGAAATTTACCAATGCAAAAATGATTCAGAACGAGAAGTCGAGTTTAGTAACCCACAACAAATGAGGATCGACTTCAAGGAATGAAAAATCGAAGGATATCCCCCGTTCAATGTCACGCTTAGTCTTTAATATTCAAGTGTAGCTGAATGAATGGATATTGAACGTTTTGGAAATAAGCTAATCGCAACCTCAAAGTAATTTTCAAATCAGCATAACGATGCAACTTAAAATTATTAAAACACCAAAAGATTACCCGCAGTCGCTGGAAAGGTTTGAAGAAATATTTCAAGCCCAACAGGGCTCTCCAGAAAATGATGAGGCCGATTTGCTGGCGCAGTCAATAAAAGCGTATGAGGACGCACATTTCATTATTGATGCCCCGGATCTCAAAAACTCAGACAAAACGGATTAGCTCAATATCTTTCCAGCCGCTTCCTTACCGCTGATCAGCGCCGCTTCAACCGTTCCCATGGCCGGCCCTTCATACAAATATTCTCCCGCAAAGAAAATCGTGTTTTCAATTGGTTCGTTTAATATTTTGCGCCCCTCGTGCGATTCAACCATATCATAAGCATACGAGCCAAGTGCAAATGGATCCATAGTCCAATTTATAATTTGGAAAGATGCCAAACGACCCTTAAGCTCATCGGTGCTTAGCTTGAATATATTACCAACCGATACCAATGACAATTGCAGGATTTCCTCATTCGTCCAATCTTTTTTTGCTTCCGCAGCGAGGCCGCCCAGCCAGCCGGTTAGCACCGGGCTATGTGCGGGTACTTGTGTCCACCAGGTGGGTATTCCCTCATCGGATAACAAGAACGCCATATTTTTCGCGCTTTTTCCGGCAAGGTTTTCTGTTAGCTTATCCTCCCAAAAAGGAGAATCAAATTCAAGCAGAATCTTGATCACCGCGCCGAAGCCGATCTTATACATCGCTTCCAAGTAAGCCGGGATGGGCGGGGCAAAAGATACTGACGCCTGCCCGGTTTGGTCCGCCTGTAAAACACCCAATGGCAAGGCAATAATCACCCTTTCCGCCTCATGGATTCCCCCCCCGTTTGTTGTCACCTTAACTTTACCGCGCTCCCAATCAATTTGTTTAACAGTTGCATTTAAAATGATCGTTCCCCTACCCTGTTTTATAATCTCCTGTTCTAAAAAAGCGATCATGCTGCCATACCCGCCTTTGACCCGGTGCTGTGCATGGTCATCCTCGTCCATCCATTCGTTGCGCAATGCAAAAGCGCTGGCTTTATCCGGGTCGGCGTTATCATAACCCGAAGCAAACCGTCGTACCGCTATTTTAAGATGATCAAACTCATCGCCGGGAAATTCATTCTCCAGAAACTGGTTGATGGTCGTGTCTGTTTTCAACGCTTCGAGTTTGTCCATCAGCACATCCCAGCCTTCCATAAACCGGTCTTCGTGGTCAAATGATCCATTGCGGTGCTGCCACATTTCGCCCCCGGCGGGTTGAAGTTCAATTCCGGCTTCTTTCAGCAGGGCTGACGTTTCGTGCAAATCGCCGTGAATAAATTCGGCGCCTAATTCTACACCCTCTATCGTGTGGATGCGCCCCCCGCAGCGGTTGCGTGCTTCCAGGACTGTTACGGATTTGCCCGCCCGAACCAATTCACGCGCGGCCATCAGGCCTGTTGCACCCGCGCCGATGATCAGAATATTTGTTTTATTCATTTAGTCAAAAAAAATCAACCTGCACCCTGGCTTTGGGCGCGTACTGGTGCGGTCCATGCAGGCACTCCTTTTACTTTCAGCTTTCGTTTAAAAAGCTTGCCGCCGCAAATTACAAATAGCGTATCAAAGTCAGGGCCGCCAAAGCATAAACCGGTTATTGGCCCGCCCGGCAGCTGCAAAATGGCGCGAACCCGGCCGTTTTGGTCGCAAACCTGGACGCCGAGGTTAGTGGCCGCATATAAATTGCCCTGATCGTCCACAGCCAGGTCGGAAACCTTGCTATAGCCGTAATTATCTGTTTGATGCAGCCAGTACCAGCGTTCTTTATCGCGCAAAGTGCCGTCATCGTTAATTGCGTAGCTGTATATCCAGTTGGTGTTGTCTTCGGCGACGTATAATAGCTTATGGTCCGGCGAGAGTGTCAGAGCTGAAGCAAACTGCAGGCCCTCGTCAACCTTTACAGGGGGACTCCCCGACTTTACTAACCAGATTTTACCAGTTTCAATTTTCCTGTCATTCAATATTTCAGGTGTCGAAATATACAAATTGCCTTTATTATCAAAAACCGCTTTGTTAGCATACATCTTATCAAAAACAGAAATTTTTGCAACGCCCCGCATAAAAACTTTTAAATCACCTGTTTCCTGTAATTCCGCAGTGGCGTTTGGCCCTACGGCGAGTGCATAGCTTTTTGGCTCATCGTCTTTATCGGATTTTAACGTACCCTTAACCGTAATTTCGCTTTTCATCCCGGCGATATCCTCCACCAGCACGTTATGGTTCGTGTCTGACGCAATTGCCAGGGCGATTATTTCCGGGTGCACGGTTTCCCAACTGCCGCTGTCCGGCAAAATCATCTTCAGCATATCATTATTACTTTTCCCGCCGACGACTTTTTGCGGCCAGCCTTTCCAAAGCCAGCGCATTACATCCGGAAAAATGGCAGAAGCCTGCACACCATCATGTCCCCCATGTCCCCATGCATGGTTTACCTCATAACCGGCGAAGCTAAGGGCTGCCTCCATATTCAGGTTGGCCATATACCAGCTTCCAAACAGCGGGTTCCAGGCATCCTTATCACCATCCTGCAAAAATATACGGATGGGTTTCGGCTCGGTTTTACGGATGAGGCCGGGATATTGATCGCCGCCACGCATGGATACATAAGTGCCGATTGAACTATACACCCTGTTGAAAACATCCGGCCTTTGCCATGCCGCAGTGAACGCGCAAATGGCGCCACTACTTGCGCCGGCAATGGCGTGGTCGTTCGCATCGTTCGAAAAATGGATGGCGCGACCATCCTTCGTGGTTTTAGCTTCTACTGCAGGAAGGACTTCTGTCAATAAAAAATCGACAAAATTATTATTCATGGCATCAAATTC
>JABDHD010000180.1:0-3755 GCA_013285685.1 Bacteroidota bacterium
AAATCAATTACCAGGTTTATTTTAAAACTGGGTTTTACACCTTTATAATAGAAATCACGTTCTTTACTGTTATTTGACAAGCCAATCAGGTTGGCCAAATGGCCGCCGGCCGAGAACCCCATCAGCGCAATGCGACTGTCGTCGATATTATACTGCGCGGCATTTTTATAGATGTAATCAATTGCCGCATTGCAGTCCTGTACCTGCGCCGGGAAAGGCGCGGTAGTGCTCCAGCGGTAATCAATGGAAGCAACCGCGTAGCCATTATTGATCAGGTCCTTCAGCGTGTTAACCATATAACCCATATCGGCATATTTATCGTTCGACATCCAGGCGCCGCCATGTATCCAAACCACCACGGGGTAGCTTAACTTTTTTACTGGTGGCAGATAGATGTCGAGCCGGTGTTTTTTTAGGGTATCATCTGCGTAAGCAATATTTGCGTAAACGTTGGTGCCTTTTGGAAAAATGTTGGCAACCTGTGATGCAAGCTGGGCATTAGCTTTAAAGGTAAAAATGCTGCAGGTAAGTAAAAGTACACAAAGGGCTATCGTTTTTTTCATATCAGGGCAATTGGGTGTAATGGGCTCGATTTGGCGGTGTAAAAACGCGCCGGCTAAATCGACGGCTGAAATTAACACATTTATGGAAATTATGGGGTAAAATTGTCAAGGCGGAAATGAAGAAGCAACTTTAACGGGTAGGCCTAAGTAGTCAGGAAACAATTTCAATTCCAACTAACTCATTATCTTTGAAATCCAAATATATTGACGGCCCTTTATATGCGCCGATTAGATCAGACAACCATACTTGTTTATCAACTGACACGGCTGTTCGTAAATGGTTGGGTAGATAAACATAACCAAGGGTAGGATCGTTTTTACTAACCTTTAATGTAATTTCCTTCTTCTTCATAAACAATTATCATTTTATTAATGTTTCCCGGCTTGTGGCCCGGGTACCGGTGGCCCATTTTTTGGATAGATAATATTCAAGGTTAAGAACGGATTAATACGGTTTATAAGCTAAAAGTACAAAATTATAACGGATAGCAGCGATGGTTGCCTTGTATGCGGATTACCTTAACGCGGAACACAAACCAGGTGCCTTGCGGCAGCGAAAAAAAAACGGCTAAATGCGCCGTTACGTCACTCAGTCCAAACGCCACCCTATGTCAGTTATCCTTCAACAAAATAATGTTGTGCGAGTCGGCATCGGAAGCATATTGATACAGGTCGACCAGGTCCTGGTACATGTTTTTGGGGTAGCTGCCACCTGTTAACTGCAGCTTACGGGTATAGATGAGTTGGTTGCCCTCGGTGCGGAAGTCGGCTGTATAACTGCCGAACGGTTTTTCCATGGTGCGGTGGAAGGTTTTATTTTGCAGATGATAACCGGCCGGCAGCGTATAGGTATACTCATCCTGGTTGGTAAAGCCTTCGGATATAAAAACAGCTGTAGTGCGGTTAAATACCTGCGCCGGTACGCCGGATATTTTGCTGGCCGGGTTGAGCGAGAAGTTTATTTTGCCGTCAGCCGACGACGCAAACTCAGGCGCTTTGAAGGCGATGTGTTCTGTTGTGGTGGGCTGCATGCTTTTGTCTTGTTTAAATTCAAGCTTTTCAATATCCAGGTTGTTGATGGGGTAGATATTTTGCATCATTTTTAAACGCTCAACATTCGACTCTGCAATAACATTATCCCGCGAGGTATAATCAACCCCGGTGAAAACGGTATTCATATCGCCCGACAGTTCCCCTTTTTCATCGATGGTAAAGTTTGCTTTACGGGTTAGCGTAGTGGTATATTTTGGCGTGTGCAACAGTTTGCCGCCCTCAGGCGTGCAGGCCAGCACGAGGCGGTCATCGGTAAAGCTTCCCAAAAATCCGAAGGGTATGGTTTGGCTGGTGCAATCGCACCAGGTGGTATCGTTTTTAAAGGGCAGGCAAAGTATAATATGATCGGCCTGGTCAAGGCTCGCAAAATCGGTCAGCAAACTCATCTTGCGGCTGCCGCCTGCATTACTTTTCACCATACAATAGTACGATTCGATATTTACGCATTTTAACAGGGCCTGGGTGTAATTCACCAGCGCCTTGCAATCGCCATAGTTTAACTTGTCCACATCCGAAGCCAGGAAGGGTTGAAGCCCGCCAATGCCCATTTGTACGCTTACATAACGGGTCTTACCCTGCATGTATTCGAAGATCTTTTTTGCCTTCATCTTCGGGTCGGGAATATCCTTTGTCAGGGCGATCATCCGGTCCCGGGTTTCAGCCGGTAAATCCTGCCTGTTTGCAACCAGGTTATCGTATTGCCATTTGCCAAGCCCGGCCCAGTCGGTACACGAGCCGTGAACACCAAAATAAGTGAATTTTTCGGGCGCAATCTTTACCATGCTCAAATAGCTGGCGCCGTTGGGGCTATACGGCTCGGGTTTTATCGCTTTCAAGTTATTTACCTGCCAGGCATAAACTTTTTTACTGCCGTCTTTTTGGATCGATACCGTCGAGGGCATATTTATTTCTTTATACCGGATATTAAAATCAGCATCGCAGCGGAATTTAAACGTGCTTTTTTCCACTGCCACCCCGGCCCTGCTATTGGGTTGCCATTGCGGAAAAGTAAGGCTCCCTTTTATGCGCAATTCAAATTCATAAGCCACGGTGTAGGGGTAATTGGCGATGTGAGGCGTATAGTGTTTTACCTTCACATCTTCGAAAAGCGAAAAGCCGTCGGTGGTGTTTATATCTTCAAAATCACTTTCCGAAAATTTGCCCGTCTGCACGCCGTTTGCATCGTAAGTTGCGCCTTTGATGTTTTTTATGTTCTGTGCCTGGTCGTGGTATACACCGATATTGGCAGCATAGTCGCCGTTTTTGTTCAGTATGGTAACGGCCTCCTTAAAATGGAAAATCGTGGTGTTAAGGTCTTTTACTTCCACATCTTCCTCCTGCCCGCGCACTACTACGCTGGCATAAGGGAGCAGGCTTTTGTCGATCAGGCTTGCATCGTACGGGTTTTGCTGGGCATGGGCAACGGCCAGGTTAGCCAGCGCGCACAGGGCGGTGAAAATGTATCTCATAAAAAGTTCAGCTTTTTTTGTTCAACCTAACCTGGTCTTTTTGAAAAAGGATGATCCGGTTAAAAAATTCCTTTAAGGCGGCGTACTCTCCCGGCGAATAGATCGCCTTGTTGAATTGAAGAATATGCGAATAGGTAAACGAACCCGCTCCTGCCTGGTAAAAAGTTTGAAATTTTCCACCGTTGTCAGGCAGGGCTAAATTAATCTCCTTCGGCGGGGCGTCAACCACGTAGTTAGCCGGCAGATGCAGGGTGAATGAAAATTGTTCGCTTAAAGCCATCCCTTTATCAACCGGGAAGTTGCGCTCCGCCAGCCGGTAGGGGTTACGCGTGATATGATCCAGCTGGAACTGGTTAATGCTTAAATGCTCATCATCCATATTTTTGTTTTCGTTCAACTCAATCTCGTATGTTTCCGTCAGCGGTTCGTCCAGGCTGTCCAGGTTGGTGAAATTGGCGCTCAAAAACCTAAACTTAGAAGATTTTTCGTCAAGGCTTTGCACATATTCGTCGGTGGAGTTAAACTGCTTTATCTCTTTTCTTTTTTCATAAGCATCATACCCGGTTGAAAGTTGTATCAGCGTGCCTTTAAGTTTGCCGTCGGGCGTTAAAGTCAGGTCCATTTAATTCGCGGTTTTATGTGATTGCGCTAGTTTTTTTGTTGTTTGATG
>JABDHD010000180.1:3765-3892 GCA_013285685.1 Bacteroidota bacterium
ATTCGTCGGTGGAGTTAAACTGCTTTATCTCTTTTCTTTTTGGCAGCCATGAGATTAGTACCGTTGACCCGCGCTGGGGCGCTTTATCATTAACCGAAATGTTTATTTTTTTGGGCATCCTCATACT
>JABDHD010000181.1 GCA_013285685.1 Bacteroidota bacterium
ATGCGAAGCCGACCTTGTTGCAGCAATCGCCAGCGCGTTGGATCCGCGCACCTCGCGTTTTGAGGTGTAGATGTTATCACCAGCCACAAACGCAATGTATAAAACATGGATCATGTGCGCCATCACATCCTGGGCGGTAACGGGCAATACTTGTTTGTAATCGTTCCCGATGGCTTCCGGGTGCGCTTTTGCGTAATCGTTTATGCCTTTTACAAAGGCATCCAGGTAAGCTTTGTATTCAGGCTTTTGTTCGCTATATAGCTTTGCGGCGCGGCCCATCACGTCAAACCGCTGCTCTATCTCATCGTCGCTGAGCCACTGTCCGCTCCAGTATTCGGCGCCTTTTCCGCGCGCCAGGCCGTAAAGTTGCAGCAGCAGGTTAGCGTGGTTATGCATCTGCGCCCAACCAAAAGCATAATACATGCCGGCGGTGGTTTTGGCGTAGATATGCGGCACGCCGTAATTGTCCCAAAGGATCTGTGTTTTGGTGGATTGGGAAAAGGTAAATTCATGCTGAAACAGGATCAGCAGCAGCACGACAAAGATTTTTTTCATTGCGAATAATGTTGGTGTGAGTTAAACGCAATAATGTAGCGTTAAGTATTTGAGTTGCAAATAAACGATAAGCTTAATTGTTTGTACAATCGGCTGTCGGAGAAACTTTATCGATATAAAGGTGATCGTTCCTCGAATTTTTTCTTGGATTCATTCCAGATGTATATTGACGGAACCTCGCTTGTACCCGCCAGGTAGAAACCATCGGACCCCGGAGGGCTGCCGACGATCATCCGGCTTCCTTTTTTAAAATCATACCCGTATGCTGTGGACGGGCCGTCATAAACAATCCCTGTGTTAATATCCACTATAGCACTCTCATGGCAGGGTGATCCACACCCCCATTCAATAAAACAATAATGCCCGCCAAAATTTACACCATCTTGATATCCTTCCCGAATTCTTGTCTTAAACATCCGTGCCGTTGGATTGCTTGAAAATTTTATGGGCGCTTTTGTATGGTTACGTTCGATTTGTACTTCGAAATCACTAAAGCGGATATAAGGTTTAAATCTTACACCAACATAGCTGATGGAATCCGTTGCGATTTTGAACCTGTTGCCGATAATAAACACATCGCTGTCTATGGAGATCGTGTCTTCATGCGAGGAGTGGAGTTTTGCCGTCGTCGTGCCGAGAGCCCACTTTGGTTGCTTCTCAATATTGGTTGGTTGTTTGCACGAAAAAAGCAATAGAACGGATAGCAATAAATGGATAGGTTTGAGAATCATGTTTATAAAGTTAACCTATTTCCTCCCCTTCCTCAAATTCTCCTCCACCCTAAACTGCACAATTTTACCAATCAACTCCAACGGCACGGGTCTGTCCAGCGGAAACTGTATGGTGCCCTTGGAAACTTTATAGCCTTTAAGCTGCACAGCAAACTCTTCAATCCCCGAGCCGCGCGGATACAGCCCGATATGATTGGTGTGGGCCGCGAACCAAACCAACATACCTTTAAACCTAAACGCCGGAATCCCGTAGCTGATGATCTCCTCTGCATCAGGCGCCGCCTGCTTAATTGCCGAGCGCATTTGCTGCAATAGCGTTTGTACTTCAGCCGGGAATGAGGCAATATAGGCATCGACGCTTTCAGGCTTTTTCATATGGCAATGTTTTAAATAAATTTTCTTGCCGGTTCTTCATGTCTACCAGGCGTAGTCGATTTTTTGTTAAAAATAATCTTTTGCGCCGAAGGTTTAAATGTGTATTTTTCGTAAATCCAAAATAATACTTTCAAAAACGATAAAGTTTTAGCATGAAGAAGTCCTTTTTAGCTGTTTGTTTCGGCCTGGCTACCCTGGTTTTTAGCGTGTCCGGTTTAAAGGCACAAACCACCCCTGTGTCGCCTGAAGTGCCGGCAGCGGCTGACCCCTGGAAAGCCAGCGAACTGCTTGATCCGGCCACGCTTGCGGGACTTTTGAAAGCAGGTAACGCCCCGCTTATCTTTAATATCGGTGCGGTTGAGGATATAAAAACAGCAAAACATGTGGGCCCTGTAGGCGAGGCAAAATTCCTGGCGAAATTTAAAAATATGATTGCTGCGCTGCCAAAAAATACACAGGTGGTAATTTATTGCGGCTGCTGCGCCCTGCCAAAATGCCCGAATGTAAGGCCGGCATACCAGGAATTGAAGGCTGCCGGATTCACCAACATCAGGGTGCTGAATATTGTCGTCAATTTAAAAACTAACTGGATAGCTGCGGGTTTCCCGCTCTCCGATAAGTAAAGATGCCGGGGTTAAAAATGGATTTTACCTTAAAGAAATTACTGCCGGATGAAATAGGCATTGCCAAACAACTTTTTTGGTTTTTCCAGGAAGATGATGGTATCTCCCAACCTGTTGTTCCTTCTGATGCTTATCTGCTTGAAATGCTATCTAAAGACGATTTTCATGTGATCGTTGCTTTAAATGATGGGAAGCTGCTGGGCGGTTTAACGGGCTACGAGCTGCCTATGTACAAAAGGCCGGTCCGGGAGATGTTTTTGTACGAAATAGCGGTAAAACCAGAGTTCAGAGAAAAAGGCATTGCAAAAGCGCTTATTGAGCGTTTGAAACAGATATGCAAAGAAAAAGGAATTGAGGAAATGTATGTGGGTACCAGCACACCCAACACAGCTGCTATGGCTTTGTATGCTGCTACCGGCGGTGAGCAGGAGCCGGATATAGCGTGGTTTGTTTATCAGTGTAGGTAGGCTCGTTGAGTGTTCTAAAGATACAAAAATGCAGCTCCCCTCTTTGCCGCTTGCGGCAGAGAGGGTGGTCGAGCGTAGCGATGACCGGGTGAGTAGACACCGAGCGACATTACCGCTTCCCGATAGTTACCGGAAGCTTTAGCGTCAATGTCCGCTGGGTCGACTCCCCCGACGACTCCGCCTTTAGGCGTATGGTCGACCCTCTCTCGCCTTCGGCGGAAAGAGAGTAGCTGCACTTATTTTAATATTTCGAACACGAAATGGTGTTAAAATCACCGCTATACGGTGACGTATTTGATCTATTCCTTCATCCTTTGAAATCCCGTCCTATTTTTAAAAAACCTTATCTTGCACGCATATTCTCACGATGCATCACGTTTTAGGCATAGATATCGGCACAGGCAGCACCAAAGCAGTAGCTGTTGATCTTAGCGGCAAACCATTTGCCGAATACCAGGAAATGTATTCGTTCAATTCGCCCAAGCCGGGTTATCATGAACAGGACCCTGAACAAATTTGGGCCGCTTTTCAAAAAACCATTACGGGCATCATTCATAAAACCGGTAAGCCTTTAGCCATCGGCCTCAGCAGCGCAATGCACAGCCTTATTGCGGTTGATGAAAATTGCCGGGCTTTAGCGCCCATGATGACCTGGGCCGACAACCGCGCCTTCACTATCGCCAAAAAATTAAGGGCGACATACGAAGGAATGGCCATTTATAAAGCTACCGGCACCCCGTTGCATGCCATGTCGCCGCTATGCAAGATCATTTGGTTAAGAGAAAACGACCCTGAACTATTTAATAAAACGCGCAAGTTTATTTCGATCAAAGAATACATCTGGTACCGGCTTTTTAATGAATTTAAGGTTGACCATTCCATTGCTTCAGGCGCCGGTTTGTTTGATATCTCATCGCTTGCCTGGCATAAGGACTCGTTGAAATTTGCCGGAATAACGG
>JABDHD010000182.1:0-159 GCA_013285685.1 Bacteroidota bacterium
ATTTTGGCTCTTATGCAAAAGGGCAGCAAACCGATACAAGTGATTTAGATTTGGTAGTTGAATTTTCAAAACCCGTAGGCTGGGCTTTTTTTACATTAGAAAGCTTTTTGGAACAGTCGTTAGGCATCGAAATCCTCTCCTTTTTGTGATTTTATAGTT
>JABDHD010000182.1:169-3700 GCA_013285685.1 Bacteroidota bacterium
GTTGCACTCAGTGCCGTTCGGCGATAATTTCGTTTCGCCCATTTTTTGAAGTAACGTGGGTTCGATATAAGCGCCGTAGTCGCCTCACCCAAACCCCTCTCTAAGATTGAAAATATAGCCATTTTGCATCGAAATCCTCTCCTTTTTGTGATTTTATAGTTTATGATGTTACCACATTTTATAGTTCATCACGTTACCATCCTAATATTTCAGCAATTCTTCCATCATCCCGGAAAGAGGGATCGCAGTGATATTTTCCCCCATCGGGAATCTATCCTGACCGGCATAAACAACGAAGCGCTTATCCGGAGCGACGTCCTGGCAAGCCAGGTAAAATCCTTTGGAAAGAGCCGGTGCAGTGCTGCGTTTAATTTCTATGGCCCATTTCTCCCGGCCGGAGAATTCTAATATCAGGTCGATCTCTGCGCCATGAGCGCTCCGGTAAAAAAAGGGGAGGACATTGTCAGGTGCGGCAGATAAGATATTTTCAATTACAAAGCCTTCCCAGCTTCCGCCGGCTACCGGATGCCCGAGCAGGTCATTATAACTTTGGATGTTAAGCAAGGCATGGGTAATGCCACTATCCCGCACATAAACTTTTGGGCTTTTTACCAACCGCTTTCCAATATTCGAGGTCCATGGCTGCAAGCGGCGCACCAGTAATAAGTCAGTCATCAGGTCCAGGTACCTGCTCACAGTGGTAGAACTCAATTCAAGACTTTTTGCCAATTGTGAAGCGTTGGCTATTCCTCCCTGAACATGTGCCAGCATGGTCCAGAACCGGTCCAGCGTTACTGCCGGTATACGAGGGCCTAAGAAAGGGATATCGCGTTCCAGGTAAGTCCTGATAAAATCCCTTCTCCAGGCTAAGCTATCCTTGTCGTCTTTAGCAAGCAAACTTTCAGGAAATCCGCCTCGCAGCCAAAGCCTGTTTAGCTTTTCAGGCGTATAGGCATCGAATTCCAATACATCAATTCCTTGTAGTTCCAGGTATGCGATCCTGCCTGCCAGCGACTCGCCGGACTGTTGTAACAGATCCATGGAAGCAGAGCCCAGGAATAAAAACTGTCCATATTTGTGCCCTCTCCTGCGTTCTTTATCGATAATACCGCGAAGTGATGCAAAAATTTGAGGTATACGCTGCACCTCGTCCAATATGATGAGCCGATCACGGTTTTCCGTATGGAAGGCGCTTATATCCTGTATTTTTTGAAGATCAAGCTTGTTTTCTAAATCAAGGTAAACAGCAGCACCTGACTCACTGATGTTCAGCGCAATGGTTGTTTTGCCCACCTGGCGCGGCCCCATTAAAGCTACTGAAGCGCTGCGCCTGAGTGCTTCCTCGACTCGCTTTTCAATTCTTCTTTTAATCATCCGTGCAAATTTAATATTAAAAATTTAATTTGCACGGTTAAATCGAGTGCCATCCTTATCAGATTGTGGCGAAACGCAATGTCAGCGCTAAAAAATATCGGACGTTAAATTATTGGTCTACAGGCCTGGCGAACCTCTTCGCAAAAAAATTAAAATAGACAGACAACAAAGCCGCTGCACTAAAACAAACTGCAATGGCCGCATCGATCAGCGAATCGCTAACTGAACTACCGCTTATTTTATCCGCATAATATTTTATAAATGAATCGGGTAGGTTGGTTTCACCCAGCCGGGTTTTAACGTGCCATTCCCAATCTGTCACCGGGCAGTACCCGATGCCATACCATATCCCCAGGATAAACCAGCAACCGGCAGTTACCGCAACGCAGATCAAATGTGCTTTGCGCAATGGCTTCCATATCCAACCAAACAGGTTGAAGCCGATTATGACGAAGTGCAACACCGTCAAAAAAATGTCGAGCGTCTTCAGTCCCATTTGATATGCCTGGCGTAAGGTTAAATTGTTATTATATAAGCCTGTTATTTTATAATAATTTGATTGTCAGTCATATAATAAATTAAAAAATGAAAAAAGTGTATACCCTTTGTATACCTTTTTACTTTTTAAAACAGCCCCAGCTGGCCATTATCATCCATTTCGATATCGTCGGGATTGGTTATTTCGAAGTCTATTTTTTTGGATTGCACCGATTCTATTTTTTGGGATTCCACCGATTCCGTTGATGATTTCACCGATTCTGACGGTGCAGGTTCATCCGATATATTTTTGGATGACTCGACCGATTTTGTTGGTGATTTCACCGATTCTGTTTTTTGTGATTTCACCGATTGATCTGGTGATTTCACCGATTTAGTGTCGGGTTCGTCAGCGACTTCGCGTTCAGTAGGTTCATCGGTAATTTCAGGTGAATCGTCCCGGTCCAGTTGTGGTGCATCGACAGGCCCGTCGGGCGCGTCATTATCATCTTCGCCTGCTGTTGCGTCGCTATCGTCATCATTTCCAGGCAACAACTCCACCGATTTTACCGGCAATTGTGAAAGCCTGTTACCCATCGCCTTCATCCCTTTTACATCTATCAGGCTGGTAAGGTCAACTTCAATTGTCTCCGGCGTTTGCTCTTTGCCTTTTAGCTGAATAACTTTTACCACCGGCTGTGTTGCTCCGGTGATCAGCACCAGCTTGGAACCGCCTTCATCACTGATGATGCTGGTTTGTTTACCAATCGCCGTATTCTCAAATGCAAACCGCTTCACCAGGTAGTTTTTTGTTTTTCCCTCGACGTGTATCGCTGCGTAAACTTTTTCCGGTTTATACTTTTCGATCAGGATCATCTTGTCATCAAAGTGATTGTTGAGATCGAAGCTGGTGAGTTCGTACACGCCCGAACCGAGGACCGTCAATATTTTATCATCGCCATCAAATTCGCCCAGGTACTTGCCACGGCCGTCGGCGTTTAATCGTTTCAAAATATCATCATACCAAATCTTACGACCGGAAAGTGTAGAAACCCCCTTGGTTTTCAGCACGATCTTTTTAACCGGGTATTTGGTAACGATATTGCCCAGCGAAGCCCGTCCCTTTATCGTCAACACGGCAAAATCTTCGTCGAACTGCAGTTTTTTTAATTTACTGTGCGGCTTGAGCTGAATATTAACAATTTCCGCCTCGCCGTTGGGGTTGGCCGAAAAATATAGCACGCGGCTGCCTTTGGTTCCTTTCGTCAAATCGTATTCCTTGTCGCGCGTAACACCAACAACCGAGAATCGCTTGATATAGCTCACGCCGCTCTGACCGTCTTTATAGATCATGTTATAAACCGTGCGGTCGTCGTTCTTTTTAAATACGGCAGCATGGATGATCTCTTTCCCAACGAAAACCTTCTCCTGCACCTTGGTGATCACACACTTGCCATCCTCCCTGAAAACAATGATCTCATCAATATCTGAACAATCGCCAACAAGCTCATCCTTCTTTAAGCTGGTTCCGATAAAGCCGTCTGCTTTGTTTACGTATAATTTCACATTAGCCAGGGCCACTTGGGCAGCCTCTACCCTATCAAACGTGCGGAGTTCGGTTTTGCGCTCGCGCCCTTTGCCATATTTTTCTTTCAGCCTCTGGAACCAGGCAATTGCATA
>JABDHD010000183.1 GCA_013285685.1 Bacteroidota bacterium
AACCATCCTTGTTAAAGATATTATCGAGTTCGACCGGTCGGTGATCCTGCAGTCCGAAGGCAAACAAATACAGATCAGCCGCGAGGTGGCTAATAATTTATTAATATCCGTATGAGTAATACCCCTAATCAATCTTTAAGTAACGTTCATAGCTCTATCGTCACCGAAAATAAGATCGGCTGGCGAAGGATACTGGCCTTTATAGGTCCCGCCTACCTGGTAAGCGTGGGTTATATGGACCCGGGCAACTGGGCAACCGACATCGCCGGCGGAAGCGCATTTGGCTATCGCCTCATTTGGGTTTTGTTCGTGTCGAACCTGATCGCCCTGCTACTACAATCTTTAAGTGCACGCCTGGGCATTGTGCGTGGGCTCGACCTGGCGCAGGCATCTAAAAATGCCTATCCAAGGGTTGTTAACTTTTGTTTGTACATCCTGGCACAAATAGCCATCATCGCCTGCGACCTGGCCGAAGTAATTGGCATGGCAATCGGTTTGCTGCTATTGTTTCATCTGCCCCTCATCTGGGGCGTTTCGCTGACGCTGACTGACACGGTTTTAATGCTTTTTTTAATGAACCGGGGAATGCGCAAGCTGGAGCTTTTCATCATGTCGATGATATTGATCATCGGTTTGTCGTTCCTGATTGAAATGTTTATTACAGCCCCTGACGCGGCGGGGATCGCCAAAGGCTTTATACCGGGCAATTTATTCAAAAAGGATTTGGTGAGCCAAAACATGCTCTACATCGCTATAGGCATCATCGGCGCGACCGTAATGCCACACAATTTATACCTCCACTCCTCGCTGGTGCAAACGCGGCAGATCACCCGGACTGCAAAGGGAATGCGCTCCGCAATAAAGTTTAATCTTTATGATACTTGTATTGCGCTCAACCTCGCGTTTGTGGTTAATGCCGCGATTTTGATACTGGCCGCAAGCGCATTTTTTAAATACGGGTACTATAAAGTAGCCGAGATACAGGATGCCTATAAGCTACTGGGCCATATCTTTGGCACCCTGGCCCCTACTTTGTTTGCCATCGCGCTGATCGCCTCGGGGCAAAGCTCAACCATAACCGGGACGCTTGCAGGGCAAATCGTTATGGAAGGGCATATCAACCTGCGTATCGAGCCCTGGCTGCGCCGCTTGCTAACCAGGCTGCTGGCTATTGTCCCGGCAGTTTTTACTATTGTATATTTTGGGCCAAATGGCCTGGGCAGTCTCATCATTTTAAGCCAGGTTGTATTAAGCCTGCAATTGGGCTTTGCGGTGATACCGCTCATTCACTTTACTTCAAACCGCAAGCGGATGGGAAAATTTGCGATCAGTCTGAAAGTAAAGATAGCCGCATGGGCCAGCGCATTGCTCATTCTTGCCTTAAATGGAAAACTGGTTGTCGACCAGGTTAGCGACTGGCTGAAACAATATCCGTCAGCACATATCTGGATTTATGTGCTTGTTATACCTGTCATCGCTGCAGTCGCCGGGCTGCTGCTTTATGTATTTTTGCGGCCGCTTTTGTTTAAACACCGCGACATGCCCGCCCAGGTTCCGCATGGTTTGGCCGCCAATATCACCGATTTGGAACCGGTAACCTACAAAAACATCGCTGTTACCATCGACTTTTCAAAAAATGATACGGATTGTATCCGGAATGCGATTATGCAGGGAGGTAAAGCAGCATCATACACGCTGATACACGTGGTTGAAACTGCGGGCGCCCGGTACTATGGTACTGATATTATGGACCACGAAACACAAAGCGACGTGGATAATTTAAACACTTACGTAACTACCCTAACTAACCTTGGCTATGAAGCGCGGGCCAGTATCGGCTTCGGCAGCGCCGCAACCGAGATCGCAAAAATTGTAAACGAACACGGCATCGACTTTATCGTGATGGGTTCGCATGGTCACAAGGCGTTAAAAGACCTGATCTTCGGCACAACCGTTAATTCTGTCCGGCATAAAGTGAATGTACCGGTACTGGTTGTAAAACCTCAGTAAAATAATTTTTATGTGCCAAACTCTTAAAGTAAGTTGAGTTAAATAACTTAGTGTGCCTAATTACCACGTTGCAGGTAAAAAACCGTTTCATTGGATTAACATTGAACACTATTTGACAGCTTAGGCGAAAAACGAATTTTTCGCCTAAGGAATTAACAAGTTATGCAAGCTGCACTATGCCAGTCGTTAAAAATAACTAACTTCGGATGGGCAAATAAAATCTAACCGATAAACGATATATGCAACTTAGAAACTTACTGGGAACCGATATTAAAGAGAGCATCAAAAAGGTGCTCGTCCGTTTTAGGAACCGCAACTTTAAGCCTTATGTGGTGGATAGGACACTCTATCAAACAGACTTTAAATTTTATGTAGGCGACAAGGATGGTGAATCCTGGTATGTTGATAGTTCTGCCGACATCTTGCGCGAACATAAGGAATGGTTATGGCTGGAGATGGAATTTGTTAAGAATTTTATCTGCAAAGAGGGGGATATCGTATTAGAATGCGGCGGCCATCATGGACTTACCGCTGTTGTCATTTCTAAGTGGATTGGCCCGCAGGGCTATTTATATAGCTTTGAGCCTAATCCTAAAAATCAGATTATCATGCATAAGAATTTAGAGATCAATTCTATAAAAAATGTAGAAATAGTCCCTAATGCTATTGGGTCTGAAGCGGGTAAAATAATGGTGTCATACTCAAACTCAAACTCTTATGTTCTGAAAAAGAAAGAGCATAATGGGATTGAGGTACCAGTTGTCACAGCGGACGATTTTATAAACCGGAAGCCGACAGTGATAAAGATAGACGTAGAAGGGTTTGAAACAGAAGTTCTGAAGGGTGCACAGAATTTGCTAAAAACACTGCCCAAACTGATTATTGAACTGCATCCGGATATGATGCTGCGTTATGGCAATAGTGTTAATGACCTGTTGTTATTGATTGATGAAAGGTATAAATTATGGGTCCAGCGGGATATTAATAAAGCCCCCGAACCTTATGACCGCAAAACCCCTATCACCCAACGAGCTCATCTTTTTGCTATTCCATGATCAGTTAGTATAGATTCGCCTAATTTATGTCCATTCGCCTCCATTCGCGTAATTTGTGTTGATTCGATTCGTGCCCATTCGTCCTCATTCGTGAAAATTCGTGTTAATTCAATTCGTGAACATTCGTGTCTATTTAAATATATTTGCACTCCAAAATCGGGCAAGTGATGAACCAGGATGTCTACATAAAAAATAAGAAAGCGTATTTCGAATACCATATACTGGATAAATACACCGCCGGGATAAAGCTGCTGGGCACCGAGATCAAATCCATACGCCAGGGAAAAGCCAATATTAGCGATGCCTTTTGCACGTTTATAAACGATCAGCTATACGTCCGCAACCTTCATATCTCCGAATACACTTTCGGCTCATTTTATAACCACGAAGCCAAACGCGACCGGGTTTTATTGTTGCAAAAAAAAGAATTAAAAAAGCTTCGGGTACGTGGCGAAGAAAAAGGGTTAACTATTGTGCCCCTTGCCCTGTTTATCAGTGACCGTGGCTTTGCCAAGTTGGAGATCGGCCTGGCACAAGGCAAAAAGACTTTCGATAAGCGGGAAACAATGAAGGAGCGGGATAACAAAGTTGAATTGA
>JABDHD010000184.1 GCA_013285685.1 Bacteroidota bacterium
TTGGCCACAGCAGCCCTAATTCAAACGACAATATGGTTCCGGAAACTGCGCCGGTGGCAAAAAATATGGCAACTCCTTTGCTCCAGGCCCGCGTAATGTTTTTATAAACGGGGTCGCCGGTTTTTATCCATTTATAATGAGATACGGCCATAAAAAAGGGCATCACCATGCCAATACATGAATAGATGATATGAAAACCCAGGGAAATGGCCATTTGAGATCGGGCCGCTAAAAAATCATCCATAGCAGGCTGAAAATAAATATTATAGCACAAATCTATAGATTAGCTAATGGGAAAGGTTGAATCAAGTACAACCATTTGTAAAATAGAATGGATATAAATTATTTATTGTAAGGTAAAAAATATTTTACAATTCAGAAAAAAAATGTATAGATTAGCGGCAAACTGATTATAAACCAGCTTTTGCACAATTTTTGAAACGGTTAGCTGCCATATTATTGTTGTCGATCCACCTGTTTTTCACGGGGGGGGTATACGCTGGTATTTCAATATTTTATTAGCCAGGCTGATTCGCGGATGGTAAAGCAGGTGTACGAAAACAAGATTGATGATAAAAACCTCATCTTGTTAAAAATACCGGTAAATATGCCTACCGTTAACGATTGGACGGAATACGAAACGGTTGCCGGGCAGATTCAGTTAAAGGACGCTTACTATAACTATGTTAAGCTGAAAATGACGCATGATACCCTTTACCTGGTATGTTATGCAAATACTGCCAAGACCCAACTGGTGAAGGCAAATATCATTACCGCCAAAGAATTCAGCGATGTGCCGATGAGCAAAAAAACTGACGCTGTCGCAAAAAAATTGAGCACCCTTAGCGAATATAATTTAACTGGATTCGCATTTCAACACGCTGTAACCAGCGATGTTGTTAAACCTGCATATGCTGCTTTGTTGTCCGACCTGGACAATCCTTATATCAGTTCTCCGGGGAAACCTCCCAACACAAACTGCTAAAACTGCTTCATGATCCGGAAATGCCTTATCTTATTTAATAAGATCAGTCAGTTCTGCATGTTTTAATGCAATTGTCCGTTGCGCTTTATTAAACATTCATTTTTGGAACGATTTAAAGCACTTGGATATGCCCACAAATCAGGCATGATCAAATAGCAGTGTCTCCCGCTTGCCGGCAACTATTGCGTCCTCAATTTCAAACTTTTGGGGATGATAAGGACCTGGCCATTTCAATCGTATTTATTGACTTTTAATTTATAACCAGAGATCATGATGAAATCTTTACCTGCTAACCTTTTAAGGTTTGGCGTATTTGCTGCTTGTTTGGCGATGTCTTCGCTAAAGGCACGCGCTCAAACCGATGCTGATGCTTTGATGATCCCCAAAAACATGTTCTGCGCTTCGGCCGTTTACGACCACAGCAGCTGGACGGATTATTGGGAGGGTACACTTAAGCGCAACAACCTGAATATTGGTACGTTAACCACAAATTCGTACATGGCAATGGGCAATTATGGCCTTACCAACAAGCTGGACCTTTTGTTTTCTGTTCCGTACATCACTACAAATGCCTCAGCCGGGACCCTGGCCGGTCAAAAGGGCGTGCAGGACCTAATGGTCACTTTAAAATGGCTCGGCTATCAAACGCAGATAGGCACGGGCGTTTTTACTGCTCACGCCATTCTTACCGGATCCATACCCCTGAGCAATTACGACCCTAATTTTCTACCTGTATCTATCGGGCTGCAGTCCCGGACCATTTCTCTTCGCGGTCTTGTAAATTACCAGGTCGGCAGATTTTTTGTAGCCGCCGCCGGCCAGTATATCGAGCGCGACAATATCACCATAAACCAGAACGCCTATTTCACAACACAGGAAATTTACAGTAACAATGTTTATATGCCAAATATGAACAATGTGCTGGTGAGTGCCGGCTACCGCAGCCTGAAATTAAATATCGAAGCCATTGTTCAGCAAAGTACCACGCTTGGCGGTTTTGACATCACCAGGAACAATATGCCTTTCCCCAGCAATACCATGAACTGGACAACAGCAGGCGGCCTGGTAAAATACAGCTTTGACGGCGTGTCCGGCTTTGAACTTACAGCCGGCGGCAATTATGTTTTAAAGGGAAGAAATGTCGGGCAAAGCACCGACTTCTTCGGAGGGGTACAATACGTATTTGATTTTTCGAACCACAATCATAGATAATAAAGACCATGAAAAGATTTACATATTACACTTCGCTGCTGCTCATTTTAACAGCAACAGTTTTTTTAGGGTCATGCCATAAAGAGATCGTTGACCGCACAACTTCATATCCATCGCTAAGCCCGTCGAATGAAGACATGAACGCCGACACCTGGAAACCTGTTTTGGTAACTAATCCCGCTGCCTTTAGCGTAGCTGCACCTGACGCAATCGGCTCAGGCGCCTATGCAGCCGACATAAGCGAAATCAAGTCTTTACAAAGTAATTTAACCAGCGACCAAAAAGCGATCATTGCTTACTGGAGCGCCGGCGCCGTTTTGCGCTGGAACGAAATTATGCGCGACCTGGTGGCCAAGCACAATTTGCCGCCATACCAAAACCCGGATGGCACGTATCCTTTTCCAAGTTCGACCAACCCATTTGCCTATCCGCAATTCCCTTTTTCAAACCCACCCTATGCAGCCCGTGCGTACGCTTATGTTAGCGCCGCGCAATATGATGCATTGGTAACCGCATATCATTTCAAAAAACTTTATAACCGCGCAGCACCCTATAAAAATGATCCTTCGGTACAAGCGTTGATACCAAAATCCAATCTTCCTTCTTATCCCAGTGAAGACGCCGTGGTAGCGGGCGCCAGTGTTGAAATGATGAAGGTATTATTTCCAACTGAAGTTGACTACATACAGCAAAAAGCCGATGAAGAAATGCTATACCGGAAACTGGCGGGCGCCAATGTTCAGGCCGAGCTTACTGCCGGGCAAACATTGGGGGCGCAGGTTGCCGATTTATTTATAACACGTGCCAAGGCCGACCGGGCGGGCAAAGCCATTGGCTCAGCTCCTGAATGGCTGGCCTTACAAACTAACGCAACTTCAAGGGGAGACCAGTACTGGATAAGCCTTGAAACCCCGGCGCGCCCGCCAATGCTGCCATTGTTCGGTAAAGTAATTCCTTTTTTGTTTGATACTACTACTGTCGTTAAACTACGCCCGGGCCCACCTAATGCGGCTGGTTCTACCGCATTCAAAGCGGAAGAGGCTGAAGTACTATCATATAGCCAGCACCCTACGGCTGCGAACCAGGCCCTGGTTGATTTTTGGGCCGACGGTGCGAGTACCTACACTCCGACCGGGCACTGGAATGCAATTGCCGAAACGGAATTTGTGAAAGAGCATTACAGCGAAGTGCGTTGGGCGCGGAATTATGCCTTGCTAAATATGGCCGAAATGGATGTGGCCATTTGCTGCTGGGATACCAAGTACTTTTATTTTAACGAGAGGCCAAGCCAGGCAAACCCGATCATCAAAACGCTTACAGGGGTTCCGAATTTCCCCTCGTACACTTCCGGGCACTCAAATTTTAGCGGAGCAGCGGCAACGGTATTAAGCTATTTACTGCCTGATAGAGGCAACGAGTTTACTGACCTTGCAAATCAAGCATCCTTATCAAGA
>JABDHD010000185.1:0-2384 GCA_013285685.1 Bacteroidota bacterium
AAACGCTGCAAATCGTTAGCCTGAGTTATATATTTTTTGGCGTTGAAATGGTAATGATGAACGCTTTCAATGGCGCAGGGGATACCCGCACCCCGACTTTAGTATATTTTGTCGGTTACTGGGTTTTCCAGATACCGCTGGCCTGGGTACTAAGTCAACATTATATTAAGGAACCCAGAGGAATTTTTATTGCGATCGTCATTTCGCAATTTGTAACGGCCCTGTTAGCCTACTATCTGTTTAAGCGCGGCGGTTGGAAACGGGTGAAAGTGTGAGGAAGGAGTCCGAAAGTCTTCTCACGTAGAGACGCGATACATCGCGTCTCCCGCTGACAGGTAGCAAACTCGTATAATAATTTGGGGAGAAGACGCGATACATCCCGTCTTTTCCAGGCAGTATTACAATTTTAGCGGGAGACGCGATGTATCGCGTCTCTACAATTTTAATCAACCACCCTTATCTTAATCACCACCTTCTTCACCACATCATAACCATCCACGTGAATGTTTGGCCGGTGCGCATCGGCAGGGAAGAACAGAAAAAACACTGAGGGGTCGCCGATGTAATATTGTCCTTCGGAAGTATAATGGGCAATGTCAGCTTTCTCATCATAAGCCTGCGTAACCGTCGCGCCCGCGACCGGCGCAACTCCAATCTTTTCCTTCCCTTTAATGACATATTGCAAATCGGTATATTTCCGGTGCGATTCCCAGGCCGATTGTTCAAATGTCTTTTCAGGGCCTTCGGTTATCGTGGCATAAACATCTGTTCCGTCAATAGTATATTTTCCCGGCTTCATGTTGACCAAATCGCTGTCGCGTAAAAAGGCGAAAGCCTTATCCCATTCGGCTTTGTTTTTATGGTATTGCCCGGCAAAAACGACTTTGTTGATGGAAGGGTGCGGTTTTAGCTTCAGCCCGTTTTTCCATTCATTACTTTTGAGCCATTTTTCAGCTTTAGCCGGCGTCCATGCGGTATCTTGTCCAAAACCATTGGTTGTGCCGGCAACGACAACCAATAAAAATAAAGCAGTTAGTGTTTTCATAGCATTACGCGAATTAAAAACCACAAAGTGCACCAGGGACACAAAGATTTCACAAAGTGGTTGTTCCCTGTGTTGATGATCTTTGTAAACTGGTTGCGCGTTTAGTGGTAAAAAACAAATTTAAGCCAATGTAAAAACTATTTTACCAATTTTTGAATGGTTAAATATTAACTTTGGTTGATTGAGTTGGATTAAGTTGACCCGATAGCTATCGGGTGGGTTGATTAGGTTGGATTACTTTGATTAAGTTTTAAAACCTTTGCAACCCTTACAACTTTTACAACCTTTACAACTTGCTAACTGCCAATTAAAACTAAATTGAAGATTCTCCACAGCGTACATCCGGCCGATTTTAAACAGTATGATACCCAGTTGATAAGGGATCGTTTTTTAGTCGATGGCATAGTTGCTGCCGATGCAATTCATTGCGTTTATACCCATTACGACCGGATGATCGTGGGTGCAGCCAACCCGGTTAATACAGAAGTGATTTTGGAAAGCTACCCCAATCTTCGCGCTGATTATTTTTTGGAACGCCGCGAGATTGGCATCATCAATGTGGGCGGAGAAGGTACTATAATAGCCGACGCCAGCATGTTCGAGGTCGACAATCTTGATTGTTTATATCTGGGGAAAGGCCTGAAGCGGGTGGCATTTTCGAGTAAAAACAGCGAAAATCCGGCAGTATTTTACCTGCTTTCAGCGCCTGCCCATACCAATTATCCGGCGACTTTAATGACTATTAATGAGGCCGCTAAAGTTGATGCCGGCAGCCATGCCGCAGCCAATTTGCGCACCATAAACAAATACATCCACGCCGATGGCATAAAAAGCTGCCAGTTGGTGATGGGCTTGACCACGTTGCAAGCCGGAAGCGTGTGGAACACGATGCCGGCCCACACACACGACCGCCGTATGGAGGCCTATTTTTATTTCGACCTGCCTGCGGGGCAAAAAATAATGCATTTTATGGGCAAGGGCGATGAAACGCGGCATATCACCATCAATAATTATGAAGCAGTAGTTTCGCCGCCCTGGAGCATACATTCCGGCTGTGGTACTACCAATTATAATTTTATATGGGGCATGGCAGGGGAAAACATGGATTATACGGATATGGACGCCGTTTCGATAAGTGAACTGAGATAAAGTGGATTAATTAACCGCAAAGTTCACAAAGGTTTTCGCAAAGAACACAAAGAAAAACTTGATAGGCTTAGTGAACTTAGCGAAATCTGAGTGTCCTTAGCGGTAAAAATAAACAACAAGTATTAAACATAAAGAGCGCAGGGCTTTTCCACATAAACATGTTTACCCGCCTGGCAGGCCATAATAGTTG
>JABDHD010000185.1:2394-3573 GCA_013285685.1 Bacteroidota bacterium
TAGCTATCGGGTCAACTTAGTCTAACTTAATCAACTAATTACATAATAGTTGCCGGCGCGTGCCAGTGGTCGGGCGCCGCGATAACAATGGCATCCACATCCCTTTTTTCCAGCAGGCGGCGGATATCACCTAAACCCTGCGGGTTTTTCCCCGTGCGTTTGCCAATATCCGCAACGGTGCTTTCAACTACCTTGCTATCCACATCGCAGATATAGGCGATCTCGACATTTGGTAGCGCACAAAAATTTTGCGCCAGGTAAAGCCCGCGGCTATGGGTACCCATCATGCCGATAACGACCTTGTCATTAGGCGAACCTTTGAAAAAACCGGCGGCTTTGCCAAGCTGTGGCGCCATCAGGAAGGTAGTCCCTGCTACTGATGTGGTTTGAATAAATTTGCGGCGATCCATGGTTATGTAATTAGTTGATTAAGTTAGACTAAGTTGACCCGATAGCTATCGGGTGGGTTGATTAAGTTGTTAATTTCAAACATAACGTTGTAGAGACGCGATGCATCGCGTCTTTGCCCATGTAAAATATTATAAATGTCTCGTTAACAATTTTGTATGTAGCGCTACACGTGCTACACCCTGCTACAAAGCGCTATAACACTGATTATTAATAATTTAACTGCTGACAAGATTTTGTCACTGACAAAACCTTGTCACCATTTTTGGCTGCATTTGCCGGCCGTAGACGCGATGCATCGCATCCCGAACCCGGATCATTTCGTTCAGAGACGCGATGCATCGCGTCTCTACCAATGTTTCACACCCCCCCAAAGGCCGAAAATCCGCCATCCACGCAAATCATCGCGCCTGTTACAAATGCCGAGGCATCGCTCAGCAGCCAAACCAATGTGCCAATCAGTTCATCCGGGTGACCGAAACGTTTAAATGGCGTATTCCTGATCACCTTCGCGCCGCGCTCCGTGTAACCACCATCCGGGGTGGTGAGCAGGTTGCGGTTTTGTTCGGTCAGAAAAAAACCAGGCGCAAGGGCGTTCATCCTGATCTTATCGCCATAGCGGTTGGCCAATTCAACGGCAAACCATTGGTTGTAGCAATCCATCGCGGCTTTACCCATGTTATAACCCAGCACTTTTGTAATGGCCCGTTTGGAATTCATGGAGGATATATTTACAATACTGCCCTTCCCGGTTTTCGCAATCTCTTCGCC
>JABDHD010000186.1:0-98 GCA_013285685.1 Bacteroidota bacterium
GATGCCTGAGGATGACAGCTACTTTACCATGTTGGCCGGTCGTTTGGTAAATCATGGCTACTACAGGCTGCCGCAGGGATATGATCATTTAAAAAAAC
>JABDHD010000186.1:122-3540 GCA_013285685.1 Bacteroidota bacterium
AAGGAATGGAAACGGAAATATCCATCATCACCGCTGAACAAACAGCGGCAAAATCAAACAGGCTGGTTTTATTGTTTATAGTTTGTTTTGCGGGCAACCTGTTTGCCGGGGCAATCTCCACCGTGATGGCGGTTTACCTGCACGCAGTAGTTAAGGAATTCCAGGGCACTCAAAACACTGCTCAGTTGAATAATATCAGCGCGTATATCAATGCACTCTTTATTTTTGGATGGGCTGTCGGTGGATTTTTATGGGGACTCATTGGCGACAAAACCGGCAGAAAAGCAGCTTTGTTGTTATCGATAGGTAGTTATGGTGTGTTTACCCTGCTAACGGCATTTACCCAAAGCTGGGACGAAGTAATGATATGCCGTTTTTTAAGCGGCGTTGGGGCGGGCGGCATGCTGGTAATATCCTTTACCTTAATAAGCGAGGTATGGCCGGCCAGGAGTAAAGCTGTATTCACGGGTATATTGTCAATTGCCATTCCGATAGGTATTTTTTCGGCAGGAATGCTTACTTTCCTGGTTGCTTCCTGGCGGGAAGGATTCCTGGTTGGCGCGTTGCCATTATTGTTTGCAATTGCGGGCTACTGGATGATCGGGGAATCAAGCCTGTGGCTGAAGGACCAGTCCATTGTACAAATTGACCATAAGCCCGCAGTCCACCTGTTCGGTAGCTCGAATCTTAAAATACTGGCGACGGGTTCCCTCATATTCGGCTCGATGTTGGTCGGTCTATGGGCCATCTTTTCGTGGTTACCTGCCTGGATACAAAGCCTTTTAACCGCAAATGCCCAAAAAGAAGGTAGTTTAAGTTTAATGTTTATGGGTATGGGCGGACTGATCGGTGGCTTTCTTTCGGGTTGGCTACTAAAATTGGTTAGCTTAAGAACTTCGCTGATTGCCAGTTTTGTGATATGTTTCCTGATGTCTTTCCTTTTGTTCAAAACAAATAGCAGTTTCTCGTCCATCATCTTTGCTGAAATAGCCGTTTTAGCCTTGTTTTTCGGGGCCAGCCAGGGGATATTGTCGCTTTATATTCCTGCGTTGTTTCCTGCTGCAATACGGGCGTCGGCAACCGGTTTTTGTTTTAACGTCGGGCGGATATTTACTGCATTAGCCGTTTTATTTGCGGGAGTGCTGGTTGATGTATTGGGCGGATACGGTAACTCGCTTTTTATTTTTTCACTGGTGTTTTTACCAGGCCTTTTTGCCGTTGTATTTATTAAGGACATACAGCCGGTTCAACCGATAGAGGAAAATTAAATATTAGTCTGGAAGTCAGCAAAGTCGGGAAGTCCGAAAGAAGCTGCAACTGACGTTTCGATAAAAACAACTTAAGAAGAATATGGCACATATACAATTAAATAATGATTTGCCGGGAATACGAGGCCTGATGGCTTTCAGCCCGAAGACAGCCGAGCCGTTAAATGCATTGGCGGAAACCTTGCTGCGGAATGATGATAATACCCTGAGCCGCGGAGAACGTGAGCTGATCGGGACCTATGTTTCCTATTTAAATGATTGCTTCTTTTGCCAGAACGTACATGGCGCTATGGCCGGTCATTACCTGACCTGCGATATAGCGCAGATTGACAGCATCAAGCATGATTTTAAATCGGCGGAGTTATCCGGTAAGATGAAAGCCTTGTTAAGCATCGCCGGGAGTGTACAAAAAGGGGGCAAACATGTAACGCAGTCACAGATTGAAGAAGCCAGAAAGAACAGCGCGACGGACAAGGAAATCCATGATACGGTTTTGATAGCCGCCGCCTTTTGCATGTTTAACCGTTATGTAGATGGCTTAGGCACATCCGCGCCGACAGACCGGCAATTTTATATAAACCGGGCGCCGCAACGGGCTTTGGAGGGGTATCAGTCGAGTGTATATCATTAGGTGAATGGTGAGTAGTGAGCCGTGAGTAGTCGGAAAAAACCTCACTCACTTCTCACCACTAACCAATCACTATTTAACTTAATCAACTAAAAAAAATGCCACATATCAATTTAACTAACGAATACCCGGGCATCAGGAGCTTGTTCATCTACCGGCCTGAAACCGCTGCGCCGATGAATGCATTAGTACAGGCGATGCTGCACAACCCGCACCCTTCGCTAAGCGCGGGCGAAAGGGAATTGATCGCTACCTACGTGTCACGTTTAAACACCTGCAAGTATTGCTGCAATATTCATGGCGCAATAGCCAAACACCAGTTAGGCAACAACGGCGACATTGTGCAACAGGTGTTATCAGATCCGGAAACGGCGCCCATTAGCAGCAAAATGAAGGCTTTATTAAAAATTGCAGCGAAGGTACAGTCGGGTGGTAAAAACGTGTTGCCTGCAGATATTGAGCTGGCCCGGAGCGAGGGTGCTACTGATATTGAGCTGCACGACGCAGTGCTGATAGCAGCAGCCTTTTGCATGTACAACCGCTATGTTGACGGCCTGGCCACCTGGCAGCCCGACGATGCCGAATTGTACGACAAAATGGGCGAGCAACGCGCACGCGAGGGCTATTTAACGCCCCCGTTTAAGGTTGCAACAGGCGATTCGCAATAAGCAGCCCTAAAGAAGAAAAACATTACAACATTACAACATTACAACGTTACAACATTACAACAAAAAAATGGCACACATAAAATTATTAAACGAAGAGTTACCAGGCATAGTAGGCCTGCTAAATTACCGCCCGGAAACCGCAAGGCCCCTGCTTGACCTGGCTGAGACATTGCTGCGCGGCCCATCGAGCCTTACAAGCGGCGAAAGAGAGATCATCGCGGCTTCGGTTTCCTACTGGAACAAATGCCACTTTTGCCATACCTCGCACGCGGCGGCGGCAGCGGCTCATTTGGGTAGCGATATCGGGCTGATCGACGACATCAAGGCAGGGTTGCCGAATACGCCCGTTTCGGATAAACTCAGGGCCTTGCTGCACATCGCGCACCAGGTGCAGCGAAATGGTAAAAACGTAACTGATGAGGATATTTCCTTCGCGCGCGACCTTGGGGCTACCGACCAGGAGTTGCATGATACCGTGCTGATAGCCGCTGCATTTTGCATGTACAACCGCTATGTGGACGGTCTGGGCACCTGGGCGCCCGGTCCAAATGAAGCCTACACGGCAATGGGCGAAAGAATGGCGCACGTTGGTTATGGGAAAAATTAAATAGATCGTTTAAAAACTGTGAATCAATTTATTACCTTTAAATAAAAATTCATTAACTATTAAAGCTATGAAGAAATTACTTTTAGTATGCAGTTTATTTGTCGCACTGGCAACAGTATCTTTTGCTCAACCTGCTTCCGCTCCTCCCAGTGACCCTCAGCAAAGGGCTAAAGGATTGCAAAAGGAGTTGAAGCTTAATGACGATCAAACAGCTAAAATCGCCGCCATTTACCAGGATTCGGCACAA
>JABDHD010000187.1 GCA_013285685.1 Bacteroidota bacterium
TGGGGGTTTGCCTTCGCGAAATGGGCGTGCAGGATTACTTTATCATTCTCAACTTTAACTAAAAAAGGTAGGTGGGTAGCGACCGGAATATTGTTCTTTACTGAAACAATAGTAGCAAAGCTATAGCGTTGCATAAAGGCAATGACTTGCTGTCTATCTTCGAACTTATTGAAAGTTGGGATGTACATACGATTTGAAGATTACCCGATTTGAAAATTTGTAGATGGTGTTTTAAAGCTAAACATTTTCAAATTGCCAAATTACAACGATTCCAGCATCCTTTTCAACACCGCCTGTGCGGCCCAAACCCGGTTACCTGCTTCATGAACTACAATCGAACTTTGGCCATCCAGTATTTCAGCCGACAACTCCAAATCACGTCTTACCGGCAAACAATGCATAACTTTGGCGTTATTGGTATTTTTTAACCGGTCGTTGGTTAGCATCCAATCCTCATTGCCCGGCAAAATTTGTCCGTAAGGCTCGTAAGCCGACCAGTTTTTTACATAGATAAAATCGGCATCAGCTAAAGCTTCGTCCTGGTTGTGGTTGATGGTTGCGCCTTTTGTAAAGTCTTCGCAAAGTTCATAGCCTTTTGGATGGGCGATAGTAAAGTCCACATCCGCTTTGCACATCCATTCAGCAAATGAATTTGGAACGGCCTGTGGTAATGGCTTGATATGCGGCGCCCAGGTTAATACTACCTTTGGGCGATGCCTGGCTTTTAACTCTTCAATGGTAACCAGGTCAGCAAGGCTTTGCAGGGGGTGACGTGTTGCTGATTCCAGGCTAACGATTGGTACCCCGCAAAACTCGACGAATTTGTTAAAGATGGTTTCGCTGTAATCTTCTTCACGGTCCTTTAAACCGGGGAATGAGCGTACGCCAATAATGTCAGCATATTGGCCCATTACGGCTGCGGCTTCACGGATATGCTCCACGGTAGTACCGTTCATAGCTATATCATCGCGCAACTCCAGCGCCCAGCCTTCTTTGTCGATATTGAGCACCATCACGTTCATACCAAGGTTAAGGGCTGCTTTTTGGGTGCTCATTCGCGTGCGAAGGCTCGGATTCAAAAAAACAAGCGCAATGGTTTTGTTTTTCCCTAAATGCTGAAAAGCATAGCGGTTTTGCTTTAATTGAAGTGCTTCGACAACCAGCGAGTTTACGTCGCTAACATCGTGAACGGTGGTAAATTTTTTCATGTGGACTTATCTTAAGAAGCGACAGTCCTTTGTGTCACCTTGATCAACCTCTTTGCGCACTTTGTGGTGAAAAATTAACCGCAAAGGTCACGAAGGTTTTTCGCAAAGATCACAAAGCCTTTATTATTTTAAGTTGATATTATATGTCAAAGATGGTCGCTTTTATTTGTTCAAAACGGTTGTAAACGCTTCTAAAAACCTGTCGGCATAAGCTTTGGTCAAATTCAAAGCCGGTAACAGCCGGATCACATTGGGTTTGGCTTCGCCGGTGAATATATGATGGGTAAACAACAATTCTTTCCGTGCATGTGCCAATTCAGCAGGCAGCTCAATACCGATCATTAGGCCACGACCCCTTACTTCTTTTACCTGGCTGAACTTTTTGAGTTCATCAATCAGGTATCCCCCAACTTCGGATGCATTTTGTAACAAATTATCCTGCTCGATTATTTCCAAGACAGCTAAGCCGGCGGCACAAGCCAAGTGGTTGCCACCGAAGGTTGTACCCAGCATGCCAAATGCCGGTTTTATTTTTGGCGAAATGATGATACCCCCAACCGGGAAACCATTGCCCATGCCTTTGGCCATGGTATAAATATCGGCATTAACACCGGCAAAATCATGCGAAAAGAATTTACCTGTACGTCCGTAACCGCATTGCACCGAATCAGCGACAAAAACCGCGTTATGACTATCGCACAAGGCCCTGATCTTTTGCAGGAAACTTTCCGGCGCAACATGGATACCGCCAACGCCCTGTATGCCTTCAATAATTACTGATGAAATCTCATTCTCTGCAAAGGCTTTTTCCAAAGCCGCCTCATCGTATCGCGGCAAAAAGATCACATTTTCGGTCTCATTAACCGGCGCAACTATTTTGGGGTTATCGGTAACCGCAACAGCTAACGATGTCCGTCCGTGAAAAGAACCGGTAAATGCGATGATCTTCTTTTTGCCGTTGTAAAACGATGCCAGTTTTAAAGCATTCTCATTGGCCTCTGCACCTGAATTACACAAAAACAACTGGTAATCTTCCTTGCCGGAAACATGGCCCAGCTTTTCCGCCAATTGTTTTTGAATGGGAATTTCAACCGAGTTTGAATAAAAACCGATCTGGCGCAGCTGATCCTCCAGCCGTTTTACATAATGCGGGTTGGTATGGCCGATGGAGATAACCGCATGGCCGCCATAAAGATCGAGGTACTCGGTGCCCTTGTCATCGTAAACCAGGCTGCCCCGGCCCTTAACAATGTTTATTGGATTGATTGGATATACGTCGAATAGATTCATTTTCTTTTGAGGTGAAAGGTAAAAGGCGAAGGGTAAAAGGTTTTCATTCGCCTTGTGTTTAACATTTGAATAATTACAATAAATTCCGATGGTTGATGATCTCTTTTGATCAAAACAACCTTCGTCGTCGCAATAACCAGTTTAAACTTTGTATTTCCATTTTATTTCACTCTTTCTGCTTAAAAAGCAGTTGCTTTCAGTTTTAAGCCAGCGGTTTCTTCCAAGTCAAACATAAGGTTCATATTTTGCACAGCTTGTCCTGATGCGCCTTTGAGCAAATTATCGAGGATGCTAATGATCAATAATTTATTACCGTGCTTTTTAACCTGGATAAAACACTTATTAGTGTTCACCACCTGTTTTAAATCGATATCATGTGTCGTTACATGGGTAAAGGGATGGCCTGTATAATATTGCTGGTATGTTCTTAAAGCATCTGCCTCACCCAGATTGCAATCCACATACATAGAAGCGATAATCCCCCTGGTAAAATCACCACGGTAGGGGATAAAGTTTATCGCATGATCGAAACCGGGCTGCAATTGCTTTAACGACTGACCGATCTCATTCAAATGCTGGTGTTCAAAGGCTTTGTACACCGACAGGTTGTCATTGCGCCAGGTAAAATGGGTGGTTGCTGATGGACTTTGTCCGGCACCGGTCGACCCAGTTGTTGCGGTGATATGTACCTCGCTATTTAGCAAACCCTTGGCTGCCAATGGGAGTAAGCCCAACTGCAGGCAGGTAGCAAAACAGCCTGGATTGGCAATATTATTTGCCTGTTTTATTGTGTCACGGTTTAATTCGGGCAGGCCGTAAACAAAGCTTTTGGTTTTGTGCTTTGCCGACTGGCTCAAACGGAAATCCTGGCTCAAATCGATCACTTTAATGTGATCGGGTATTGGGTTGGCATTTAAAAACTTTTGGGCATCACCATGGCCGACACATAAAAATAACACATCGATATTATAAGCCAGTTCAGCTGCAAACTTTAAATCAGTATCGCCAAA
>JABDHD010000188.1 GCA_013285685.1 Bacteroidota bacterium
GTTAAGATATGTGTTGCCCGCATACAGCGGCGAAAGCGTACTGAATGTAGTGTCGGCAGAATGTGCATTTCGGGCCAGTATGCTACTGATGAAGGCCACTTTCTCGGCCCCGGAGCTAAATGTGTGCTGCGATAAAATCAGGCGGACGCTGTCCTGTGGACACATGTCGAGCAATATTTTTCCGGTGGTGAGTTCTATTATCTCGTATTGTTTTATGGTGGTTGTGACTGTTGCTGCCCCCGGCCCTGCTCCCCCGGGGCCATTATTTGAGCGTGTTGGGTTGGTTGCGGTTGACCGCCCCGCAACAGGGTTCGGTGTTGCTGCCGCCGATTGTATGGTTTTATTCTTGCCGGGGAGATAAACCGGGTAGGCATTATACCCTTTCAGTGCATAGTACAATGCCTGCGCATCGTAAAAAGTTGACTGGACCATCGGTGCTGCCGCCGCCTTTATTTGTGCCTGTACCGTAACGGAGCATAAGCCGAACGCAACTAAAAGAAAAACACTGATGTTAAGATGGAGTTGGGCGAAACGTAGAGTAGTTTTCATAAAATTAGGTTAAGATTTTAAATTAATGGCGCTGGCTGTGTGCCAAATGAACGGATCCACTGCCCACCGCGATAGGCGGTGATCAGGTCGTAGTAGTCGATAGTATCCGTAACGGCATTTGGGTCGGAGTCGGCTATTGTTATTGTAGTGCCGTCATAGCCGTAAATGGTAATAAAATGTCCCTGGTCATTCCGGTCGGCCCAATAAATCTGGCAGCAAACCGGCCATCCGCTGTCAATCTGGGTTATAATTTCGGCTAACGTCAGGTTACTTTCAACCTCCCAGGCGAAGTTTTGCGTATAACGCAGCGCATCGCCCAGGCTATATTGCTGGTTACAAACCGCCGGTACATTGCTGGTATTGCCGGGTGCAATTGCTGCGCAACTGCTATCGAGCAATTCACCCGCAAGGACGCCCTGTGTGTAGCCGCTTGCTGGGTTGTATTTTAAGGCTATGGCCGAGGTAACGGCAGCCCAACACCAGTAATCAAGCAGTTGTATTTGTCTTTGATATTCGAGTACCATCATTCACGATTTAACAAAGTTAAAATTTAGTAAGGCTGGCTCGTCGTGTAATTCGGCTATTGCAGGCCTTGGTATTATAAAAAACAGCTGATGAAGCGAACGTTTGTAATTGTGATAACGAAATTAAAATTTAAGCTGGCCTAAATATAACTGCAAAAAAACGGCTTTACAAAAAATAGTCATATTTTACGGAATTCCCGGCTGAGAGCGTTCAAAAACCTGAACCAAAATGAACGCTTTTTGGCAGCAAGAATTTTCTCGATGCGGTTTGTACCCATTTTGTATGCGTTTCGAAGAGATTTCCCAAACATTTGAAGGACGTTTGATCCAATGTGATAGGGCATACGCCCGTAGGGGCGCCCCTTGTGGTCGCCCGGAATATACCCGGTGCGAAGCATGTCCAAAACGATATTTAGTGATAATGGGGGATGTTGCGGATGGCCGGTTTATGTAAAGGCCGGGGCACCCACGAGGGGTGCCCGTACAAGTGGTAAATCGATATATCCTCTACAAATAACCCATCTTGCGCAGGTAATCAACCCAAACAACATAGGCGGCGGGCTTAACATGCAGGCCCTCGTAGGTATATTGTGCCTGCAGGCGGCCGTCGGCATCAACAAACAGGTGAAAAATATCTACAAACGTATAATTCCCGGCGGCGGCGTTGGCTTGCAGCAGTTTGTTGAGGGCGAGCACATGTTCTTCCTTGTCGTAATGCTGCGGAAAATGGTTAACGGTAGAGTTAACAGGCAACACGCTTTCTACATAAATTTTGGTTTGGCGGCATTTGCTGTGTATCTCCTTCACGATTTTCAGCTCATTATCGGCGATGACCGGGTCGGGGATATCTTTGCCGATGTCGTTAATGCCGATGAGCAGGAAAACTTTGGATGGCTGGCGATCGGTGATGTCTTTCAGCCGTTTTAAAACACCGAAGGTGATATCGCCGCCAATACCGCGGTTGATCACGGTGGTATCCCCGGTTACTTTTTTCCAGTCGCCCATCTCGGTGATGCTGTTACCGAGGAAGATGATCTTGCCGGTTACAATAGGTTCTTTGGCAAACAGGGCCAGCCGCTGCGGCGTATGTTCGGGGATAAAGGGAATGGTATCGTAGACGCGCTGGTTGGTTATTTGTTGCGCATGTAACCCAAAGGGCAGCAAAAGCAGCAATAAAAGGTATTTCATAATCGGTTTTTTGCCCTAATATAGGTATAATGCGAGTCAAGAACCAAGAGTCAAGAGCCAGGAAAAAATACCGATGGGGATGCTAAATTATTGAACGAACCAAAATTGGATGTTTGAATCTTTTATTTAGCGTGAAACCCGGCGGCATACTGCGTTTATCTTGGTTCCCGGTTCTTGTTTCTTGGCTCTCGATTCACAAAAATAAACGATTACATGCCGGGCAATTTAACGCCACCGTCTTTCAAATCTTCCAAAATACACTCCTGCAAAGCCAGTTTGGTATCGCGGAAGCCATGCGCGTTTACCCAAACGTTTACACTTACAATATAGCCGTCGGGCTGCAGCTCACCTACCCCTATCCGGCGGTCGGACGTGGCCAGCACATTTTTAGTTTTATCGATAGCTGTGTTAATAATCCCTTTAACCTGCTTAAAATCAATATTGTTGGTAAATTTAAGGTCGACATCCAATCTTCGGGTACCCTCCCGGCTGGTATTGATGATCAACTGGTTGGATAGCTGTCCGTTGGGTACGATCACGTCGCGGTTATCAAAGGTTCTGATCAGCGTATAAAAAATTTGTATGGCCGTTACGGTGCCTTCCTGCCCGCTGGTAATTATATTATCGCCCACAACAAATGGTTTTAGCAGGAGTATAAGCACACCGCTGGCAAAGTTTTGCAGCGTGCCGGAAAGCGCCAAGCCGGCCGCAACGCCAAACGCCCCGACCAGCGCCGCAAACAGGGTCATTTTAACGCCGATGATATCCATCACGGCTAGGATAAGCAACACCCGGAGCGCAGCCCCCATCAGGCTCATTAAAAACGGCCTTACAGATGGATTGACGTCCTTTTTGCTCATGCGGCCCTGCGTCCATACAACAAACAGCCTGATGAGCCACAGGCCAATAACAAGCACCACAATGCCCATTATAACCGACGGACCGTTGGTAAGCACCCAGTCAAAGGCTTTGTCGTAAAATTTTTCAGCTTTTATATTCTTCATGGCATAAATAGTCGCTTAACGTTCTTTTCATTTTTTATAATACATACGAATACAAAAAATGGTTTGACGGTTGATTTATAAATGCTTCGGCAATATTTTATATTTGCCCATATGAGTCAGCCCGCCAGCCAGGTAAAAGCAGCCTTCGCCATTTCGAAATTCAGTTTGCTGGCTACAATAAGGAGTCC
>JABDHD010000189.1 GCA_013285685.1 Bacteroidota bacterium
AATTGGTGCTTGCATCGGCCCCTTCGTTTACCTGCGATGACATCAGCCGGTAATTACGCGCCACCCACCGGTGCGTAACCGCGCTGAATGTGGCGCTGCCCTGTACAAAGCGTTGAACGGTTACAAAACCGGTGATGACGCTTCCGGCAGGGATATTGGCTACAGTAGCTGTACCTGTGGTGTCGGATTTTAAGGTTAGGGAAGCGACCGTTGCCGTACCGGCGACAAGCTTTGTGGTGGCGCCCACCATAGATAAAACCCCTGTTGGCGATACAGCGAAACCGCCCGACCCCGACATGGTTTTAGGATTTGCAAGCGATGTACCGCTAAAACTTACGTTATTGAATTGGGTGCCTGACACGCTAAGGTCCGACAAAGTTTGTGCTGCGGAGCCGTTAAAATAAACCGTCCCGGTTCCCGCCGTAAAGGTGGAGGTATTTTGGTATAGCCCGTTAAAGTAATCGTTTTCGGCATTGCATTGAAATATGCCGCCATTATTTTGGAAGGTTCCGCTAACGGTAACTATGCCGGGGCCGGCCCCGCCGGCCACTGTTCCGCCACTATTTTGCAGGGTGGCGGTTGTTAAGCTTCCGGTGCCGAGCTGAAAAGTGCCGGCGGAATTTTGCAAGGCATTTGTAATGGTTATGTTGCCGCTTCCCTGGGTTACATTGCAACTATTTGTCCAACTGTTGCTAACGGTTACAGTGGGGTTATTCGTGTTTAAATTTACTGCCCCGCCGCTGGTTGTGAAATTATTCCCGACCGTTAACCCTTGTGTAGTTGAACCTAATGTGCTGTTTTTATCAACCAGTTTTGTACTGGAACCGGAAAAAGTCACATTGTAATAAGGGGGCGCGGTGGTATTTATGTAAGTTGTGGTGGTGGTTACTGATGGTTCATTGGCCGTATAAATAGTTTGGTTTTCAACGGTTGGGTCATCATACAAAACGGTGCCATTATTGCCGCCGTAGGTAAAGTAAACATAAAATTGATCGGCAGGCACAAGCGGTTGTTTGTACTTGAGTTCAAGCGTGCTCGGGCTGCTGGCCGTATTATCCGCTGTAAATTTTCCGTATCCCGGGTAGGTGCTCAGCGGGGGATTGTAACTATCAAATGCATTGGCCAAAGGAGAATTGTTTTTGGCGAAAGTAATTTGTTTTAAAAGCGTTGTGGTGCCTTTTTCAACGGAGAACCATGGATAACAAATGTCGTTTCCCGTTGTGTTGCCGTTTGAATTCAAAACAAGATTTCCGGTAATCGTTAATTGGGTGATCTGGATACTTACCTGGGTGGCCGATGCAACACTATGAGCGGGCTGTGTTGTCGCGTCGCCAACCAGGAAATTCCCCTGGCACAACAATGTCCCCGCCCCTGAAATGGTTGTGGCTATATAGTTAAAGGTGCTGCCCGTTGCGCTTGGGTTATGATTTTGCGTTACATTGCCGCTAACTGTTAAAGTTACTCCCGTGTTTACACTTAAGGACAAAGCCTCGTTCACGCCGTAGGTATAAGTACCCTGGGGGCCGTAATATCCAAAAGTTAAAGATCCCCAGGTTGTGTTTGCCGTTACAACCGGCATCTTAGCCGCAGTTAAATTGATATTAGTATTGGTCCCTAAAACAAGGTAAATAGTCCAAACCACGTAAGTTGGATTGACGCCTATATAAGCAGCATCCAACAAACCGGGGACACCTGAATTAGTAAGCTGAGTGGTTTCGTTATACCAATTGTTGGCGTTGCTCGCAACCGTACTTGTTCCGCCTATCCAGTCGTAGGTTGTGGCTGATAGTTGCGTTGTGGCTGACAGTAATATCAACACGATAAAAACCAACCTTAAAAAGCCGGTTTTACTATTTATCCCTCTCGTCTTCATGGCGGATATTTAAGATTTAAATACTCCATGAACCCCCTGCAGTAGCCTGCAATAATTTATCTGATCATTATCTTCTGAAAGTCGGGTGGGGATTGGTTCCTATTAATGCATATTAAGTATTAATAAGCTCTCCATTTATATATATTTTTCCAGAATAGATGCTAATAACAAAATTAAAAAAAATAATAAAACAATTGCCTGCTTTAATATATTTATTTTATAGCCATGTGGAATATTTTTAATATTTTATTTAACTTCGTAATTAATAATAAATATTCCCATAAGTAGTAATAACTGTTTGAAATAAGCACATAACAGTGGCTATTATTTTATTAAATAGTATGAGAATAACCCCCGGAGGAAAGAAAGGACAATGAAAACTACGAGACAGTGGTGAAAAAAACTGAGTCACTGAGAATACGATATCGCTCCGTGCGGTAAAAAGAGACCTGGCCTTGTATAGCGTCACCCCTCCCTTGCCAAAAGTGCCTTTCGTTTAAATGCCAAACACACGCTGCGCGTCGCTTCGGTATGGGCTGGATGGGTGTCAGCGACCCACGAAATATTATAATTACTGTCACATTTTTATAAACATACCTCGGCCAACCAGGTTGCTGCTGGTTTTATTTCTGACCTGGATAATATATGTCCCCGGCGGAAGATGGCTGATGTCAGACTGCCAATTGCTGGAAGATGAGGTCGATTCTTTTATTACAGTGCCGGAGATATTTACTATCTTAATATCAAATAAAGATGTATTGGCTGTTGCTGTAGTGATCAGCGACGGCGTTAATGCAAGGCGCTGGAGGGCCGACTGCCCTGTGCCTGTCAAATTTTGCGGCACGAAGTTATTTTGCTGACCAATAGCTAAATTTATTACGCTGCTGGCAGGGTTGGGGTAAACGCTAATATTGCCGGCGGCGGTGCTGTTTGCATTGCCATATGCAAGGGTAACGGGGTTTGAATAGCTGATTGCGCCGTTTAGGTCCTGTATCTTCAGGCGGTAGCTATTTGAACCTTGCGCGGGACTCTTGTCTAAAAAAGCATAGGCGCTTTGTCCGCCCGATGCAACTGCTCCAAGCGCATTAAATGTTTTTCCGCCGTCGACGCTTCGCTGAACAGTAAAGTTGGTATAATTCTGCTCGTTCTCGGTCGTCCAGGTAACCTGCGAGCCGCCTGTGGTTTTAATTGCATTAAAGCTTAATAAATGTATCCCTAAAGCAGGGTCCTGGCGGACAACGACGCTAAACCTGTTGCTGCCAAAACTCGCTGTATCTGTCAGGTCAATATTAAAGGCATAGCTTGCATTGCTTCTAATGTCGAGCGAATCTTTTTTATAATTATCCATAAGCCAAACCTGGTAAATTGCCGGTATTGCCTTAAAATCTGTCCGCTCCAGTGTATACGAGCCACTTGCCCGGGTGATAACATATAACCTGATTAGCCGGGGCGGCGCGTTTTTTGGAAAAGGCACCCACTTTACCGATGTTTTTACGCTGTCGCTGCTTATCGCGGCCATCGATTCGTCCGATCCGAAACCCGGGAGAAACCTTGCGTCTATGTTGGGG
>JABDHD010000190.1 GCA_013285685.1 Bacteroidota bacterium
TTAGCCTTTGGAGATGAAGATCCCAAAACCGGCAATATCGACGACACGGCCAAAAGTAATAACCAGGATAGAGATAAAGTGTTGGCGACCGTTGCCGCCACGATTAATGAATTTATGAATGCGTATGGAAATTTCCCTATTTATGCTCAGGGGAGCACCCCCGCCAGGACACGATTATATCAACTAAGCATCTCCAATTTATTGGATGAAATAAACATAGATTTTATGGTAATGGGATTTAGAAATCGTGCCTGGGAACTCTTTGAGAAAAATGTCAGTTACGAAGCGTTTTTGGTTGAAAAAAAATAAAATCGTATATTTGACTATAAACACGAAAGGATTAATATGCCAACAGTAAAGAAAGCGGTTACCGGAAAGGATTATGGAAAGGCAATTATTAACAATGTTGACAGAGATCATTCCAATGATCCTTTTGTCGTAAAAAAGGTAGAAGCGGCTAAAGCCTTTTTACGCAAAAATGGCTTACCAGATCACTTAAAAAAATAAGGTTGGAAAACTAAAAAGTTTTCAGCGACAAAAAAAGGATGGTTTCACAAGCCATCTTTTTTTGTTTATACGCCCGCCTCTCCGCCCTTGTTGGGTGTTTTTCACCAACAAGGCCGGCGTGGCAGGCGTTTATACGGAACCCGCAGCACAAGCAACCGTACCGGGCGAATTGCATGCCGTGGAGGTGAGGTTTTGCCTGAGCCATACATCCATTGCATGGCGGTTAGGCCTTTCGGTTTGTTGGTGAAAAACACCGGCAAAGGCAGAGAATACCTTCTATGCCCCGTAGGGGCTACCGCTTTGTAGAAACATACCACCACCACCTATTTTGCCCCGTAGGGGCTACCCTTGGCACATCTCGCCCGGCCAGTACGTGCATTTTTTGCACGAACTGAGTATGCTCCAAAATGGAACTAACTGGGTTATTTACCGGTAGTCATTAGATCCGCCATTGCCTCCGCTTGTTTCAAAACCGTTTCAATTGCTTTGGCTTGCTTATCCGGCGGATAGCCCCACTTGGTTAGGGTTCGTTTTACTATTACCATTAATTTGGCGCGGGCGCTTTCCCGTATCGTCCAGTCAATTGTGGCATTTGCCCTAACTTTATCGGTTATTTCTCTTGCGATTTCTTTTAGCTGATCGTCGCCTAAAACCTGTACGGCGCTGTCATTTACTTCAAGGGCATTGTAAAAAGCAACTTCATCGTTGGTTAAGCCCAATCGCTCACCTTCGCTGTCGGCTTTTTTTATTTCTTTGGCGATGTTGATTAATTCCTGGATGATCTCGGCTGTAGTGAGTAAGTTATTTTGATAGCGCTGGATAGCGCCTTCCAGCATTTCCAAAAGCTTCTTGCTTTTTACCAGGTTGGTTTTCGACCGGGTTTTTATTTCGTCGTTCAATAACTTTTTCAACAACTCAAACGCAAGGTTCTGGTGCTTCATTCCTTTTACTTCTAAAAGGAATTCATCCGAAAGCACCTCCAGCCCGGTGATCTCCGGCTTTTCAATTCCGGCGGCTTCGAAAATATCAACTACCTGATCCGAACTGATGGCCTGGTCTACGATCTGCTTGATTGTGCTTTCCAACTCGCTGTCCGACCTGCCCGTTCCGCCTCCTTCAAATTTTACAAGCCTTGCCTTAACTGCCTGGAAAAAAGCAATGTCGTCTTTAATCAGCATGGCTTGTGCATTTGGGATCGATAGCGCAAACGCCTGGCTTAATAAAGTCACTTCGCGGATAAACCGCTCCTTGCCATCCTTTAAGCCTAAAATATGTTCTTCGGCTTGCAGGATGATAGAAAGTTTTTCCTGCGGCGAAACCGTGAAAAATCGCCGGTAATTAAATTTAAAGCTGTTTTGATAATAGGCTTCCGGCTCTTCAACTAAAATATCTTTTTGGGTACTGGCATGTTCATTAAACAATTGCTGCACAACCTCAAACTTCTCCTCCATTAAGTTAATGGCCTGGGTAATATCCAGCGTTGGCTGGCCTTTGCCGCCGGCGTCCGAATAGAATGACAGCGCTTTTTTCAGGTCCGTGGCGATACCTAAATAATCAACCACCAAACCGCCGGGCTTATCTTTAAATACACGGTTAACGCGGGCAATGGCCTGCATTAAACCGTGGCCTTTCATCGGTTTATCAATATACAGGGTGTTTAAACAGGGAGCATCAAAACCGGTGAGCCACATATCACACACAATTACCAGTTGCAAAGGATCCGCCGGGTCTTTCATCCGCTCGGCTAAATCCCTGCGTTGTTGTTTGGTGGTGTTGTGCTTCTGCAATTCGGGGCCATCCGCGCTATTGCTCGTCATTACCACTTTTATTGTACCCTTGCTCAATTCATCACTGTGCCAATCGGGCCTTAAAGCAATAATTTCTTTGTATAAATTGGCGGCAGTCCGGCGGCTAATGGCTACTATCATGGCTTTGCCGACGAATACCTGCTGGCGCTGCTCAAAATGGTTTACAATATCTTTGGCCAGGTTTTTTACCCTGCCTGCATTGCCTACAATGGCTTCGAGTTTTGTCCAGCGGGCTTTTGATTTTTGCGATTCCGATAGATCTTCATCTTTATCCAGTTCATCGTCGAATTCCTCGATCAACCTCCGGCCTTCTTCGTCCAAATTCACTTTGGCAAGACGGCTCTCATAGTAAATCCTTACCGTCGCGCCGTCTGCAACCGCCTGGGCTATGTCGTAAATATCCACATATTGGCCAAACACCTGCGGAGTGTTAATGTCCGTTCCTTCAATTGGCGTGCCGGTAAAGCCAATATAAGTTGCATTGGGCAAAGCATCGCGCATGTATTTGGCAAAGCCATAGGCAATGCGTTCGCCTATCTTTTCTTTGGTTTCCTTGTCTTTTACTTGTTTTATCGACGCTTCAAAACCGTATTGCGTGCGGTGCGCTTCGTCGGCAATTACGACAATATTGCGGCGGGTTGAAAGCTGTTCATAAAGCGAACCCTGGTTTTCGGGCAAAAACTTCTGTATAGTGGCGAAAACTATTCCACCGCTGGCCACTTTTAACAAGTCTCTTAAATTATCGCGGTTTTTTGCCTGTACCGGGTCTTGTCTTAGTAATTGCTTGCAGTCGGCAAATGTGTCAAATAGCTGTTCGTCCAAATCATTGCGGTCGGTGATCACCAAAATGGTAGGGTTTTGCATTTCGGGCGCAGTGATTAATTTCCCGGCATAAAAAACCATGCTTAAACTTTTGCCTGATCCTTGCGTATGCCATACAACCCCGCCCTTTTTATCTCCCTTAATACCTGATGCCGCAATGGTCGACTCAACCGCTTTGCTAACCGCATAATATTGGTGATAAGCCGCCAGTTTTTTTACGGTGATGATTTGGGTGAGCCCGTTTGCATCTTCTTTTTTTGTTTTTTCGAATACAATGAAATTGCGCACCATATC
>JABDHD010000191.1:0-1220 GCA_013285685.1 Bacteroidota bacterium
GGCTTGTCATCCTGTATCACGCAGGTATTGGGCGATATGGAAACTTCGCAATCGGTAAAAGCGTAAAGTGCATCGATGGTTACATCGGGCGATATCCCCGGCGCCAGGTGTATCATGATCTCCACGCTGCTGGCAGTATTATCCTCTATCTTTTTGATCTTGATCTTACCCTTTTCATTCGCCGCCACAATGCTTTCCATCAATCCACCGGTTGTGGTTGTAAATGGTATCTCGGTAATGGCTAAAGTTTTTTTATCGCGCTCCACAATTTTTGCGCGTACCCTTACCTTGCCGCCACGCTGACCATCGTTATAGAGGGACGCGTCGGCCATACCGCCGGTGGGGAAATCGGGCATCAGGTTGGGTGCGTTGCCTTTTAATACCTCAATGGATGCATCCAGCAACTCGATAAAATTATGCGGCAATATCTTGGTAGCCAGGCCAACGGCAATACCATCAGCGCCCTGGGCAAGCAGGAGGGGGAATTTAACCGGCAAGGTGATCGGCTCGCGGTTACGGCCATCGTAGCTAGCCTGCCAGTCGGTGGTATCCGGGTTAAAAACAACATCCAGCGCAAACTTGGAAAGGCGGGCTTCGATATAACGCGGGGCAGCGGCCGAGTCGCCGGTTACGGGGTCGCCCCAGTTACCCTGGCAATCGATCAGCAGGTTTTTCTGGCCGATCTGCACCATGGCATCGCCGATAGAAGCATCCCCATGCGGATGGTACTTCATGGTGTTGCCGATGACGTTGGCCGCCTTGTTAAAGCGGCCGTCGTCCATCTCCTTCAATGAATGAAGGATACGGCGCTGTACGGGTTTTAAGCCATCGTTTATATGCGGAACGGCACGGTCAAGGATAACGTAGGAAGCATAATCCAGGAACCAGTTTTCGTACAGGCCGTCGAGTGAGATGATGTTATGTAATTTATCTTCGTTATTACCTTGTATATTTTCGCTATTCAAATCGTCGCTCATCAACTATAGAAATTATGGATGGGTAAAAGTAAGGGATAATGTGCGGATGTGCAGATTTCAGATGTGCGGATTTTTTAACATTGAGATACTTATTAACCAATCGACACGTTGCCAGGGCCCTGTAAAGCAATCGGTCAAACGGCCTTAAATTGGTTTGTTTGTTGTAATATATTTTTTATATAAGTAAATTTGATCATGACTTTAGTGACAATAGAAATAAATAACGAAAAAGACCTTCCGGCT
>JABDHD010000191.1:1230-3413 GCA_013285685.1 Bacteroidota bacterium
CGGCTTTAGAAGAATTTTTAAACCATAGGGGCATAAAATTTGAAGTTGAGGAAGATAACGATGATTGGGGTGATCTACCCGAGGCCGCAATTGAAGGGATAAAAGCAGGCTTGGCGGATGGCGAAGCCGGACGCGTTCATTCCCATGAATATGTGATGGCTTACATGGAGGAGAAATTAAAGCGCTTACGATCAAAAAATGCCTAATGTTTTAAAATGGACTGATCGAGCTATTGACGAGTACGACAAACTGGTAGATTATTTATATAGTGAATGGGGCGAAGACGTAGCGTTAAGAGTTATAGGAGAGATTGGTCAGACGATTTCCAGGATAAGGGATTTTCCTGAACATTTCCCTGTTTTTATAAAAAGAAGGCAAGTACGTCGTTGCGTGGCATCCCCTCAAACCTCTATTTTTTTCAAAATTAAAAAAGATTGGATTGAAATTTCATCCGTTTTCGATAATCGTCAAAACCCCCGAAAGCGAAAACTATAGTCCCATCTGCACATCTGAAATCCGCACATCCGCACATCTACCCATTCTTCATCGCCCTCAACATCTCGTTAAACTTCCATTTACGCAGCATCGCATTAACTGTATTTACAATTCGTTTTGCCCGGGTTTCGCCGGTTTTGGCCTCGTTTATCCATTTGATAAAATATTCCCGGTGCGATTTAGGCAGACTGTTAAAAAAATCCAGCGCCTCCGGCTCAAAATCAAAACATTCCTGCAGGTCGTCCGGCACTTCAACTTTGTATTCAGTATCTTCCTCTATACAAACATGCAGCACCGCGCCGGCGTTTTTGTGAATACCTTTCCTAACCTCAGCCTTCAGCGCCATAATAAAGTTACCCTCGCCCATCGGCATCAGTGCCATACCCGAAACGGGCAAGCTATCCAGCATACCTTTTACCCTGAATGACGTACGGGTATTAGGTTTAAGTTGCTGGGCAATATCGGTCGGTATCTCAATATAAGTCCAGCCGGTTTTTTCGCCCTGCTCGGCAAACTGCAGCATGATGGTGTCGAACTCGACCATTTTTGTATTAATTTTTAATCTTAATAAATGCTTGATAATTAATTACACTTTAGATTAAATACTCGCTAAATATTACCTTAAAAGAAACTTTTGGGTGAATCATTTGTTCCCAAGATTGTCTTACGGACTAATCTATAATTTAAATAACAAAGATTATGAAAACATTAAGATCAATTATGCTGGGATTAGCATTATTGCTGGTTTGCGGCGCAACCAAAGCAAGTAACATCAGGGGTGATAAATTAACGAGAAATCACGCCCTTTACACTTATGCAGATGCAATTACCCAGGGCAAACTCAACAACCTGAACGACGTTTTAGATAAAACGGCAGAATTCAGTATGCTGCGTGGAAAAACAATAATTACTTTCAGTAGAAAACAAATGCTGGATTATTTAAAAAGCAACAAAAACGTTGAGGAAATATGCACCACCAGCACTTCAATAATAGCGAGTGACGCAAATGTTGAGCTGGTAAAATTTGATATGAAATTCAAAGGATTTGTGCGCCATAATTACATTACCATCGCAAATACCGGCAATGGCTGGAAGATCACCAATGTTTACAGTACGTTTTCCTAAGGCAGGTAAACGTTAAAGTTGATTAACCATAGTTGATGGCAAAAGCATTTTGATTTTCCAACGACTATGGTTTTTTTGTGTCTTTGAATCTCCCCGCTGCTACAACAATTTAGCGTTTGCCGCGCCCAGGCCAAATCGAAAGATTATGGTTACCGCGCGGGTTGGGTTATTAAAGCCGCCCAGGCTATTCGGGGCGGTTTTGAACGCCTTTGCACCAGTCCCCTTAGCGGCAGTAATTGACATCTGTCCCTGCCAACAACAAATAACTTTTAAGCTTGCACCTATTCCCCTGTTACCGTAAACTACAGCACTATTAAATCGAACCCCTCTCCTTTTGTCAAAGCCTTGTCTTCTTTGTTAAAAACTGTTAAATATAGCGATTAAGGGGCTTTTTGCTGTAACTACTTTATTAGTACTCCTGTCTTATTGATACAAAACTAAAGCAACAATTTAAATTTTAATATTATGAAAACTTTAAGATCAATTATGCTGGGGCTGGCCATGCTGGCACTTTTCGGCGCCGCAAAAGCCAACACAACAGGCAACAGCAAACTAACACAAAC
>JABDHD010000192.1:0-1406 GCA_013285685.1 Bacteroidota bacterium
GATTGCCCTCGTCGTAAAACAAGGAAGGAGGTATTTGGCGATAATGCAACGCCAACGCCGTTTTTATAAAACCCGCAACACCCGATGCTGCAGTTAAATGGCCGATATTGCTTTTTACTGAACCTATGGCGCAAAACTGTGTTTGTGTTTGATGGCCAAACGCGAGGTTAAGGCCCTCAATTTCAATGGGATCGCCCAATGGGGTTGCCGTACCATGGGCTTCAACGTAACTTAACGACGAGGGGTCTATTCCTGCATCATGTATAGCCATTGCAATAGCGCCAGCTTGCCCATGTGCGCTTGGGCCGATAAAACTGCCCTTATCGGCGCCGTCATTATTTATCCCTATGCCTTTGATTACCGCATAAATTGTATCGCCGTCTTTTTCGGCATCTTTAAGGCTTTTTAAAAGCACCACACCTGCACCATCACTGAAAACTGTGCCTGTGGCTTTGGCATCAAAAGACCTTGTGTGACCATCAATGGATAGTACAGCTTCTTCTTCGTAAAAATGGCCGCTCTTTGCCGGCGATGTAATCGAAGCGGCGCCGGCAATTGCAATATCGCATTGCCCTTCCCTGATACTGCTCACTGCCTGAGCGATAGCGGATAATGAAGTAGAGCAGGCTGAGTGAACGGATACCGCTGGTCCTTTGAGATTTAGCTGGTAAGCTGTTCGGGAAGCTATATAATCTTTTTCATTTAATAACCTTACCATTAATTGTCCTGATCCAATTAAAAGTTTTGGGTGCTTTAACACATTATTGTGATAATAACTGTTATAACCGCAACCGGCAAATATGCCAACAGAACCATCATATTTTTGCGCCAGGTAACCGGAACTTTCCAAAACCTCCCGGGCGATCTCCAAAAAAACCCTTTGCTGAGGGTCCATTAATTCAGCAGCGCGAGAATTAAACCCAAAAAGCTCAGCGTCAAAATTTTCAGCTTTATCAATCACCCCTCTTGCTTTCACATAAGAAGGATGATTTTTTATCTCTGCGGGGATAGCGGGATCAAGTTCATCATCACTAAAAAAGCTGATCGTTTCTTTGCCATTTACCAGCATATCCCAAAATTCATCAATTGTATTAGTACCTGGGAAACGCCCCGCCATGCCTATAACGGCAACGTCGCAAATGCCGGCTTTTTTCTTTTTTACATCAATAGCTGCAACTTTATTTATACCGCCAATTAAATTTGCAATACCATTTATGGTTGGATACTGGTATAATTTAGTTATGGGTACTTCATAACCAAACTTTTGCCTTAACAAGGAAACTGCCCTTAAAGCGAGCAATGAGTTACCACCCAATTGAAAGAAATTATCATCCACCCCAATTTTATCAAGCAATAGTAATTCCATCCATACAGCCGTAATGTTTTTTTCAACCGCAGAAGAAGGG
>JABDHD010000192.1:1416-3399 GCA_013285685.1 Bacteroidota bacterium
GCACTCAACTCAGGGCGCCCAGTCCCTGGTTTTGGTAAATTTTTCTTGTCAACCTTGCCATTCGTCGTCAATGGCATGCGCTCCAATTCCACCCAAATAAACGGCACCATATATTCGGGCAATTTCGTGCTAAGGTATTCCTGGATGGCTTCCTTGTCAAACGCTCCTTGCGGTACTACATACCCAACCAGCTGTTTATTGCCGATACTATCACTTTTGGCAAGTACACTTGCCTGCCTTACCCGGTCACATTGGGCCAGTACATTTTCTATTTCTCCTAACTCTATACGGTAGCCCCGGATTTTTACCTGGTCGTCTATCCTGCCCAGGTATTCAATGTTACCATCAGGCAACCATCTTCCAAGGTCCCCTGTCTTATACATTCGTGCCCGACTTTCCTTACTGAATGGATCAATTATAAATTTCTCTGCGGTCAATTCCGGACGATTCAAATAACCGCGGGCTACCTGGACACCTCCTATATATATTTCTCCGGGTACTCCTAAAGGCGTTAATGCCTGGTTAGAATTTAAGATATACAATGAAACATTAGCTAATGGCTTGCCTATTGGTATGAAAGTATCAGTATGATTGCCTTGTATGCTGTATTCGACAGCCGTTACGGTAGTTTCCGTTGGGCCATATTTATTGTAAAAATTAATATTTTTACTCCATTTGTCTGCCAGTTTTTTACTGCACACATCCCCCCCTGAAATAACTCTTTTTAAATGTTTATAATCCTTTGGCTGAACACTATCCAAAAAAGTGGGTACCGCATGCAAATGGCTAATTTTCTGCTTAATTAGAAATTCCTCGAAAAGTGCCGCGTCTAACTGCAAACCCTCCGGAAACATAATGATAGCCCCCCCGTTAAATAAAGCAAGGAATATTTGTTCAACAGAAGCGTCAAAACAGTAATTAGAGAATTGCAATATTCGTTCGTCGCTGTCTATGTCGAAAAATTTGGTCTGGGTCGTTATCAAATTCACTACGGATCTATGTTCAATCATTACCCCTTTGGGCCTGCCTGTTGATCCTGACGTATAGATCACATATGCCAGTTGACCTGGGCTAATAACTGTTTGAGGATTGCGGTCGTTTTCATTTTCAATTTGTTCCCACTCTCCGTCAAGGTCGATTACCGATGCTGATGTTGAAATTCCCATCAGCTTTGCTTTACTTTCCTTAGTGCTTAGTATCAGCTTTGCGTCGGTGTCTTGCAGCATATGGCTAATCCGGTCTGCCGGGTAGTCCGGAATAATCGGTACATATACACCACCGGATTTTAAGACTCCCAGGATAGCAACGATCATTGCAAGGCCGCGTTCTATGCAGATTGGTACAAGCGTCTCCGTCTTTACCCCTTTACGCTGCAAGTAATAAGCTAACCGGTTCGACCTTTCATTAAGCTCCCTGTAACTCAACGAATCGTCTTCAAACACGACTGCGATAGCATCAGGAGTCTTTCCTACCTGCTCTTCGAACAATAGAACTATATTCTTATCTTTAGGATAATCTGCCACCGTGTCGTTGAACTCCTCCAGCAAAGTTTTTTCCTCCGAAACGGTCAACATGCCAAGGTGGCCTAACTTATTTTCCGGGGAATTGACAATCGACTCAAGTAAGGTTTTATAATGGCTAATCATCCGCTCTATTGTCTCAGCCGTGTAAAGGCCGGTACGATACGCGACTCTTCCCTTTATGCCGGCACTTGTCACACTCATCGTCAAGGCGATCTCAACTTGACTTGACACAAGGTCATTGCATTCTGTCGCCTGGCCTTGTTCCGCATACCGGCCAACCTTCGGGATTTGTAAGCTAAACGACACCTGAAACACAGGACTATCGCCCTTATCATCTTCCGAGGCTGCTACTTCCGCCATTTCTTTAACCGGTACCTCTTGATGCCTATAAGCTTCAATGACCGACATTTTTACTTGGCTAAGTAATTCAACGAAAGTCATTTTATCATTTAGCTGGCTC
>JABDHD010000193.1 GCA_013285685.1 Bacteroidota bacterium
GGCCCCAAAGAGTCGGGGCCATATGAAGCTGCAAAAATAAAGGTTTATCGCTGAAGACGAATGGATTATTTTTGCTAATAAGTGGGTTTTCTTATTCAACTTATTGCCATTGAGCATAAGCCATTTATCGCTGACGTTTTTTTAACCAGCAAACATTTACGCTTTGACATTAATAAAATCGATCTCGGGAATTAGGGGCACCGTCGGCGGTGCGGTGGGCGAGGGATTAACCCCGTTGGATATCGTTAAATTTACCTCGGCATATGGCGCCTGGGCGCATAATAAAAGCGGTATAAAAAAAATAGTTCTTGGCCGCGACGCCCGCATATCGGGCGATATGGTAAATAATTTGGTAACCGGCGCCTTACAGGGCTTGGGTATCGATGTGATCGACCTGGGTTTGTCAACTACGCCTACTGTTGAAGTAGCCGTTCCCGCGGAGAAGGCGGCCGGCGGCATCATTCTGACGGCCAGCCATAACCCCAAACAATGGAACGCTTTAAAACTCCTCAACGCTGACGGCGAATTTATCAGTGATGCAGATGGAAAAGAGGTGCTGGATATTGCCGAAAGGAGTGATTTTAAATATGCCGACGTGAACGACCTGGGCAAGGTTTATCGCGATAACAATTACATGCAGTACCATATTGACCGGATACTTGCCTTGCCCCTGGTTGATGCTGCCGCGATAACGAAAGCCGGCTTTAAGATAGTGATCGACTGCGTTAACTCGACCGGGGGTATTTTTGTGCCTGCTTTGTTAAGGGCTTTGGGCGTGGCGATCGTTTATGAGTTGTATTGCGAGCCTGATGGCATCTTTCCGCATAACCCCGAGCCTTTGCCCGAAAATTTGACAGCCCTGTCGAAAGAGGTGCTGGCCAAACGGGCCGACCTGGGGATTGCTGTTGATCCGGATGTGGACCGCTTATGCTTTGTTTGCGAGGATGGTAACATGTTTGGCGAAGAATATACGCTGGTGGCCGTGTCTGACTATGTATTGCAGCACGCAAAAGGGGCAACCGTGTCAAACCTTTCGTCCACGCGTGCTTTACGCGATGTAACAGAAAAAGCCGGCTGCCAGTACTATGCTGCCGCAGTAGGCGAAGTGAACGTTGTGAATAAAATGAAGGAAGTGCATGCGGTAATCGGAGGCGAAGGTAACGGCGGGATCATCTATCCCGAATTGCACTATGGCCGCGATGCCCTGGTGGGTATAGCTTTGTTTTTGACCCATTTAGCCAAATTCAGGAAGCCGGTTTCTGTTTTAAGGAGCACTTATCCGGGTTATTTTATCTCAAAAAATAAGATTACGCTGACCCCCGAAATGGACATTGACGGCCTGTTGAAACAGGTAGAAGAAAAATATAAAAAACAGCCTTATACCACTATCGACGGGTTAAAAATAGAGTTTGATAAGGAATGGGTACATTTGCGCAAATCGAATACCGAGCCGATCATCCGTATCTACTCTGAAGGAAATTCGGAAACGGTAGCAAATAATTTGGCTAATAAGATCATTGCAGATATAAAAGAGATACTTAAATAATTAGTGAGTTAGTGAGTTAGTGAATTAGTGAGTTGATAGAATCTTACAATTCAATAATTCATTAACTAATTGATAATCCATATTAGTGAATGATGGAATACTGTAATTCACTAATTGACTAACTCGATAACTGACCAACATGCGTGTTTACTTAGATAATGCGGCTACTACGCCGCTCGATCCCGAGGTTTTGAAGCAAATGTTCCAGGTAATGGAAAATACCTATGGCAATCCGTCATCCATACACGGCCATGGGCGGGAAGCGAGGACTTTGATCGAACGATCGCGTAAAACCATTGCTAATTTGCTTCATACTTCGCCGGCTGAAATTTTTTTCACTTCGAGCGGTACCGAAGCCGATAATACAGCTATCCGTTGCGGGATAATCGATCATAACATCAAACATGCTATTACCAGCCACCTGGAGCATCACGCTGTTATCCATACCATGGAGGCCCTTGAAAAAGCGGGACTGATAAAGCTAAGCTTTGTTAATGTTGACGACAAAGGCAATATCGATCATGACCACCTGGAAGCGTTGTTGAAGGGTAACGACAGGAGCTTTGTGTCGCTGATGCACGCGAACAATGAGATTGGCACTTTGTCAGACATGGAACGCATAGGCGATCTTTGCGCGGCTTATAACGCAATATATCATTGTGATACGGTGCAAACCATGGGTCATTACAGGCACGACCTGAGCAAGCTAAAAACACATTTTTTGGTTTGCGCTGGGCATAAGCTGCATGGGCCAAAAGGGGTTGGCTTTTTGCATATCAATCACCGCATAAAGATCAAGCCTTTTATTTACGGCGGCGCACAGGAACGCAATATGCGCGGCGGCACCGAAAATATTTATGGGATTGTCGGTTTAGCAAAAGCGCTCGAAATAGCTTATGCCGAAATGGACCAGCACCAGCAATACATACAGGGCCTGAAATCATATATGATGGCGCAACTGATCGAAAAAGTACCCGGTATCGGCTTCAACGGCGAGACAGACCCCGCTAAAAGCCTGTACACGGTACTTAACGTCTCTTTCCCTGAAATGGAGATGGCGGATATGTTGTTATTTAACCTGGATATTGCAGGTATTTCGGCGTCCGGGGGAAGCGCTTGCAGTTCGGGAACAGATATCGGCTCACATGTATTAGGGGCAATCGGGGCTAACCCCGCGCGGCCATCGGTAAGGTTTTCTTTCTCGAAATATAATACCAGGGATGAAATAGACTATACCGTTGCTAAGGTGCGGGAACTTTGTTTGGTGAGTGCCTGAGCGGGAAGTTGAATCCCGATAGCTATCGGGACTTGAGTCGAAAGTCCTAAGTCAGAAGTCTACCTTCCAGTTTTCCAATTTGTGAAACAAAAGAGCTTTTTAAATGGTTTAATTAATTATAAATTAATAAACCTATGAAATCGAATAAAGAGAATCCACGGAAAAATCCGGAACGCCCGGAACATAATCGTCCAAATGAAATTCCGGAAAAGAGGGAGTCGGAACAGGAAAAGTCCGGTTACCCTCATGAAATAGAACAGGAGCAGCAACAGGGCGGCGCTGATACATCATATAGCGAAAACATAGACGTAACGCCCCCAAAGCCCCACGAATTCCCCTCGGTGGGTAATGCCAAAACAGATTTCGTAAGCCGCAGGCAAGGGCGAACTACAGGCAGAATGCTTGGGCACGAACCGGGAACAGAAGGTTAATAAAGTATTTTGATAGGAAAAGGGCTGTTTCGGCAGCCCTTTTTTCCTTTTTTGCCACCTAAATCTACTGCCATCTTCTTAATG
>JABDHD010000194.1:0-1580 GCA_013285685.1 Bacteroidota bacterium
ACTATTTTGTGTCATATTCAACATTGCCTTTAGCGAGATTATGCAGTGCACAAAGGACCTGTAGATTTTCCAATACTATTTCACCTCCTTTTGACCAGGCCAATATGTGACCGAAATGGATGTTTTCCCCGTAACGTTTTGTAAACTGTAAAGTTTACACTTGTCAAATAAAAAATGCAAATATATTACACGATTGGACTAACCGGTTTCTCACTCCAACCCATAATCCTTTAGTTTTCGGTACAGCGTTGCCACGCCGATGTTAAGCAGGCGGGCGGCCTCGGCGCGGTTTCCATGAGTATGGTTCAATACACGTTGGATGTGATGTTTTTCGATGGAAGAAAGATCGAAAGTAGAGGGCAGGCTGCCGTTTTTTGAAGGCTGCGGTTCCTGCATTTCATAGGGAAGCAGGGTTTCATCCAGCACATCATCATCAGCAAGGATCACCGCACGCTCGATGATATTTTTTAATTCGCGGATATTCCCCGGCCAGTTATAGGCTTCCAGTTTTTCGACAAATTTGTCCGTCATAACGGTAAACTGTTTCTTCACTTTCAGCCCGAAATAGTTCATAAAATATTCAGCCAATAGCTTGATGTCTTTTTTACGTTCGCGCAGTGCCGGGAGTGTGATCTGGAAGACCGAAAGGCGATAAAAAAGATCAGACCGGAATTTATCCTTGCTTACTTCGTCCTGCAAATTGCGGTTGGTGGCGGCCAGGATACGTGCATTAACTTTGGTAGGTTTGGTATCGCCTATCTTTAAAAACTGCTGCGACTCCAGCACGCGCAGCAATTTGGCCTGGATGTCATGGTCCAGTTCGCCTATCTCGTCCAGGAAGATCGTTCCGCCATCTGCCTCTTCAAACAAACCCTTTTTATCTTTTACCGCGCCGGTGAACGATCCCGCCTTATGCCCAAAAAGCTCGCTCTCCAGCAGCTCTTTGGTAAACGCGCTGCAGTTTACCGCTACGAACGATTTGGTATGCCGGGGGCTGGCCTGGTGTATGGCTTCGGCAAAAAGCTCTTTGCCGGTGCCGGTTTCGCCCAATAAAAGCACGGTGGTATCGGTGAGCGCTACTTTTTGTGCAAGCTTGATAGCATTGGTTATAGCCGCGGATTTACCGATAAGGCTTTCAAAGCTGAATCTGCTGGTTAGCTTCTGCTCCAGCTCAAGCACACGATACTGCAGCAAGGCCTTGTCCATCGCTTTGCTTACCAGGGGGATAATCTTTTCATTATCGTCACCTTTAGTAATATAGTCAAAGGCGCCCGATTTGATCGCTTTCACCCCGTCGTTAATGGTGCCGAAGGCTGTAACTACAATAATTTCGGTTGCCGGAAATGAAGTCTTGATCTGTGAGGTCAGTTCTATGCCGTTAATGTCGGGCAGTTTTACGTCGCTGAGCACCACGGGTATAATTTCCTGCTGTAGTTTTTTCAAACCCTCCTTGCCCGTCGAAGCAACCAGCACATCATATCCCTCCAGTTGCAGTATCGTGTGCTTGAGCTGGAGCAGAAGCTAACCAGCAGATTCAGCTTTGAAAGCCTTATCGGTAAATCCGCGGCTATAACCAATGC
>JABDHD010000194.1:1590-3322 GCA_013285685.1 Bacteroidota bacterium
GTTGCAGTATCCGTGCCAGCAGGTTACGCAGGCGCTCCTCATCATCAATAATTAACAGCTTGCTCTTTTGCATAAATCACAGCAAAAGTGGGGATTTATTTCGGATTACTGTATTTCGGACTTCGGAATTTCGATTTCGGATTTAAGTCATTGGGTATTCGGACGTGATAATTTTCCGGGTTCGATTTCGGAATTGGAATTTCTCATAAACGCCTAATCTTGGGTACTACCTCCCAAAAAATCTAAAATCGAAATAAATCCGAAATCGAACATCCGAAATCCGAAATCAAACCCTCGGCAGCTTATACCCGTTATGATATTCCTTTATCCAGTATTCCTTATTCACAGCCTTATCCGTAAATTCCTGGGCGGTTTCATTCCATTCTAACTTTTTGCCGCTACGATAGGCGATGTTACCCATTTGTGCCACGGTAGCCACATGGGCGGCGGCTTGTACCGGGCAGTGCAGGTCTTCAAACTTTCTTGATTTTACCACGCTTACAAAATTTTCCCAGTGTTGGTCGATGCCGTTATCTGTGGGAGCGGCGAAGGGCTTGGCTACCTTATTCTTACTTTGTTTTTCTTCAATAACTTCCCATCCGCCCCGGCTTAAAATAAGTGTGCCGTTATTACCGATATAAGCAATACCGTGATCGCGGTTATACGAACCATTATCAATTCCCATGGCCGAATCCCACACCATATTGAAGCCGTCAAATTCATATAAAGTGGTCAATGTGTCAGGGGTTTCCTCGTACAGGTCGGGGTAGGCGAACCGGCCGCCAAGCGCTGAAACCGATTTGGGTATGGGCATATTCATACCGATCAGGCCGTAGTCCAGCAGGTGTACGCCCCAGTCGGTCATTAAGCCGCCGGCATAATCCCAAAACCAGCGGAAATTAAAATGAAATCGGCTTGAATTAAAAGGAACCGTTTTTGCCGGCCCCAGCCAACCGGCATAATTGACACCAACGGGCGGCGCCGAGTCAGCCACTACCGGTCCGGGTTTCATCCATCCCTGGTAGCACCAAACCTTTACCGTGCGGATATTCCCAAGCTGTCCGCTTTGCACAAAATCAACTGCATCCTTAAAGTGCTGCTGGCTGCGCTGCCACTGGCCCACCTGTACCGCCCGGTTATAACGTTGCTGCGCTTTTACCATCGCCTGGCACTCGCCGATGGAGTTGCCCACCGGTTTTTCGCAATAAACATCTTTGCCGGCTTCGCAGGCATGCATCATAATCATTGCGTGCCAGTGGTCGGGGGTGCCCACAATCACCACGTCAACATCTTTGTCATCCAGCAGCGCGCGGTAGTCGTCATAGCGTTTTACTTTGCTGGTGTCATAATTCATTTTTGCCAGGTCGGCCATACGGCGGTCCATTACATTTTTGTCCACATCACATATGGCCACCAGGTTTACACCTGGCACTTTCATAGCCGACTGCACGTCCGCCCAGCCCATCCCATTGATACCTACAGCACCGATATTAAGTTGATCGCTGGGCATTACCCGGTTTTTAAATAGGGCGAATGCTTTATTATTTAAGGACGATGCCAGTAACGTACCACCGGCAACAATAGCCGATTTTTGCAAAAAATCCCTTCGTGAACTCATAAGTTAAAATTGGTTTTTAAATTTAAATGAATTTAAAGGATATACGCATGATTCTCCCATTAAAAGATCATCATATCATTTTTTTAAAAAGTCGAGAATTTCAAATGTTACCTA
>JABDHD010000195.1 GCA_013285685.1 Bacteroidota bacterium
AACATATTACGATGGCTTTTTATTTCAGCTCGTGGGCAATCGCGGCCGAATTAGGGTTAATCCTGGTTGTCGGTTTGACGGCGGGGCTCTACCCGGCGGTTTTCATGTCTTCGTTTAAAATCATTCCGATTCTAAAAGGGGGGAGTGGCCTGCAGCTTTCCGGCAAAAGCAACCTGAGAAGCAGTTTGATCGTTTTCCAGTTCGCCATTTCAACCGCGCTCATCATCGCTACGTTCATCGTGTTTCAGCAATTGAGCTATATGCAAAATAAGAAGCTGGGCTATGATAAAAACCAGGTGCTTGTTGTTAATGATGCTTATACACTGGGCAATAACATCGACGCCTTTAAGCAGGATTTGGTGAACGACAACCGCGTGGTAAACGTAACTAAATCCGACAACGCGCCGGGTTATGATGACGCAGGCGGCACGGTGATTTATGCCAAAGAGATTGCCGATAAGGGCGCACGTAACGGAATTCCCACCAGTATCTTTTGGATTGACCCCAATTACATTCCAACCATGAAAATGGAATTAGTGCGCGGCCGCAACTTTTACCCGTCGGGTCCTGCTGATTCCACTTCGGTGATTATAAATGAGGCGGAGGTGAGTGCATTAGGATTTGGCAATACCGACCCGATAGGCAAAACCATTATTCGTTCGGGTCAGCGGCATTATATGATTGTTGGAGTAGTGAAAGATTTTCATTTCACTTCTGCCAAGCAAAAAATAGCGCCGCTGATGATGATCGCTTCGAATAACTCCAAAGGAAAAATTATTGCCCGCGTAAAAACTGCCGATATCCCGCACCTGATCAAAGATATCAAAAGCAAATGGGAGCAATATAACTCAGGCGCACCGTTCAACTATTCATTCCTCGACCAGCAGTTTAACTCATTATATGGCGCCGAGCAGCGTGTGGGCAACATATTTACCTCTTTTTCAATCATCGCGGTCATCATTGCCTGCCTTGGCTTGTTTGGCCTTGCTGCTTTTATGATCCGGCAGCGGGTTAAGGAGATCGGTATTCGCAAAGTTTTGGGGGCTTCATCCGTGAGCATCACCACCATGCTTTCGAAAGAATTTTTGCAACTGATCTTAATTGCTGCATTAATATCAATGCCGCTTACCTGGTACGCCATGAATAAATGGCTGCAGGATTTTGCCTACCGTACAACTATACACTGGTGGGTGTTTGCGCTGGCGGGAGTGATCGCATTGCTGGTAGCCGCTATTACCATCAGCTTTCAATCCATTAAGGCCGCGCTGGCAAACCCGGTGAAGAGCTTGAGGGCGGAATAGTGACAGTAGCAGTAAGCAGCTTGCAGTGAGCTAATAAATTAAAATCGGTGTAATCAAAAATCAATCAGTGAAATCTCAAAAAATATGATACGAAACTACTTCAGGAGCGCTTTTCGCAACATCAAAAGGCACCCGTTTATCTCCTTCATTAACATATTTGGATTAACCGTGGGGTTAACCTGCTGTTTGCTTATTTTAACCTATGTCATCAACGAAAAAAGCTATGACCGGTATGACAAAAACGCAGACGACATATACCGCGTTACCCGCATTTTCTACTCCGCGCCGAATGTGGAAAGCCTGCATCTTAGTTCGATAGCGCCGGCGTTCGGCCCGGGGTTAAAGCTGGCATTTTCGGATATGAAGGAAATGACGCGCACGCTGCCCAACGATGTAACTTCTTTCCGATATAAGGAAAAACTGTTTAACGAGCAGAATACCTTTTTCGCCGATGAAAACTTCTTTGACTTTTTTACCGTTCCGGTATTGAAAGGCGACGGACGTAAAGCATTAACCGAGCCATATAGCGCCATGCTTACGCCGGATATAGCCAAAAAATATTTCGGCGGCGAGGACCCTATGAATAAGCAAATCATCCTTGACGGCAATAAACATGCGTTTGTGGTTAAGGGTATCTATGGTCCGTTTCCTTTCAATTCGCATATGCACCCGGATATTTTGGTGTCGTTCAGCACTTTAAACGATTCAACCATTTATGGCGCAAAGCAGCTGGCAACCAGTTATGGCAATAACGCTTTTTATACTTACCTGATGTTCCCGAAGGGTTATACATCTGAGCGTATTGAAGCACGGTTTCCTGATTTTTTAGACAAATACTGCGCAGCCATGGGCGCGCCGCCTAAGCTTAAAGTGCACAATACCACAAGGCTTACCGCGCAAAAACTAACTGACATACACCTCACTTCACAGCTGGACGATGAGATTGAGGAAAACGGAAACTCGACGCGGGTATATATTTTTTCGGCGATAGCCTTGTTTATCCTGTTGATTGCCTGTATCAATTACATGAATCTTTCTACCGCCCGGTCGGCATTGCGCGCCAAAGAAATCGGTATTCGCAAAGTGGTGGGCGCGCAGCGCAAGGAAATAATTGCCCAATTTTTAAGCGAATCGGTCATCGTAACTTACGTGTCGCTGCTGCTGGCATTTGGCATAACGGCACTGGTGTTACCGGCGGTTAACAACATGTCGGGTTTGCAGCTCACCATCAGCAATCTTTTCAACTGGTATTTTTTAATCCCGGTGCTTTTGCTGCCCTGTGCGGTAGGTTTAATAAGCGGCGTTTACCCCGCGCTGTTCATGTCGTCATTTATCCCGGCAAAGGTGCTTAAAGGCTTGTTTAAAGTGCAAACCAGCGCATTTTCATTCCGTAAGATATTGGTGGTGCTCCAATTCGCCATTTCAATTATTTTAATTGTTGCCACAACGGTCGTTTTTAAACAATTAAAATTCATCCAGGATAAGGACCTCGGTTTTGATAAGGATCACGTTTTAACCATGGTAGGCGCCGGCGCAATGGGCAACCAGTTTGATTCATTCAGGAATGACCTGCTCCAAAACCAAAATATTAAGGCGATGGCACGTTCTTCGCGCATCCCCTCGGGTCGGCTATTGGATGATCAAGGCGCGTCTGTCCTGGAGGGAGGTTCATTCCAGCCGTTAAAGGTCGATTTAAAGCAAATAGCGGTTGATGACGGCTTCATTCCTACCTTCGGCATCAAAATGGCTGCGGGGCGCAATTT
>JABDHD010000196.1 GCA_013285685.1 Bacteroidota bacterium
GAACTTGTATTCCAGCATCGGGTTTTTCATGCGCTCGGCTACGCGGAGCAAACGGGCGGGCAAATTCATGATGTAGTCGCGGGCTTTTTCGCCGGTCTCTGTCAGCTCGGTCATGCTTTCAATGTGCCAGTCTTCAATAAGTTCCTTTAGGATATCGACATAGTCAATAGCGGTATAAACCCCAAGGCGCTGTGCCGCGTCTGTAAAATGGCCAAAGGTTTGACCAATCATCAGCCCCACTTCACGCAAAAAGTGAGCGGGCATTACTATCTTTTTACGCATCATGTCTTCAAACGCCAGCATGGCCTCATTAGCATCGACCTCAAAAATCTTGCTGATGAAATATTTATATGCCCTGGCGTGACGCGCTTCATCACCTGCAATTACACCGCACATTTTTGATAAAAGCGAATCACCATCGCGTTTGGCCTGGGATGCTACCCGGCGGTGCGAGACGTTAGTAGCCAATTCCTGGAAAGACGTATAGATAAAATTACGATAAGGATCGCGGCCGGTGCCGATATCGAACCCATCCGAGATAAGATACTGCGTAGACACTTCCATCATGCGCATATTAACCCGGCCCGACAGATACAGGTATTTGTTCAGCAGGTCGCCATGGCGGTTTTCTTCACCGGTCCAATGCCTGGTCCATTGCATCCAGCCATCACGCTCATCGGTTGATACACCCCTCACCATCGAAAGCCACGATTCATACGTCGGTAATGCTTCTTCGGTGATCGTGTCGCCTACTAATACGGCGACAAGGTCATAAGACAGACCCTGGGCGCTTTCCTGCAATTCCTTGATCTCATTGAAAAAAGTGTCGCGGGAAGAATCTGGCAAAAAATCGGATGGCTGCCAGATGGTGTCAATGGGCTTCAAATATTCATTCTTTTTTTCAAGCATGAATTGTTCGATATGCACCATTACTTCCCGTCGCTTTTCTTCAAAAAATTTCATAACATCCTAATAGGGTGCAAAGGTAGCGAATAATAATTACAATAAATTCATCATTTTCCGTTAGCATACCCAATAGCGGCCTTCATACAATCGGGCAAGTCCGCTATTGAGGGCTCACCGTTGAAAATGGAAAAGTTACCATTATAATCCCATAACAAACCGGGTATGTTTAATTTCTTTAGCGTTTGCCTTACTGTACTGATATACCTGCACCGGCTATCCTGATCGGCGTATTTGTTATACACACCATACTCGCCGCAAAGTAAAGGCACATTATATTTATCGCCCCATTTTTTTACGATCTGCAGCTTATCTTTTACCGATTGCTCATTGCCATCAATAGGATATTCGTTATAATTTTTCTCTCCGTCTGTATTTTTTGCTTTTGGGTTAATAATTGGAAATTTTTCCGCATTATAAGGAAATGGCACCCCAACGGTCGATTCCTGGTCGCCTATCCATTCCGCTCCCTGGTGCGTAAATAAAAACGGTTCGTAAAAGTGAAATGTGTAAATAATGTTGTCGTCCGCCAGCGGGACGGACCGGCTCAATTCGTAAATACTGTTATAATTTGATGCGCCGACGATGAGGGTGCGATTAAGGTCAATTTTCCTTATTTCCGCTATAATATCAGATGCAGCATCCTTCCATACCTGGGGATCCATATGAGGCGGCTCGTTGTATATCTCGAAAAAAAGGTCATCATCACTCACTTTTTTATAGCGTTTTGCCAGCTTTAACCACAGGTTAATAATCGTTTTTGTCTCCACGGGAAAATTATTTTCATTAAAATTACCATTATGGTAATCTATTATGAGCTTAAACCCGTATAAACCGCACTGTTTAACAATATTATCGATATGAGAAAATATTCGTTCATCTGCAATGTGCTCATTTTCATAATATTCAAAAGCGACAGGCAACCTGATACTTTTAAATCCGAGCTTCTTTAAAAGAAGAAGGTCAGTGTCACTAATACGGGTTTCGGCTAAAGCATCCTTATTCCAGGTTTGCTCGAGCCATGAAAAACTCACGCCGTTGTCTAAGCTTTTGGCACGCTTAAAGGCTGCTGAACGGGCTGCCTGTGTTGTTGGATTGCTTTTTGCTATAACTTGGCGTGCCACAACGCAAAATGGCAGCATAACCGTGCAGAAAAGGCAGATTGCAATAAGATTCGCCCTTTCAGCGATAAAACCGGGATGTTTATATGTGCATAAGTATCTGTTAAGTTTTTTTTTGATTTTTCATTTACTTTATGCGGATTACTTCCGGGTAGCTTATATTATCATAATTCCAGATAGAGAAGAATGTTTGTTCAAATAACAAAACAGGAGTTTATACGCGAGATTGATAAGAAGGCCTGGTACCAGACCAATAACATTATCTGGACCATCATTTTTATTTATCCCCTGTTCAGTATTATCGATTTTATCTTCGCGCCGGCTATATGGCTTCAATTTTTTGTTGTCCGCATCATCACCGACCTCGTTATTTTAGCCTTCTATAGTTTGTTTCAACGCAAACGTTATAATTACCGTGTACTACTGCATGTAACGCTGCTCATTCTGTCCATAACGTCTGCTGTTTTGTGTAACATTGTTGACATAGGAGTGTTAAACATTTACTACCTGATGTTCTCGGCAATTTTCCTGTACTTTAACCTGCAGGTGTTTTGGGAGGCCATAAATTCAGTTGTTGAAGCTGCTATCGCGCTGGTATTGCTCGCCATTTTCTTCAGGCTGTTCAGTGTTTACACGTTAGATATCGTGATAGCAAACGGCGGCACGGTATTCTTTATTATTGCGGTGATCTCATGCCTGGTGCCCGGCGCACGATACAAAGTAATCGTCAGAGATGTTCGTTCGCAATTGTTGATCTCGAAATCAAACGACCAGCTGAAAGATCAATTCTCCGACATCAACAACAAAAACTCGATTATCGATACGCAATATGAGCAGTTACGCAGACTCGACGCTCAAAAGAACAATTTTATCAATATCGCTGGTCACGACCTGAAAAATTTAGTGAGCTCGATAATAATGAGTAATAACCTGCTCAAGGATGAAGACTACC
>JABDHD010000197.1 GCA_013285685.1 Bacteroidota bacterium
TTGATAGTCCTGTTGGCGTATACCGGCAGGATTTTTTTATGGACTATTTTTTTTGCCGAACTTAACTCCCTGTAACCGATCAATTCTTCCCAGCGCGCGCCTGCCGGGCGATAGTAAACCAGTAGTTGGTATTTGTTTTCCGTTTCAAAATGGCTGCCCTCAAAAGCAATATCGTCCTGTTTGCCGGTGGCCTTATCAACCCAAACAAAGGTGTAATCATAAACACCCTGTTTTAAAAACACGGCAATCGCAAACTTGTGGTTATTGGGGTCATAGTGCATTCTGCTGTTTTCGTCCAGCATGTAATCGTTAAAACGGCCAAGCATATAAGGTGTGCCATCAAGCGGCGAACGCTGGGTATTCAGTGTAAAAAACATATGCGCGTAGTCGGCATCGGTGCGCGGGTCGGTGCCATCCTGGTTTAAAATTTACCAGGCGCCGTCAAGGTCATACTGGAAACTGTAGGGCTTATCGCCCAGGTCAGGATCGCTGAGCATCACTACGGCATTCGCGGTATCTTTCACTATCCGCAAAACATGTTCGGAGTTGAGCTTGAGGCTGCGTGTATCAAAATGCCGGAACTCATTGCCGGCCTGGAAATTATTTTGAGTTGGGTCGCTAAAAATCAGTTGTGTACCGTTGATGAAAGTTGGCTCGGTATTCATTGTGCCGGTTTCGGCTCGTTCATTTTGCATGATAAAAGTACGCAGCTCGGCCGAAGGGTTTTGCACGCGCAGGTTACCATAGTTTAGTGTAAAATTGATCTTTTGATCAGTTTCCCTGAGCGCATTATCATTCGGCGGAACGATCTCCGCAACGATACCGATCTTAGGACTCAGCACATAGAGCCGCCTCGTAATTACCAATTTGGACTGGTCGCCATCTTCATAAACCTTCAGCACATAGTTGCCGGGGATTTTGGGGGCGATATTCTCATTGGGTAAAGTAAGCTCGTAATGGGTATATTTCTGGATGGTGCCAAGCGAGTAAACATAGTTGGTGATCTTGTCATCCGAATAACTTTTCAGGTATTCGGTGGTGGACAGGTTCGAGGAGTTCCAGTCCGCATCGCAATGCTCGATGGTGTACGAATAATCTTTGGAGCCGCCAAGCAAATTGTCAAAGGCAAGTAACAGCTTCTCGCCCGAACCTAATGTGATCAGCGGAAATGAGCCCTGTTTTTTTGTATTATAAAACTCAACGCTTTTTATTTCAGGGTGATAAACGACATTATCGTAGGGTGTTTGGGCGAAGGATGGAACGGCCAAAGCCAAAATCAGCAGGCCGGTTATTAAACCTTTAGTCCACAAGATATTAATAAACCTTGTCATTGCGAGGAACGAAGCAATCGCGAACATTCCCGGCGGCAATGCATTGCGGAAAAATACAGTTCGCGGTTGCCACGCTGCGCTCGCAATGACAAAGTGGTTATTTACGTTTTTCATGAAGCGAAAATAACAAATCCGAAATCGAAAATCAGCATCCTGTTAAATCCGATCCCGATAGCTATCGGGACCGAAATCAAATCACGCTTCCAATTCCATAATCTGCTCCGCCAAAGCTTCCCATTTCATCTGCGCATGACCGAGATCCAGCTTCTTCAACTCGTAATTATGGTTGATCTCGTTCATTTTCGGAAGATCGTTATATATCTTTTCGTCTGCCAGTTGTGCTTCCAGGCTTTTCACGGTCTTTTCCAGGTCCGCTATCTGTTCCTCCAGCTTAGACAGGTCCTGGTTCAGCTTTTTTAGCTGCTGGTGTTTATTTTCATTTGATTTAGCCGGCGCCTGCTCCTTTTTTTCTTCCTTTTTAGGCGGTGGCGGCGGCGCGGAGGCTCCATTTTTCAGCTCGATTTTGCGTTTGGCATACCATTCATCATATTCCTGGTAGTTGCCCGGGTATTCTTTTATTTTATGATCCTCGATAAACCATATTTTATTGGCCACATTATCCAGGAAATACCGGTCGTGCGATACAACGATCAGCGTGCCTTCATATTGCTGCGAGGCCTGTATCAATATATTTACCGACTGCATATCCAGGTGGTTGGTAGGCTCATCCAGCACCAAAAAGTTGGCATCCGCGGTAAGCGCCTTTGCCAGCGCCACACGCGATTTTTCACCGCCCGATAAAACTTTTATCTTTTTAAATACATCGTCGCCGGTAAACAGGAACGAACCTAAAATGGTGCGCAGCTCCGTCTCGGTATGTTTTGGCGCGAAGGATTGCAGTTCCTGCAAAGCGGTATTTTCCAAATGAAGCGCTTCCAACTGGTGCTGTGCAAAAAATGTTTGCGTTACATTGTGCCCGGTTTCACGTTTGCCTATAAAGTCATTGTCCGCGCCGGCAATAATCCGAAGCAAGGTAGATTTACCCTTACCGTTGGCGCCGATCAATGCTATTTTATCGCCTTTTTCAATCAGTGCCTCCGCATGTGATAATATTTCGATCCCGGGATATGATTTGCTGATGCCATCCAGCGTTACCACGTGCCTGCCTGACTGTTTTGAAAACCGGAAGGCGAAATTTACTGTCGGGTTATCATCGTCGACATCATCCACCCGCTCCAGCCTGTCAAGCGCTTTAATACGCGATTGCGCCATTTTTGCCTTGGATGCCTTCGCCCGGAAACGCTCGATCAATCGTTCTTCCTGTTTTATTTTTGACTGCTGGTTTTTAAATTCACCGCGCTGAATTTCCTCCCGCTGGGCTTTTTCTTCCAGGTAAAAAGTGTAGTTGCCGGCATAGACTGTTAGCTTTCCTTTACGTGCTTCAACAGTGCGGTTGATTACCCTGTCGAGAAACCAGCGGTCATGCGATACGATCACGATGGCCCCGTCAAATGCCCGCAAATATTCTTCCAGCCATTGGATGGACGGTAAGTCGAGGTGGTTGGTCGGCTCATCGAGCAATAAGATATCCGGGGCCTGCAATAATATCTTGGCCAGCATCACGCGCATGCGCCACCCGCCCGAGAATTTGCTGAGTTTGCGATGGGTATCCGCTTCGGTGAAACCTA
>JABDHD010000198.1 GCA_013285685.1 Bacteroidota bacterium
TTTGCGAAAGGGCAGCACAATATCTTTTATTTTGGCGAGGCAGAAGGCATCATGCGCAATGAGGACCGGAAAACGGAAATGTTTATGGTTCAGTTTACCAAAGATGCTTTCACGCGGCTGACAGAGAACACGACTGATAAACTCATGTACTTCCGCGATGAGGTGCTCGCAGGAAAAATAGCGGCCCTGTCTGATCACAACGAATCGATAGATTTTGAACTGCAATCAGCCATTCAGGCTGTTTTGAATTGCCAATATACCGGGGGCATTAAAAAAATGTTCTTTTTGTCAAAGTGTTTTGAGATACTGGTGTTGCAGGCACAGCTATTCGACAAGGCAGCAGCAAAAAAATATATCTATTGTAAAACGCCATATGACCGCGACCGCATCCAATTTGCCCGCGATTACCTGGTTGACCACCTGGACGGGCCGCCTACGCTGCCCGCGCTGGCAAAGGTTGCAGGCCTAAATGAATTTAAGCTAAAGAAAGGGTTTAAGGAGGTTTTCGGCACTACGGTTTTCAATTACCTGACGGCCCAGCGGATGGAGGTTGCCAAAAATGCATTGCTGCAAAAAGATAAAAGCATTACTGAACTGGCGTATGAGTTGGGTTATTCCTCTCCGCAGCACTTCAGCAAAGCTTTTAAAAAAATATATGGGGCGCCGCCTGGCTCACTACAGGGAAACCGGTAACTACAGTTCCTCGCTGGCGCCGATTTCGAGCAATGTTAAATTGAGGCCTGCCTTTTCAAATTTTTGTTTTGCCTTAGCTTTGTCGATAACGATTACCGGGAAGGTGTCGTAATGCATGCCGATCACATTTTTACAGTTAATAAAGCCGCAAGCCTTTATGGCGTCGTCTGTGCCCATCGTATAATTATCGCCGATAGGTAATATCGCCAGGTCGAGGTTTTCATCCGCCAGCAGCTTCATGTCCAGGGTTAGCGCGGTATCGCCGGCAAAATATATCTTCTTTCCCTCCGATGAGATCACAAAGCCCGCCGGGTTACCGCCGTAAGCGCCATCGGGCATTGAACTGGAGTGCAGTGCATAAACCATCTTTACCCGACCGAAATCGAAATTAAAGCCGCCGCCGAAGTTCATGGCGTGTAGGTTGGTTATGCCCTTGTTACCCAACCAGCCGGCTATATTGCATCACTGTTTTTCTGGATGGTCTCCAGGTCGGCCATGTGGTCGGCGTGGCCGTGGGACAATAAAATATAATCAGGCTTTAAGCTGTTTACGTTGATGTGCTTTGCCAGTTGGTTGTGCGTGATAAAGGGGTCGAACAACAGGGTTTTGCCGGCAGTTTCTACCTGGAAACAGGCGTGGCCTAAGAAGGTGATTTTCATAAGATTTGAATGTTATTAATCGAATAATGAATACTGAATTTTGAAGCGATTATACTTCAGCGGTCGAAATTCGTTATTCGCCGATCAATATTCAAAAAAAATCTGTTAGTGGGCTGTAAAGATTTTAAAACAATCCGCCCAGGTTGCCAAACATTTCTTTGGCGGAAGCGGCCATTTCGGTTTGACTCACATTTTCGGCCTGCTCCATGGCCTTGTTTATGGCGATGAGCAATAGTTCTTCCAGCTGCTCTTTGTCACCATGGACAAAAAGTTCATCATCAATTGCCACCGATTGAACTACTTTGTTGGCATTAGCCGTAACGGTAATTTTGCCGCCTTCGGCGACGCCGGTAACGGTAATGGCATCCAGCCTTTTCTTTATTTCGCCCGCCTTTTGCTGGGCCTGCATCAGTTTGTCGAACATTTTTTGGATGTGCAGATGTGTGTATGTGCAAATGTGAGTTTTAATATGCAGATGTGCAAATATGCAGATGTGCATATTATTTTGATGTGGACGGCGTAATTATTAAATTCTTCATCCGCACATTTGCACATCCACGCATCTGCACATCCGCATATTGTTAATCATCACTCGTATCCCCATTCCCTTTATAGGCGCTTTTGCGCACAATGGGCATGCCGGTTGCTTTAAACAGATCGTCTAACTTTAACAGGCTGCCATTGGCCAGGTTTGTTAAAAGCACAATGGTTATATCGTCCTTCATATCCCGTAAAAAAATATGGCGGAAACCATGCCACCAGCCGGTATGGTAAATAACCTGCTGCCCGGGGGCTTCAAAAATGCGCCAGCCGTAACCATAGCTGAAATGGCCATGCAGCATGGGGTTGCGGGGTACATAAGCCGAATCCATGGTGGCCTGTTTCAGCAGCCTGCCCGCCCGCAGCGCCCTGTCGAAAAGGTACAAGTCGCCTACGGTACTGTAAACGCCTTTATCGCCCACAGGGCCATCCAAAAAGTTTTGTACTACCGAATAGCGCCATTGCCCCCTGTCGTGTCCAACCACATCCACGGGTATTTTATCATACACAGCCTTTGAGTACACCGCTGTGTGCTCCATCCCCGCCGGCACAAAAATATGGGCCTTCACAAAATCGGCGTAGGATTGGCCGGTTACCTTTTCGATGATCGAGCCGAGCACCATAAAATTGGAGTTATTGTATAAAAAACGCTTGTCCGGTTTATTAAAGGGGTGGGGTTTATATTGTGCTATCAGCGCCATTTCCTGCGCATTGCTAATGCCTTTACGCTCATCGCGGCGCTCGGCGCGGTACAGGTCGTCGGTAAAGTATACGTAGTTCATCATGCCCGACCGGTGGGTGAGGAGCAGCCGGATGGTAACGCCATCATACGGAAAATCGGGGAAAAACTTTTTTACATCGTCATTCAACGAAAGCTTGCCTTGCTCCATCAGCATTAGGATGGCGGTGCCGGTGATTGTTTTGGTGATGGATGCCAGCTCAAATTGCGAGTTAATGTTTAATTCCTTACGGTGCAGGTAGTCGGCCCAGCCGATGGCGTTTTCGTAAATAATTTTGCCATGTTTGGCCACCAATACGTTGCCGTTAAAGCCGCGCGTGCGGTGCAATTCCTGCATC
>JABDHD010000199.1 GCA_013285685.1 Bacteroidota bacterium
TTTTTGACGTATTAATGAATGGCGCTGGCATCAAATTTACAATAGTTTGCAGAGAATCAACTTATATGTCATCAAAATTTTACCGCACTACCCGCGGGGCGACTGTTTGCGCCAAAGGCTGTCGTCGGGTTCGGCCGGCCTTTTAACTAAAACCGGAACCAGAGATTCCTTTTTTCCGGATGTTCCATCCCGGACTAAAATAACAGCAGAGTTACAATTTACCCCGAATCACTCCAAACAAAAAAGCCCCGAATCTTTCGACTTGCGGCTTCGTTCTTTAAAACTTAACGGCTTACAATTTCGAATCGGCCTTTTTAATTATTTTGGGCAAGTCTTTTTGAAGCGTTGTCATCAATTCTGTTAACGCGCTTTCGCACATGGGTAATATTTTGTCGGCGCTTAACACGGGCACTCCGCCAACAAGCGGGCTTACGTTTTTTGATTTCGCATCTTCTTTTATGGAGAATACTTTGTCGCCCGCTTTGTTAAATAAGGCTATGTTGGCGTGCGCGTTAACCTTAACAACCCCCATGCCGCCAAAACCTATCTTAACCAAATCAAAATCTATATAAACCTTCATTATGCCATCGGCCTGGTTGAATATTTTTAGCAGCGCATCTTCATTTGCATGGCCTAACAATGGCATAACCACCTTATACCCATTAAAAGGTTGGTTGTAAACATCTTTAAAAACACCAGTGGTTGATTCGCCCGCCGGGCTAAATGCTTTATAATCGGCGTTACCGGTAACATCAGCTTCGGGCAGCAACTGAAAGGGGAATGCCGTTGCGTAGGTGTTAAAAAAATTGCTCGTGAAAACTTTGCAACAGCGGCGTCATGTTAAAACTGGTGTCGTTAACAAGCCGGGTCATTGCCGCAGTGGCTGTGGCGCCAAATTCCCCTACGCCAATCATCCTGTCGGCGTAGAAGGTAACTACGGCTACTTTTTTTTGAGCATAGCTGTTAGTGATGAGCAGCAGCGAAAACAATGCACTAAGGATAAAAGGTCTTTTCATTTTTTGTGGATTTTCAGTTGATTTTAAACTGTTTTGGGGTGATAACTTGCTGTAGGTTATTTTTCATTAAATCTACCTTTTATTCAGCGGAAAAATGAAGATATAAATAAAATATGAGGTCTTTTTCAAATTATTCAGTTACTTGATGCTTACCCATGCCTGTTAATTTGCTTTTTATCGCGATTGTCTGCTGACTGATTTTCAAGGCCGCTGCCAAACTTTCTTGCTTTACGCCAAGCAACTCGCGGACTTTACTGATGTTTTTTCCAATGTGCATCGTAGAATCTTTTAACAAACGTAACATCTTACGAGCGAGGCGCCTGCAATGTCAGGTTGTAAATTATAACCATATCTTATAGGAAGTTGCCCAAAAGTTGCTATGAGTTGCCATCCCATGGTGCCGCCACACTACGGATAAAAATACTGTCCTTTAAGAATATAGCTTGTGGCCATAAATAACAAAGCCCGGTGCTCATCAGCCAGGCTTCGATTCTATCAAACTTTTCGTTATCGCGGCCAAGCGACACGCTTAGCCGGGCGGGGGGCGCGCAACAGCAACGACATGCTTAGCCGGGGGGCGGACCATCCGCGTTTATTGTTTTCTATTTCTGCATTAAATATTGTATCTGATTTTCAGTTATTTAAGCAGTTGCCAACTGCTTTAATACACTACCAACACTACTCGGCTTAGCGTGTTGTCTCCGCGGAGACGTAGGGGTAACTAATATGCACATTTATGTATTTCCAATGAATCAAACTGTATATATATCGCACTTTTATATATTGCAGCATTTCCGAGGCCTCCTTGAAATGCGATATGCTTTATTGTTGCTCCGTCCCACCTATCGAGCAAATACATATCATGGTATCTATGTGGAAATAACTTATAACTTTCGACAATTCCTGAATAGGGGCAAAAGATTAAAACAAAATCTTTTGTATATGATTCAACTACTATACCTTCATAATCTTCAGAATATTTTTTTTCCCAAGGATGTTTTGCGTCTCTTATACACCACTTACCTTTTCTATAGTTGATAATAAATTCATCGTTAGTTACACTATCACTAATGTGCCTTTGAAGCTTTGCACGAATTGTTTTAAATCCCGTATCATTTAAAAGAAGGAGTGGGCAGTTATCCACATTGTCTTTAGCATTATGCTTACAGGAGACTAAAAAAATAAAAAAGATAAAAATGCTTATCCTCATGGCGTTTTCTTTTCTTCTGGTTTAATAACGTAAATATGAAGTTTTTGATCAAGTTTCTCAATTGCCTGAAAGGCTTCGCCAAAGTCAACCGTTGCAGACACGCTTAGCCGGACGGGGGGAGTTTCATAACCAATGCAATGACGGTAATGATCTTATTAAAATTATCAAGTTTGCAAAAATTGTTGTTCTGCGGCCGCTTGTCGCGTGATCTTTAAGCGTAGTCTAAAGTTTTCTTTTAGATCAAAACCCATGACTTCTTACATGGTCTGAAACGTAGAATCAATTTAGCTTAGCAAGCAGAATAGGCTAAGCCGGCTACCTAAAGTGTCATCGACGGTGCCTACCAAAGCAAAGTCTAAAGATTTCTTTGCTAAAAATGTATAATTAACAAAGCCCGGCGCTCTGCCAGGCTTCATCTATTTTCTTACATTTCGTAATGCAGTTATAAACTGCAAACATAGCCGTTCGAAGTCAAAGACATTCGAACAGCGGCCCGCTGAACACTACACAAAACGGGGACAGCGGCCCGCTGAACACTACGCACAACTGGATTACTTAAGGTACTTAAATATGACTTTCGGGGAAAAGCTATCAGGTTTACGCAAGCAGCTAAAATGGTCGCAGGATGACCTGGCTAAAAAGATCGGTACCTCGGCGCCTATAATCGGGCGGTATGAGCGCGGGGAGATTACCCCCTCCATTGAGGTGGCCGCCAGGATCGCCG
>JABDHD010000200.1 GCA_013285685.1 Bacteroidota bacterium
CCTTAAATTCTATCGGCTGCCCAACCACGCTGGTTTTTTCGGAGAACGGGATTTTGATGCCGGTATCGATGTCGCGGTAATCGCCAAATTCCATTACAGTACTGCCCGGTACGTCGGTAAATTGTTTCACTTTCAGGCCGGTTTTCATGTCGTAAAAGTATTTTACCCTGACACCGTTTGGTGCAGTAGCTGTAACTAAATAAGCCAGCTGACCATCAACCACTTTAAGCGATGGGTCAAGTTGAACAGTATAACCTGATTTACCAAAGTCAAGCTCGGGGAAAAGTTTGTACCGGGCTTCAACCGGGCCTTTATTGTCTTTTGCTATCGGCACCGGCCTGTTCATTTGTTTTATGTTCAGGCTGTCATCGTTGATGACCACGTGATAGGCGGTCATATTGTAAGCCGGTACCGTTATATCCTGGTAAAACTTGCCGGGGCCTTTATATTCGTTTACCCGTATTACGTTAAGACCTTGCACCGTTCCTTCGGAAGAAACGGTCAGATCCTTAACTGACTTTAGTTTTTCGTCCCCGCCCACAGCGTCCAGGTAGGTTTTTACTACCGAAGCTGCTGTGACATTTTTCGCGATAGCAATCCCGCTGTAGCCGTTATTTTCGGGGTTGATATCCGGCAGCACATGATCAGGGTCGATAATGGCGTAGTCAATTTTCGAGGTGGATTTATACTGGAATGTCCAGGTGCCCCCGCGCTGCCATATTTCTGCAGGCAGGTTTACTGTCCCGGTTTTTCCGTTTTCTTCTTTAACAAACACACTTACGGGCATAGCAAGGCCCTCCAAATTTTCAATAGTTATCAACGCGCCTTTTGAGGGGTCGCCATCCGGGTAATCGATGCCCTTTACTGCCTGGTCAAGTTTCCAGGTTGTGAAAAACCATTCGTTCCAAAACCCAGCTCGACTTATACCCAAACACCGCTTTTATTACCCTTACACTTGCCGAACCCGTCGGGTACCCGTATTTATACCAGCTGAATTTCGACTGGTCGATGCGAAACCGTTCGGCAAATTCAGCCAGGAACAGGTCTATTTCTATATCAGCAATATCCAGGTCAAGGTCGATACTGGTATCCAGCCTAAGGCTGCGCGGATCAACCTCGGTAATTTTGTACCTGTTGCAGTAATCAACAATGAAATCTTTCAACTGCGGATGAATTTCTTCCATTTCAATAACCATCGTCCCGGACTATTTGCCTTATTAGACAACGATTTTTTTTGAGAAGTTGCATGTGTTTGAAAAAAAATTATTGGGGAAAACAGGCCGGGTATTGCGGGTGTTCACCTGTTCACGTGAGTCAACAACCTCCTGCCCTCGGAAAAAAAGTTCGTCTTTGCCCGCCAACACCCGAATTTACGTCAATCAACTTAATCCAACCCAATCAACTTATTCAACAAATTCCTATCTTGCCGGCAAATTACTGACTTCATTATGAGATTACTAAAAACTACACTTACTGTGCTGCTGGGCGGCTTATTTACTGCAGCACAGGCCCAGGACACCGCACACACTGCATCGAAGTATGACCAGCACAAAGCATTTCCCGCTGTATTTTACCCCGCTGATGGAACGCTGCTTCGCGGCGGCAATGGCGCGCCGGGCGCAAAATACTGGCAAAACCATGCCGACTATAAATTAAACGTTACCCTGGATACCGCCAGCCAAACCGTTTCGGGCAGCACACTAATTACCTATACCAATAACAGCCCTGACGGGCTCGATTTCCTATGGCTGCAGGTAGATCAAAACATCTACCGCGAAGATTCACGCGGCGAAGCGACCAGCCCGGTTGACGGCGGCCGTTTTAACAACAAAACATTCACCAACGGTTATGAAATAAAGGACGTATACATCATCAGGAATGGCAAAAGCGAACCTGCGGACTTCCTGGTTACCGATACGCGGATGCAGATCAGGCTGAAAGATACGCTGCGCGCCAGTGGAAGCAAATTGCAGATCAAGATCGATTACGCGTTTAAAGTACCCGAATACGGCACCGACCGAATGGGCCGTAAACTTTATAAAGACGGCTGGGTGTATGAGATAGCCCAATGGTATCCGCGCATGGAAGTTTATGACGACGTAACCGGCTGGAATGTGATACCCTACCTGGGTGCAGGGGAATTTTACCTGGAGTATGGCGATTTAGACTATACCATTACCGCGCCGGCAAACCTGGTGGTGGTGGGCTCGGGCGAATTGCTGAATCCGGCCGAAGTTTATTCCCCCATCGTGCAGCAGCGCCTGGCAGCCGCGCGCAACAGCGACAAAACGATAATGATAAAGGATACTGTGGACCTGAACAACAAAAGTTTTTATCCCGCAAAACCAAGCCTAACCTGGCACTTTTATATAAAAAATGCGCGCGATGCCTCGTGGGCCGCTTCAAAGGCCTTTATGTGGGACGCAGCACGTATTAACCTGCCCAGCGGTAAAAAGGCGCTGGCACAATCAGTTTACCCGGTTGAGGCCAAGGGACAGCACGCCTGGAGCCGCTCGACCGAATACGTAAAGAATTGTATTGAATTATACTCCAACGAATGGTTTGAATATACCTACCCGGTGGCAACCAACGTTGCGGGCACTGTGGGTGGCATGGAGTATCCGGGCATTGTATTTTGCGGATCGGATAACCAGGACGGCGGCTTGTGGGAAGTGACCAACCACGAATTCGGCCACAACTGGTTCCCGATGGTGGTTGGCTCAAACGAGCGCAAATACGCCTGGATGGACGAAGGATTTAATACCTTTATCAATAAGGTAGACACAAAAGTGTTTAACAATGGCGAGTATTGGGAAAAAGCCGATGAGCAAAAAGGTGCGCCTGCCATGTTCACCGATGAAGCAGATGCCATAATGAATATCCCTGATGTTATTCAGCCCGATTACCTCGGC
>JABDHD010000201.1 GCA_013285685.1 Bacteroidota bacterium
GGCCCGTTTAATATGCTCGCACCAATCCAGTTCTTCATAATACAAAAAAAAGTTTTCGTTCATCAGGCCCGCCTTTTTAATGGCCTCTTTTCGCACCATCATGGGTGAACCATGGCAATAGGCCGTAGGCCCGGTGTAATTGTCGTACTGGCCTTTATCCTCTTCGCGCAAGCCTATGCAGCTATTGCGGCCGGTGTAAAAATTCAACGGCGTATAGCCTGCATATTGTATCAGGTTTTTATTATTGAAATATTTGACCTTAGGCGAGATCATTCCCACTTTCGGGTGTCCGTTAAGCACAGCGGTTAGTTTTTCAACCAGCCCGGGTGTAAATTCCGTGTCGTTGTTTGCAAGGAATAAATATTCACCATTAGCTGCATTGATGCCAAGATTATTACCGCCGGCAAAGCCAAGATTTTTTTCGGACCGGATAAATTTGATCGCGGGGTATTGGACGCGCCACTTCGCCGTGTGGTCTGAATCACTGCCGTTGTCTACCACGATTACTTCAATATTGTCGCTTGCCGGGATGGTAGCGAGTAATTCTTCGGTTACCTTTGGTTGGTTAAAATTTACGGTGACGATTGATACTTTCATTATTTGGTTGATGTTACCCTGTCGAGGCATTTTTGCAGCTCAACGGCGAATTCTTTATCATGCGGCGGGGCGAAAATCGTATTATGCTCGCCGGGTATGTCGTGAACGTTTACACCCTTAAGCGCAAATTTCCTCCAGCCCAAATATTTAAAATCAGCCATATAAAAAGTCTTCTTTTTGGCCCGGAAAAGGTCAACCGCGATATTTAAGGGTTTTTGATAATAATTGCGTTTAGCTTTTGCACTGGCTTCATCTATTTCATTGTCGTAGGCAAAAAAGCCTTCACGTTTTTCTTCGGTTCCTTTAACTTTCCAGAACAAACGGATGATCCTTCGTTTAATTACCGTGCTTTTATATTGTATGGTCCTTTTTGGGTCGTTGGCGAACAGAACAAAGCTGTACAGGAATTGCATGATAAGCAGCGAAACCCGGTTAAATATCTTTTTTACAAACGGGTCGAATTTGTCGCTTTGCTTGGCATAGGTATCAAATACGGCAAGGAGTTTTACGTCCTTACCCATCACAATCATTTGACGGGCCATTTCATAAGCGATTGTACCGCCCAGCGAGTACCCCGCAAGCGCGTATGGCCCTTCAGGGTTTTGTGCTACGATCTCGGCAATATAATTTGCGGCGATATCTTCCATTACATCCAATGGCTCGTCAACGCCATTGAGGCCGCGTGCCTGCAAGCCAAATACCGGTTGATCGTGATCCATATTCATGGCCAGCGCATTGAACAGCAATACATTCAAACCCGCGCCATGGACGATATATAGGGGCATTTTTGTACCCGACGGCTTTATCGGCACCAATGAATCCCATGTGATTGACTTTGCGTCGACATTAAGTCGCAACGCCAATTGCTCGATGGTCGTATATTCAAAAAGCGTGGCAAGTGGCAGTCTTTTTCCCGTTAATTTTTCAATACGCGCCATGATCTGCACCGCCGCCAAAGAACGGCCGCCGATGGTGAAGAAATTATCGAATATACTGATCTGCGGGATACCCATTACTTCCTGCCAAACCTCGGCAACCAGTTTTTCCACGTCAGTACGGGGCGCAATATATTCGCCTGTGCCAACTAACAGGCTATCAGGTCTGGGCAGGGATTTCCGGTCGGTTTTTCCGTTTGGCGTGATCGGTATCGCCTCCAGCAAAACAAAATTGTCGGGCACCATATATTCAGGCAGCACGGCCAGCAATGCCTGCTGCCAGTTATAGGTCAGCGTTCGCTGATCGGTATGCGTAGTGCCTGCCTTTAAGACAACATATGCCACCAGGCGCGGATCGCCGGGCACATCTTCGCGCGCCATCACTACCGCCTCTTTTACATCGTCCTGTTTTAATAATGCGTGTTCAATTTCTTCCAGTTCGATGCGATACCCCCTTACCTTAACCTGGTGGTCGATCCGGCCCAGGCAATATATCTCGCCGTTTTCGTTTATTCGGCCAAGATCGCCTGTGCGATACATTTTGCTCCCGGCGATATTTGAAAAAGGATCATCGATAAAGCGCTCCGTACTCAGATCGGGCCGGTTAAGATAGCCCTGGGCAACACCTTCACCGCCAATAAATATTTCGCCAACAGATCCATCGATCAGGCTGTCGAGCTGTTCGTCAAGTATATAAACCTGGGTATTGGCAATCGGCTTCCCGATGGAAATATCGTCATCGCTCGAAATTAATTTCAACGTCGACCAAATGGTGGTTTCGGTTGGGCCGTACATGTTCCATAAGGCACTGCTGCGCCGGGTAAGCTTATTTACAAGATCGCGGGGAAGCGCTTCGCCTCCGCAAAGGATCTTTAATGGCAGGTTGTTTTCCCAGCCGGCTTCCAGCATCATGCGCCAGGTATACGGCGTGGCCTGCATAAAGCTGATATTTTCGCCCTTAACCAGGTCGAGCAATAGTCTTCCGTCTTTTGAAGTTTCCGAATTTGAAATTATCAACTGGGCCCCACAAATCAGCGGCAGGTATAGCTCGAGGCCTGCTATATCGAATGAGATGGTAGTAACGGCCAATATTTTGTCTTCAGCGTTCATGCCGGGTTCTTGCTGCATGCTCAGCAGAAAGTTGACCAGGTTATAATGTCTTATTTGAACACCTTTCGGCTTACCTGTCGACCCCGAAGTATACAGGATATAAGCCAGCTCTTTGCTGCTAAAACTAACTTTCGGCTCATCAGGACTAAAGGCGTCAAGTTTATTTAAGGCCTCTTCAATTAGTATCTCTTTTGCGCCCGATAAAAAATGCCAGGCATATTTTTTTGAGGTGAGCAAAACCGAAGC
>JABDHD010000202.1 GCA_013285685.1 Bacteroidota bacterium
TTTAGTGGTGTCGGTCTGCATTGAAGATTTAACCGTGGTGACACTGCTGTGCGCGTAAACACTTCCGAATGAGATCGCTGCTAAAGCAATCATACAAAATAGTCTTTTCATTTTTTTTGAATTTGATTTAACTAATGTTTCTTAATTGCAGATTAATTAATTTAACCTGTGAAACAAACGAAGCCTTTCGCTATTTGTTTTACGTTTTTTTGGATTTTTCTTTTTTTTATTTTCCGGCTCCGCGTTGGGTGGAAAACCAGGCGGCTATCCTGGTGGACAGCAGCGAAGTAAAGAAAAGATTTGACGCGGAAGGAATGTGTCAGACTTTCGAAGCGGGCGAGGGTAAATGTCGACAAACGACTAAAATATTACAAAAAGAAGAGCATCGTTTTTACCGAAGCTCTCCCTTACATTAATTCGTTTTTGTGGTATCCTTCATTTTGGTTTTTACTTTGGTATGAGGACCCTTGGTTTTTCTCTTATAATTGTGGTGAGCCATTTTGGTTTTAATTTTCGTGGTGTCCGACAATATTTTCACCGGCACCGACGCGGATGCTATCCCTAAACTGATCGCTGCTAAAGCAATCATACAAAGTGCTTTTTTCATAATTTGAAAGATTGATTTATAGATAAACCAACTGTTTCAAAAAATGTTTTTTAGCAGGAATGGCATCAAATCACGGTTCCGTTGGGGATCACAGCGCGTTTTTTTACAATCACTATCCCATCCTGAACAGTGTAAGTTTCGTAATCGCCGTTCTCCAGGGGTTCGCCCACGTTGATCTTTACATCGTCGCCGATACGCGTATTTTTATCGATAATGGCGTTGCGGATATGACACCTGTCGCCGATACCCATAAACGGCGAATGGCTCAGATGCGATTCTTCGATCTGGTTAAGCGTTTCATAATTGTCGCTGCCCATCACATAGCAACTCTCGATTACCGATCCAAAGCCTATCCTGGTTCGGATACCAATGATCGACCTGGTAATATGGCTGGCATTGATGATACAACCGTCGGCGATGATGGCCCTGTCAACATGCGTGCCCGACATTTTTGAAGGCGGCAGCATGCGCGCACGGGTATAAATAGGGTTTTTATCAAACAAATTAAATTGTGGAATATCATCAGTAAGCCCCAGGTTTGCCTCGAAGAATGATGGGATGGTACCAATATCGGTCCAATAACCTTCATATTGATAGCTTAATACCCTGTGGTTAGTGATGGATTGCGGAATGATCTCTTTTCCGAAATCCGTTTTATCATTTCCATTCAAAAGGTCATAAAGCATGTTTTTGTTGAAAAGATAAATACCCATCGAGGCCAGGTAAAGGCGGCCCTCGGCCTTCATTTGCGGGCTAACTTCCGACACCCAGTTCTCAAAACCGCTTTTTGGCTTTTCGATAAATGAAGTGATCCAATTTTCTGCATTGGTTTTCATGATGCCGAACCCGGGCACGTCATTCACATGTACGGGTATAGTGGCGATGGATATATCAGCATCCATCTCGATGTGCTTCTCGATCATATCCTCAAAATCCATCTGGTACAGCTGGTCGCCTGAGAGGATGAGTACATAATCAAATTCGTGCACTTCCAGGTGTTTGAAACTTTGCCTTACCGCATCGGCCGTTCCCTGGAACCAGGATACATTTGACGGGGTTTGCTCTGCCGCCAGGATGTCCACAAAAGCCTCGCTGAAGTTGCTAAAGTGATAGGTGTTTTTGATATGCTTGTTTAACGACGCCGAATTAAATTGCGTTAAAACGTATATCCGGTGAATGCCCGAATGCAGGCAGTTGGAAATAGGAATATCCACCAAACGGTATTTACCGGCAATTGGTACTGCGGGTTTTGAACGTGTTGCGGTTAACGGAGATAACCGGCTGCCCTGGCCGCCGCCAAGCACAATGCAAATTACTTTCGAGGTCATGTTGTTTGAGTTAAGCTTTCGTAAAGAGTTATATATTCCTTCGCCGACCGATCCCATGAAAAGTCGAGCGCCATCATTAATTTTTGTAAATGCTGCAAATGCAGCTGGTTGGCATAAAGTTTTATGGCGCGGGTTACCGAGTGGCAAATATCTTCAACACTTGCCTGGTTAAAACAAATACCGTAGCCGCCTTCGTCGCCAAAATCAATTACAGTATCCCGCAAACCGCCGGTACGCCTAACAATAGGGCAAGTGCCATAACGCAAAGCATACAACTGGTTAAGCCCGCAGGGTTCAACTCGCGAGGGCATCAGCAAAAAGTCCGACCCGGCGTAGATCAGGTGCGCTAAGGATTCGTCGTACCCAATAAATACATTACACTGCTCGCCATAAAAGTTCTTTAATTCAACAAGTTCCCTTTCCACATCTTTTTCACCCGCTCCTAAAAGCAGGAAATTGAAGCCATTTGGATGCTCGTTAAAGCTTTCTTCCATTGCGGTGGCCAACAGGTCGGCGCCTTTTTCGCCAACCAGGCGGCCAATAAACGAAATCAGCGGTTTCTCCGCCGAGAGCCCGAAACGCTCGCACAACGCTGCTTTATTGGCCTGTTTCCCTTTGGTTATTTGTTTGATGGAGAAATTATTCGGAATCATCGGGTCCTTTTTAGGGTCCCAAATTTCAGTGTCAATACCATTAATGATGCCCTGCCCCTTTTGTCCTTCCAAATGAAACAAAAATTCAAGCCCGTTTGAACTGATGGAAAGCTCGTGAAGATACGTAGGCGAAACGGTGGTATAACGCCAGCAGCACTTTACCGCGGCCGCCAGGGGATTAATGGAATCGCCCCAGGCTAAAAGCCCGGTTTTTGATAAGTCGATCTCCGGCAGATAGGATAATTTATCCCAGCTGAAAGCACCATGATATTGCCCGTTAT
>JABDHD010000203.1 GCA_013285685.1 Bacteroidota bacterium
TTTCAAATGTATAATGTCAATTAAACATTTGTGGTATAAATAGCAACAAAACTGTTACAGAGGTTGGCTTTACTCCGATAATTTCACATTCTAATTACTGTGCGCTATTTACAGTAGGTCAAACCAATTACTTAACTGCTTAAAATTATCAATTATGGAGAAAACCCCCAGTATCAAAAACGCACATTTTTTTCGAAAACGGGCCGGCTGACCGGCACACCGTTCCTGCGCCGCAGAATTGGCGCTGCGGGAACCAGCAAACGCTGAATAACGATTAGCCGGAAGGCTTGTTCGCTGGCTCCTTTTAGCGGTTTGTAAAATTAAAAACAACATAATCAACCAAAAACATTCAAATCTATCCCAAATAACAATTTAGTATGATGAAAGATGTACTGAACAACAAATTGATCAAGTTCAGGGGGGCTATACTGCTGCTCCTGTTAACTGTAGGAATAAGCTTTAATTCATTTGCACAAAACCGGCAAATAACCGGTAAGGTAACTTCATCCGACAATGGAGATCCCCTTGCAGGTGTGAGCGTAAAAATAAAGGGAACCACCACAGGCACACTCACCAGCGTCAGCGGCGCGTTTAGCTTATCGGTTCCCGCAAATGCAACGCTCGTTTTTAGCTACATCGGCTACGTGAGCCAGGAGGTAGCTGTTGGCAGCAACAGCACGCTTGATGTGAAGCTGGTACCCGATGTTAATACTTTAACCGAAGTTGCCGTGGTGTCCGTAGGTTACGGTACACAGAAACGTAAGGACGTAACAGGAGCTGTCAGTTCGATTGGCGCCAAGCAAATTGAAGAAGTGCCGGTTACTACTTTAGACCAGGCTATGCAGGGCCGCGCCGCGGGTGTGCAGGTTACCAGCAACGACGGCGCGCCTGGTGGCAACATCAACGTACAGATCAGAGGCACCGGCAGCCTGGCAAACGGCGGTAATACCCCGCTGTATGTGGTGGACGGTTACCCGCTTGAAGCCGGTAATATTAACAGCATCAATCCCGACGATATTGCAACAATAGACATCTTAAAAGATGCATCAGCCACGGCCATTTATGGTATAAGGGCTGCCAGCGGTGTTGTTATCGTCACCACCAAAAAGGGCAAAAAAAACGGCGTCCAGGTATCTTTAGATTCGTATGAAGCCTTTCAAAGCAGGCCGAAAGAATATAGTGTGTTAAATGCAGACCAATTCGCCACGCTGGCAAACCAGATGGCGGCTGCGTCTAACGGCAGTTTTCAAACATTTTCTGCATGGGCAAACCCGTCATCCCTTACTAATGTCAACTGGCAAAATGCGATTTACAATACCGGCCTAACCCAAAACTATAGCCTGGCCATACGCGGCGGCAGCGACAAAGTGCAATCCGCAACTTCAATTGGCTACTATAACCAAAAAGGTATTGTATTAGGGTCATTCTTTCAGCGGATATCATTGAGTAACAATACAGACTATCAACCCTTAAAATGGTTAAAATCATCAACAAGTGTAAAATACAGCTACCAAAATGCAAATAATCCCTATGGTACCGGTTCGTTAATCGGTGTGAGCGAACTGCCGCCCACGCTTGACGGTGGTAATAGTGCTACCAACCAGATCAGTGATGGCAAAGGCAATTATGGCTTTTTTAACCCTATATATGTTTACGTTGCAAAATACAGCAACCCCGTTTACAGTATAAATACCGATAAATACCAAAACGTAACCAACTATATGCTAACCAGTTCTTCACTGGAAGCTACGATTTTTGATGGGCTTAAAATTAAAACAAACGCCGGTATAAACTATAACGGTTTTTCAGGCTCTTATTTTCAGCCTGAGGATGACCGCTTAGTTAACCAGTATGGCGCCCAGGCGGGAGCAGCATCAGCGGCCTTTTATTCGCAGAATATCAACAGCACATTCGATTGGCTATGGGAAAATACGATATCGTACGACAAAACATTTGGCAGGCACACCATAAATTTTGTAGCAGGTTATACCGAACAGGATCAAACCAACAATTACATGGCCGGCAGCGGTATACCTCCTAACAACGTTATCCAGGCGTTAGATCAAAGTTCGCCGGCCAGTTTTACGCCAGGCGGCAACGGCCAGCTGATCACCACTTTGGCATCGGAATTTGCAAGGGCAAATTATAACTATGCAGGAAGGTATTATCTGACCGCAACGGTAAGAAGGGATGGTTCATCTAAATTCGCACCCGACCATCAATATGGCGTATTCCCTTCCGGCGCTTTAAAATGGGCGGCAAAACAAGAATCGTTTTTAAAAGACGCTGACTGGATATCCGACCTGAATTTCAGGGGCAGCTACGGCCTGGTAGGTAACCAGAGCGCCATCCCCGATTTCGCCTACGAAGCGTTATATGCCGCAGGTACTGCAGCAACAACATCGGGCAACAATGGTTATGCGTTCGATAAAGTGTTCCAGCAGGGTATTTATTCAACTCAGCCGCCCAACCCCAGCCTGCATTGGGAAGTTGACCGCACTACCGATATCGGCACTGATATCGCCTTTTTACATGGCGACCTTACGGTAACTGCTGACTGGTTTTACAGGCAGTCGAGCGGATTTTTGCTAAACATCCCCGTACCGCCGCAGACTGGTTATTATTTCGAAACCAAAAACGTAGGCAGTATG
>JABDHD010000204.1 GCA_013285685.1 Bacteroidota bacterium
ACGGCGTTGCGGCTTTTTTCTATGCGTCGCACCTTACCTCGTTTCACAGCCATAATACCATGCAGCTGGTGCTGGATACCCATACCGATTTCAGGCTGAAGGTAAAAGGCGAAGCATGGAAAACGTATAAAAGCCTGATCATCCGCGAGAACGTTATTCATCAATTAGATACAAAAAATAGCGTTCAACTAATTGTCTATCTCGATCCGGCAACAAGCATCGCGGAGGCAATAAAATCAAAATACTTAGGCGACAATGAAGTTTGCCCGCTTGATTTAAATATCTTTCATTTTGTTAACGCTAACGACGTGGAACAGGCGCTGTTGCATTCGGACCCGACGCTGCTCGAAAAGTTAGTCAACCGGATACTGGAAAGCTTGTCGCTCGATATTCCTGTCAGGCGGACCGATAAGCGCGTTATAGCCGTGGAGCAAATCATTTCAACCGCACACCCCGAAAAATTATCGATAAAAATGCTGGCACACAAAGCCTGTTTATCCGAAAGCCGGCTGCGTGCCCTGTTCAGCGAAGTAACCGGCATCACCCTGTACCGGTACATCCTGTGGAACAAAATAAAATTTGCCACCAACCAAATCATGGCCGGTTTTTCGGTAAACGATGCTGCCATTGATGCCGGGTTTACCGACAGCAGCCATTTCCATAAAATGATGGTAAAGATGTTCGGCGTCAGCCCTTCAAAGTTTTTAAAGGACAATAAGGAATTCAGCGAGGTAAAGTGTGAAGAGTCAGCGTTGCATTTCGAAACGAACGTTTACAGGAAGGCACGGGAAAGTTCCTGAAGTTCAAATTTCTTTATCGTCTTTCTACTTTTATGGGTCTCAAATCTAAGTAGGGCGCCAAAAGCAACGTCGTTTTTTTGGTGCTGCGTTTAAATCCAAACTGGTAGAAAAGATAATGAGCGCCATAAAATAAGGCCATTATGCCTGTTGCAAAAAGCACGCCCGTTACACCATCAGTTTGAAATGAACCGTAAGTTAAAGTGATGTGCCCAAAAACTGTCATCGAAAAGATGATGATCCAAAGTATATAAATCGGGTAAGCGATCCGCATTTTTATATGGATGGTTGCTTTTTTACCTTCGCCGGGTATAACTTCCCCATAGCAAATCGGGTTAAATGAGTTTCGCGAACCCGAGGCAATGACCCTGTGGAACTTAAAAATAAAGGCCTTAGTTTTCCCTTTTATAAAATGCTCGTCCGTTGGTGTTTCTTCAGCAAATTTTCCGGATAATCTGCTCATCAACTCATCAGCTGGCAGGCTGCTTACAAAAGTATGGTGCTCATAGAACGGGAATGTTTGCATGGATAGGATAAAATTTCATTGCCAAGATAGGTTTATTAAACCCGATAAACATTAATAACCCATTTTACACAAAAAGGCCAAAATCTCATCGACTTTGGGCCTTACCAGACTTAGTAAGTAATCCAAAAAGGTAAGTCTTGCCGTTTCGTTACTGCTATTTTTCTCCTTCTTTCGGACTAACTCATAATTTCCTATCTTTAAAATATGAACCTGGAACTCGAGATCGAATTCAGCAAAGCAGACATATTGTATGAGGTTGATGCATTGAAAAAGCAAACCGACGATATGCGACCATTGCCCGACGACGTGGAGGGGCGGATAATGGAAACGCTTCGGTTAGCTTGGAACTTTCATTCAAATGCAATTGAAGGTAATAAATTAAGCTATAACGAAATCAAAGCTTTTTTAATGGAAGGTACTATTGCAAAAGGTAAGCCGTTAAAAGATCATTTTGATATTCGGGGACATAATGAAGCCATAAATTTCCTGCTGTCAGTCGCAAAAGATACCCGGCCAATATCAGAAGCAGACATACGGAATTTGCATAAAATGATCATGGTTGAGCCTTATGACATACCAGCTCAAACTGCCGATGGACTCCCAACGAGCAAACGAATTACCTTAGGAGAGTACAAAATTTTACCTAACCATTTAAAAACCGTCACGGGCGAAATTCATTATTATTCCACACCTGAAGAAACGCCTGCCAGAATGCGGGAATTGATGAAGTGGTATAACGACGCTTCTGTAAATTCAGAAATTCATCCCGTGATAGTTGCTTCATTGTTCCATCACAAGTTTGTTTCTATTCATCCTTTTGATGATGGCAATGGACGTTTGTCACGGATTTTGATGAATTTGATTTTGATGAAAAGTGGGTTTCCGCCCGCAATTATAAGATTGGGTGATAGTCAAAATTATTACTCTTTACTTAGGCGGGCGGACAATGGCGACTTTTGGACTTTTGTTGAATATGTAACCGACTGTCTTAAAGATTCGCTGGAAATGTTTTCCAATTGGAAAAACTCTCGCTATCAGGTGAGGGTCAGTGGAATTATAAGTGCTGGATCAAAAAAATTAATAGATAAAGGGTTTACGGTAAAAGGAGATGAACGCCGCACACTTGACTTATTTTGTTTCTATTCAGAATTAGAGATTCCGATTGGAGCAACTTTTAATTGTTTCGAGAAAAATAATATACAAACTCTTTTAAAGGAGGAAGCGGTGTTAATTGCAGTTACCCAACAGGTTGGTAAGCCATTCGAAGTTATACCTGAAGGGTGGAAAACGATTTCAAAATTCGAGTTT
>JABDHD010000205.1 GCA_013285685.1 Bacteroidota bacterium
ATATTATTGCCAAATGGGGCGGCATACAAGGTTATGCGGTGGTACAGGCGAATTACCAAAGTAACCCCACAGTTTACTCAGACGGCAATGGCCATCCGATCAACACCTGCGGAACGATTGCCCACCCCTGGTACGGAACTGATGGTACGCCTCGCTCAGGATACTACGATGCAAAAAAATGGCGCGATCCAACCCTTACCGGGGCAAATGGATCGGGCGCGATTTTCGGCGGTCAGAACCAGATAATGATGCGCTATGCCGAAGTTTTGTTAGACAGGGCAGAATGTAAAATAAGAACCGGCGACGTAACCGGCGGATTAGCCGACATCCAAACAGTGAGAAACCGCGCCTGGGGCGGCACCGCGCCCACAGTTATGCAGGACGGCCTGACCTGGGATGGCAAACCAACTACACCTATTACTGATCCTTTGCAAATGGTTTACAGTGAATACAGGCATGAGCTTACTGCCGAATATTCTACTTTTTATGATTTGCGCAGGGCTGGCCCGGGTGTGGCGGCGGCTTTTATTCAACAAGAATATGGTACTGTAGCCGGTAATACAAACCAGATAGTTTATCCATACGGACCGACTGCTGATGGAAAGACGCACGGCGTTTGGAATACATCCCTTCCCGCCAATAAGGACATATTACCTATCCCGGTTAGTTCAATAGGTTTGAATCCTAACTTGACTCAGAATCCCGGTTATTAAAAAACCGCAATTATCACGGTAAAAAATGCCGTACGCCAATTGGCGTACGGCATTTTTTATTGCTTTCAGTGTTGTTTACTTAAGGAAACTTAGAGCCTGTTTAAAAATGCTTTTGAAATTTATTTATCAGTTCATTGCACTGTAGAGACGTCCCGTACGTACGGGACGTCTTGGAGATCTTTTGATTTTCAAATACGCTCTTATAGGTTCGGCCTTTGCTTTTTGCCCCTCCTTATGCTCACGGGATTTTTCATTTACCAAACATCAATAATATTTTTTTCGCTTCCTGCGGATAGATAGCAATATGATGGGTATGAACAGCTATAGTGGCGCTATATGTTTTGTTCATATTTGGCGCAACGATTGCCTGGGAGGCGAAAGCCGGCATATGGCATTGAATGCAATTTGATTTGATGAGCGCGGAATTTGATACCGTCGCCATTTTGCAATAATTGTGATTAGCCGCACTATGACAGCTAAGGCATTTCTGCGTGTAAAAAGCTACATTGCCACGCTGATTTTGATGCACATCATGACAGGTTGCGCAATCCATTTTGCTGTAGATAAAACATTTACTGCTCTGCAATAATTGCACCTGGTTGCCATGCACATCCAAATGGCTGGTATCATTTACCTGGCTGTAAAAACCGGCTATTTTAAATTTAGCGAGCGTATCGCCTGGCTTAAAGAAAAAGGTTGAACGGAGCATTTCGCTTTTATTGCCGGAATGACACACCGCGCATACTTCTATTTTCCTCGCCCTGGGTAAGGATGCATAGGTGCTTATAAAACGGGCGGTTTTTATTTGAGGGTTATGGGTTTGAAAATCGACATGCTGCGCCCCCGGCCCGTGGCAGCGCTCGCAGTCCACACTGTAAACCAACGAACTTTTATTAAATAGTTCCACACCGTCCAGTCCTTGCGGCGCATCAGGCTGATCGCCAATATAGGAAGCATGGCACTCCAGGCAACGACTGGTAATTACGCGGGTAAAGTCCACCACTTCCGGGGCATATCGCGGACTTATTAACCATTCATCCTGTTTGGCATAGTAGGAAATAGGCAACTGGTTAAGTCCATCGCCCTTCCAGTACAAATAGCTTTCGCCTTTTACGCCGCCAAAAACAATGTCAAAGCGATGGCTTTCCTTAACTTTTCCATTGACAAAATAGGTTTGAAACATCCCGCTATCCTTTTTTTGCATGACGATCTTTCGCGTGTGATCAAATTCAAAAGTGTTAGATCCGGCAGAAAAACTTCCGTGGACAGTTTTTGATGAGGCAGCTGAAGACGCCAGGTAATGTGCGGTGTGCAGATACGAGTGGTAGACTTCGCTGTGGCACCTGGCGCACGTTAACGAGCCGGCATACGCGGGACCGCGCGGGTCGGCAGATTTACCGGCGCTGAGTTTGACGTAAGCCACCACCGCTATTACAGAAAGTATTACAATTACAACTATAAATTTCTTCATCGATAGCATAATGACCTTTAATGACCCCGGTAAACAGGCCCGGCTAAAAATCGAATCTTCTAATTTTTGTCGCCGGCGACTAGTGTCGTGTCAACACCTTTTATCGCATGTTCATAAAAAGAATTTCAATTTGACCTTTGCTTGCCAATGATAATAGTATTTGATCGTTGAGTGTGAATGTACCCGGCAACGCGCATCCATAAATCACAAAAAAGGGTTAACACAACTTAACATATTTCAATGTTAACCTTATTTTAAATACTTGATAATCAATTATTTAACATGAAAATCATGGAAAGCCTGCAACATCTGTGTTAACCCATTTCACTGACATGAATTTGTCAGCAAATTAACTTAACATTATGCCGGCCCGGCAACCTTTGTCAACAGTCAGAAACTCATTTTTTATCCG
>JABDHD010000206.1 GCA_013285685.1 Bacteroidota bacterium
TATGAACGGGATAAAAATGTTAAAGCGTCACGATTTTACGTATGATATCCTGATTTTTCCAGACCAACTGGGCTATACTTTCCAGTTTGTAAAAACATTTGACGGTACTAAATTGGTCATCGATCATATCGCGAAGCCAGACATTAAAAACAAAAATATAAACAAATGGGAAAAGGGTATGCGTAATATAGCCCAGTACTCCAATGTATATTGTAAAGTATCGGGCATGATAACCGAAGCTGATTGGTACAACTGGGTTTTGTCCGATTTTAAGCCCTATTTGGATGTGATCTTTGAAGCATTCGGCCCAAAACGCGTCATGTTTGGCTCCGACTGGCCGGTGTGTAACGTAGCTGGTGGGTACCAGCAAATGCTTTCGGTTGTAAAAAATTATACTTCAACGTTGTCCTCGGACGAACAGGCAGGCTTTTGGGGACAAAACGCAGTGGAGTTTTATAACCTGGATTAGATTTGACAACCCCGTACATACGGGGTTGTCAAATCTGCGAATGCTAACATAATATAGCCAACTAATTGTACACCATATGAAAAGGTCAATCTTATTCACTTTCGTAATAGCGTTTGTGGCTTTGTCAGTCCGTGCCCAGGAAAAATTTAATGGCCTGGGCGTTAACCTCGGTAATCTTTACCGTTTATCGGATGCGCAAACGTGCTCCATAAGTCCCGAAAATTTTAACGGCGAAAAAGGGAAAGGTGGCATGGCCACAACCGGCACGGGCCAGGGCCCCGCAAAGGAACTGGGCCAAACCTGGAAAGTTAGCCCAAGCGTGGTGATAAAAAAGCATACCACTTATACGGTTGCAGAAATTGATGGCTCCGGCGCCATACAGCACATTTGGATGACACCAACGGGTAACTGGCGCTATTCGATATTGCGTTTTTACTGGGACGATGAAACTACCCCATCTGTTGAAGTGCCTGTTGGCGATTTCTTCTGCATGGGCTGGGGTAAATTTGCACCGGTAACGTCACTGGCGGTTGTTGTAAACCCAGGCAGCGGGTTAAACTGCTACTGGCCGATGCCTTTTCGAAAAAAATGCAGGATTACCATGGAAAACATCGATAATGAAGATATGGTGCTTTATTACCAGGTAGATTATACATTAACAGATATACCTAAGGATGCCGGCTATTTTCACGCGCAATTCCGCCGGGTAAATCCGCTGCCCTTTAAAAAGAATTATGTTTTGGTGGATAGTATAAAAGGCAAAGGGCAATACGTGGGTACCTACCTGGCCTACGGTTCAAATAAAAATGGCTGGTGGGGCGAAGGTGAGATTAAATTTTATATGGACGGCGATACCCAGTTCCCAACAATAAACGGCACGGGCACGGAGGACTATTTTTGCGGAGCTTACGATTTTGACAGCATGCAGAAAAAGCCGGATGGCAGCGAATCCAGCGAATACACCGTATTTAGCGGCCCATATACCGGGCTGCCGCAAGTGATCAGGGGAGATGGACACTACGGCATTGCCCAGCGCTTCGGCCTGTATCGCTGGCACATTGCCGACCCGATACGCTTCGACAAGGATTTGAAGGTAACTATCCAAGACCTGGGCTGGCATTCGGACGGACGGTATATGCCATTGCAGGACGATATTGCATCGGTAGTGTTTTGGTATCAGAGTGAGCCTCATGGGGCATTTCCGGCGTTCCCGTCGAAGGATCAACTCGAAGTGAACTAATTTCGGATTTCGGATTTGCGATTTGCGTATCTTCACTTACCGATAAATCATTCCGCAATCGACCTTCCGAATTCCGAGTTAAACAATTCCGAAATCGAACATCCGAAATCCGAAATAAATCTCATATCCGTCTTTTCAACGTCAAAATGACGTTGTCATACTTCTTATCATGATAAACCTCAAGCAACAAGCTTCGGTCGTTTTTTGACCTGAAGATGTCATCGACTTCTCCAAGGCTCATATTGGCTATGGGCTTTAAGTTGATGGAAACAATTTCGTCGTCCTTTTCCAGCCCAACTGCATCCCCGGCCGACCCGGGCTCAACCCTGCTGATGATAACACGCTTAAAGCCGTCGCCGGTGGCGTAATATTCCAGCCCGCTCATATCATGTTCAAATGGGTCCTCGAGTGTTTGGCCGGGTTTTAGGTAAATGGCATTTCCCGGGTAATCAAAAACAACTGTAAACCGTTTAAGCAAGTCGAGCCCAAGGTTGCCGTCGCGCTTTGCATCCATTAACATTTTTACCGAATCGTCTTTCGGAAAAGATGAGATCAGGTTCTTTATATCATATTTTCCGATATCGATCTCATTTACCCTGCTCAGGTAACCATTTATCGGGCCATTAAAGCCCATACCTAAATTGGCCATAATGTAATTCCAGGTAAGTTGGTGCGCGTTCGCGAACTTATCCAGCGACATTGGGTGTCCGGCTCCCAGGTCGATAACCATTTTGCTCTCTTTCACGCTTCCATCCGGCAGGTGTACTTTGGCCAGCAGGTAAGGCTTATGATTTTCGATACTGATCGGTATTTTCTCGCCTTTAT